>PLXP01000164.1 GCA_003151435.1 Acidobacteriaceae bacterium
CTGGCAGCGTGGAAGAGCCTGCCGTTCGACGAGGAAGAGTATCGCGCCAAGGAAGTGGGCTCGAAGCAACTGGTGGGGGAGAAGGGGTATAGCGTGCTGGAGCGGACCTGGGCGCGGCCGACGGTCGATGTGCACGGGATTCCCGGCGGCTTTACGGGCGCGGGCGCGAAGACGGTGATCCCCGCCAAGGCGACGGCCAAGGTTTCCATGCGGCTGGTTCCGGGCATGACGCCGGCCAAGGCCTTCGCGCTCTACAAGAGCTACGTGGAAAAGATTGCGCCGGATGGCGTGGATGTGGACGTGCGGCTGATTCACTCCGGCGATCCGTGCCTGATTCCGGTGAACAACCCGTACATCCAGGCGGCGACGCGGGCCCTGCATGAAGTCTGGGGCAAAGACACCGTGTTCATCCGGTCCGGCGGGTCCATTCCCATCGTCGGGGATTTTGCGCGCCATCTCAACTTGCCGAGCGTGATGATGGGGTTCGGACTGCCGGACGACAACCTTCATGCGCCCAACGAGAAGTTCCACCTCAAGAACTTCGAACTGGGGATCGAATCGATCATCCGTTTTCTGGAGGAGGCTGGCCGTTGAGCCTGCTCCATCGCGATGCGGACGCCGCCGGGTTCGTGCTGGCCGGCGGCGAGTCCAGCCGCATGGGGACCGACAAGGCCCTCGTGGAGTTCGCCGGTCAACCGCTCATCGTTCACGCTCTTGGCATCTTGCGAACTGCGGGGCTTGACGCTGCGATTGCCGGTGCTCGATCGGAGCTTGGGGTGTATGCGCCGGTAGTCGCGGATCGAAAGCCGGGGCAGGGCCCGCTGGGCGGAATCTGTGCGGCCCTGGCCTCCTCCACGGCCCAATGGGCGGTCTTCGTGTCGGTGGATCTTCCCCTGTTGCCTGCGTCCCTGGTTGGCTATTTGGTGGCCCATGCGCGCGTCACGGGTTCCGTCGTGACCGTCGCCTCGGTCAATGGCTTTCCGCAGACGTTTCCGGTGGTGATTCACCGGGACGCGCAGCCGGTGCTGGAAAGCGAACTGGAAGCCGGCCGCTGGGGGTGCTACTCAGCCTATCAGGCTGCCGCGTCCCGTCAGGCGCAATCCATCAACATCTTGCCTGTCGAAATACTCGCTCAAACTGGGCACGTCTCTCATCCCGACGACCTTCCGCCCACTCGCTGGTTCTTGAATCTCAACTCCCCGCGGGACCTGGCGCGTGCTACCGCTCACCGCGCCGCGTCGCATCGCGTAAGCTGAACACAAGGCCATGCCTGACGACCCTACCAATCCAGAGACCTTGACCGCGACCGCGACGGAGGACGCGCCTCCCGAGCCCCTTATCGTTTTCACGAACGTATCCATTTCCTTCGACGGGCGGCCGGTTCTGGAGGACATAAGCTTCTCCGTCGATCGCGGCCAAACCCTCTGCATTCTGGGTCGTAGCGGCGTCGGCAAGTCCGTTGCCCTGCGCATTCTGATGGGGTTTCTCAAGGCGGATTCAGGCTCGATCCGCGTCGACGGCCAGGAGATCACGGACCTGGATGAACGGGGCATGCAGGCCATTCGCAAGCGCATCACGATGGTCTTCCAAAACGGCGCGCTGTTTGATTCGCTGAGTGTGCGCGAGAATGTCGCGTTTCCACTGCGCGAGCGCGGCGGCCTGGATGAAAGCCAGGTGCAGCAGATCGTGGATCGATTGTTGGGCCTGGTGGGCGCCGAGGATGTGGAGCAGTCGTTGCCGGCCAGCCTTTCCACCGGCCGCCGGCGTGCCGTGGCTATTGCCCGCGCGCTTGCCGCCCAGCCCGAAGTGGTGCTCTATGACGAGCCCACCACCATGGTCGATCCCATTATCGCGCGCAGGCTTGGCGGCATCATCCAGCGGCTGAAACACCAACTCGGTTTCACCAGCATCGTGGTGACGCACGACATGCGTTTTGCCGAGCGGCTGGCGGACCTGGTTCTATTTCTGCACCTGGGCCGCGCCCAGTTCTTCGGGCCACTCAAGGAGTTTCTCGCGTCGGAAGATCCTGCTATTCAACAATTTCTGACGTTGGACGCGTATACATTACCAATGGAATGAGGACTTTGTCTTCTCGTAATTTGCTCATGCAAAGTTTTGGCTTGCAAGCGGCACCCTTTTAGAGCAATGCTATACATGCCTCAGAGAGAACCAGTAAGATTGGATGCCTTGGGCAAGCTGCGTTCCCGGCACGCGATTGTGAACGCATGTCTCTTTTGATTGGATTTGTTTTTCGATCTTGCGCCATCCTTCGGAAAACGGTACACGTTTCCGATTTGGCTGGTTGGCATTACGATGATGATTTTTTGTGCAGCACGAACGAAAATTGCATTTTATTTTTTGACTCTCACTGCTTAGAGCACTAGATGGTCATGCGCGGTGGCAAACACAGGCATGATCGACACAGAACTAACGGAGGCACGCCGGGGCACCCCCCTAGCGCAACCTTGAGCCGTGCTATCCGTCCTTGGAGATTCACCGGGCCAGATGTAGCTGTTCGGTAGTTACTCCCCATTTCGCCGGAGTTCCTGCGTGCAGTCGGGCCCTTTCCCTTGGTGTTTTGAACCGTTGAGGTCTGTGGAACGCTTATGGCAACATCCGATTTCTGGCAGAAAGTTTCATCCTCGGTTTCTTCCTCCGATTGGGCAGATGAAGCCACTCGAAATTCCGTGCAAAACAGGCCAGAAGCATCCAGGACATGGATGATTTTGGACGGGGTCACGGTTCTGGCTGCGGCGATCCTCGCCACTCTTTACCACTTGCGGGTTGGTCCGCCGGGTGCCGAGAGAGAGTTTTTGCAGGGAACTCTTCTTGATGGGCGGTCGATGGCGATGCTCCTTGCCCTGTTGTGCGGGTTAATCGGGGCGATAATTCTCACCAGCCATCGCCTCCATCTTTATTACCCCGCCCGCCTTCACGGCTACCTTCAAGAGCAGCGCCTCACGGCGCAAGCGTGTTTAGTAGCAGGACTTTTGCTTATCGGCACCATCTACCTGATCCGTGCCTCTTACATTCCCAGAAGCATCGTTCTTATCACGCTGGGCTTGGTGGGCGTTTCGCTGGGTCTGCGCCGTCTGGTCTATCGCGCCGTGCTTTATCGGAACTTTGAACGTGGAATCGGAACGCGCAGTGTGCTGATTGTAGGCACGGGGCCTGAGGCGCAAGCCCTTCGCCGCCAGGTGGACCGGGACCCTCATCTGGGCTACACGTTCAAAGGATTCTTCGAGCTTCCTGGCGGCTGTT
Organism: Acidobacteriaceae bacterium; assembly: GCA_003151435.1. GTDB lineage: Bacteria > Acidobacteriota > Terriglobia > Terriglobales > Acidobacteriaceae > Telmatobacter. The sequence goes on from PLXP01000164.1 coordinate 3,262, forward strand.
CGCAGTTTCCGGCAGATTCCGATGACGCGGTGGGCAACCTCGACACGCTGTTTCAGAATGCCCGCCGGCAGTTTGTCGACGAGATCTTCTTCACCGCGCCATGCGAGCGCGGCGTCGTTCAGGAGGCGCAGGAAAAGGCCCGTGCCCGGGGGATCAACCTGCGTTTGGTCCCCGACACGTATGACGGGCTGGCGTGGAGCAGCCCCATCGAGTACATCGGACCCTTCCCGACCATTCCGTTGTATTTCCGCAAGGTTCCCGAAGTGGCGCTGGTGCTGAAGCGAACTCTCGACATTGTGTTCTCAATCCTGGTGATCATCGGTCTTGCACCGCTTGTGCTGGCCATCGCGATCGCCATCAAGCTGGATTCTCGAGGACCGGTGTTTTACTCTTCAGACCGCATAGGGAAGAAGGGTCGAGTCTTTCGTTGCACCAAGTTCCGCACCATGGTGTGCGGCGCGGAGGAACGGCGTGCCGCCATCCTGCCGATGAACGAACGGGATGGCGTCCTGTTCAAGATCAGCCATGATCCGCGTACTACCCGGGTAGGCCGTTTTCTGCGCAAGTATTCGCTCGATGAACTGCCGCAGTTCTTCAGCGTTCTGCGCGGAGAAATGAGCATTGTCGGACCTCGGCCGCCCATCGCCAGCGAAGTGCGCGAGTACAAGCTGGGCCATCTGCGCCGCCTCGAGGCGATCCCCGGAATCACCGGTCTATGGCAGGTGCAGGCGCGCCGCGACCCCTCCTTCGACAGCTATATTTCGCTTGACGTCAGCTACATCGAGAACTGGAGCATCTGGCTCGACGTCAAGATCATTCTCCGCACCGTTGGGGTGGTGCTTGCCGGTACGGGGTCGTAAGGCCTAAATCCCGCGGGGCCGCCGGCATGAGAAACCCGGCGGCGTTGAGTATTAAACTGGAAACGTGAAGATTGCGCTTGCCCAGATCAATCCTACCGTCGGGGACTTTACCGGAAACCTTGCAAAGATGATTGCCGTGAGCCGTCGAGCCGCCGAACAGGGTGCGCGGCTTGCGGTTTTCTCTGAACTTGCAATCTGCGGCTATCCTCCGGCGGACTTTCTTGAAAAGCCGAGCTTTCTGGGGCGCTGCCGCACAGCGGTGGATGAGCTGACCGCGGCGACGCGCGAGTTGCCGACGGCCGTGCTGGCGGGTGTGGCGTTGCCGTCCACCGGCGACAGCGGCAAACCCGCGGTAAACGCCGCCGTGCTGCTTGACGGGGGCCAGTTGCTGCTGGAGCAGCATAAGCGCCTGCTGCCCTTCTATGACGTCTTCGACGAGCAGCGCTATTTTTCGCCGGCACGTTCGCAGCAGGTGGTTGAACTGGATGGCGTGCGGCTCGCCGTCACCATCTGCGAGGACGCGTGGAACGACAAGAACTTCTGGCCGCGGCGACTGTATTCCACCGACCCGATGGAAGAGCTGATGCGCCAGAATCCGGCTCTCCACATCAATTTGTCGTCTTCGCCATTCTGGCACCACAAGCGCGAGGTTCGGCGGCAGATGCTGGCTGCCATCGCCCGCCGCGACGGAATTCCGGTGCTGTTCTCAAATCAGGTCGGCGGCAATGACAGCCTTATTTTCGATGGCTCTTCGCTTGCGCTGAACGCGCAGGGTGAGCTCATCGCGCAGGCAGCCGCATTTGAGGAGGACCTGGTGATTCTGGACCCCTTTGCAGCGCCGCCTATCTGTGCGCCGTTGCAGGACGACACCGAGGGCGCTTATCGCGCGCTGGTGCTGGGCACGCGCGATTATGTGCGCAAGTGCGGATTTCGCAAAGCCATCATCGCCCTGAGCGGCGGCATTGATTCGGCTCTGGTTGCCGCCATCGCCACCGAGGCTCTCGGCGCGGAAAATGTGATCGGCGTGGGCATGCCCAGCCCCTATTCCTCGCAAGGCTCCATCGACGACAGCCGCGAGCTGGCGGCCAACCTGGGAATCCGCTTTGAGACGATCGGGATCAGCGGTCTATTCAACGAGTTCACCCATTCGCTCGCGCCGCTGTTTGCCGGTACCAAGCCGGACACGACCGAGGAAAACATCCAGTCGCGTATTCGCGGCAGCCTGCTGATGGCGCTTTCAAACAAGTTTGGCGCCCTGGTGCTGACCACGGGCAACAAGTCGGAGATGGCGGTGGGCTATTGCACGCTCTATGGCGACATGGTGGGCGCGCTGGCGGTGATTGGCGACCTGGTAAAGACGCGCGTGTACGCCATCTGCCACTGGCTTAATCGAGAGCGGCTGGTGATTCCTGTCGCGATTCTGGAGAAGCCGCCCTCCGCCGAGTTGCGGCCCGACCAGAAGGACACCGATTCGCTACCGCCCTACGACGTGCTCGATCCCATTCTGGAGGCCTATGTGGAACGCTACGAGACACCGGAACAGATCGTGGCTGCACATGGATTTCCGCTGGAACTGGTTCAACAGGTGGTGCGGCTCGTGGAACGTTCCGAGTACAAACGCCAGCAGGCCGCACCGGTTCTCAAAGTCACTTCAAAGTCGTTTGGCATGGGGCGCAGGTTTCCCATCGCCGTCAAGGTTCAGGTATAACCAAGTAGCCGGGAGTGTTTCCGGAGTTTACAGCGGTTCTTCAGTCTCGTTGCGAGATAATGGAAGCAATCGCCACAAGGAGAACCCGTTTGATCCGTCAATTTGGCCGTTTTGCCAGCTTTGCGCTGCTGCTCGTCCTTTCTTCCCCTCTGTACAAAGCCGCTGCCCAGCAACAGGTGCCTCCGGCCCCTGCCCAGGAGCCATCCGCTCCGACCCCCGCCGGTGCCCCTGTGTTTCCCAAGCCCGATCCCAAGAACTTTAACGCTGACAGCCCCACCAAGGAGACGGTCAACGCCTTTCTGCAGGCGAGCTGGGGCTACGATGAAGAACGCATCTGGCAGGTGCAGGCCATCTTGAAGACATCTGTCGTGGGCGTCAGCAAGGTTGGGGTTTTAATCGGCGACAAGAGCGGAAAGCAGAAGCCTTCGGGGTTCATGTTCTTTGTGCTGCCCGATGGCAAGCACATCATTGCCGGCGACGATGTGTATCCCTTCAGCGAACACCCGTACGCCGGTTATCGCGCGCTGTTGCAGCAAAACGCCACCGGCCCGTATCGCGGCTCCGCGTCGAAGGACTTGGAACTGGTTGAGTTTGCCGATTTCCAGTGTCCCCACTGCAAGGCGGCCCAGGCCAACATGGAGAAGCTCGCCACCGACTTCCCCAAGGCTCGCGTGGTCTTCCAGAACTACCCCCTGGAGGGTCTCCACCCCGAGTCAAAAAGGGCGGCTGAATATGGCGTGTGCGTGGCAAAGCAGGGCGGCAGCAGCGCATTCTTCCTGTTTGCCGATGCCGTGTTTGAAGGGCAGGACGGCCTCAGCACACCCGATGGCGCGACGCTCACGCTGAACAGCGCGGTGACGAAGGCCGGCCAGGATCCGGCGAAGGTTGCCGCCTGTGCCGCAACGCCCGCCGTGAGTCAGGAAGTGGAAGCGTCAGCGAAGTTGGCGCAGGACCTGAACATCAATTCGACTCCCATGCTGATGGTGAATGGCCGCCAGGTGCCGATCAGCAACATGCCGTACGAGACGATCAAAAAGGTCATCGAATATCAGCAGAAGATGGACGGCATCACCCAGTAATTCCAGTTCGGATAAAGACAAATCGCCCCCGGGTCTCAAGTGTTTTGTGTTGAGAAGCGCATGAGATCAGGGGGCGATTTTATGGGTGAAGAGGAAGTGAGCAACCGCGATTTCAGTGCGACAGAAGATTGCGCTCGATGCGCACCATCGGCGAACGGCCTTCCATGTGGGGGCTGCGAATCACGTGGGGCGACACAATGATCAGCAACGTCGCGTAATTCATTTGCGTGTCTTTTTCGGTGATGTTGTTCATGCCAGGAATCTCGGTAAGTCCCGGAACCCCGCTCAGCGCGCGGCTTTCCTGTTTGTCCACTTCGCTGGCGATGACGATGGCCTCATCTCGCTTTACGGTCACCACGCCGGAATAAGCGCGATTGGCGAGCACAGGGACGCCATTCACTGAGGTGCCTGCGAGGGCGCTGATCTTCATGTCCATGGTCAGGGCAACCTCTCCTGAGCGCTCCACGCGCGGCGTCGCCTTCAGCGTCAAGCCCAGGTCCTGGTACTGCACCTGCGGAATCATGGTGGCGGCGCCAGTAAGCGACGAGAGAATGGACGAGAGGCTGCTCGAGTTTCCCGCGCTGGTGAGGCCCGGAATATTCAAGCCCCCGGTGCCAAGCGTGGAGTAAGAAGCGGATTGGATGGGATAGCGCGATCCGTTTTTCAGCGTCCCCTCTTCGCCATCCTGAAGGCGAAGCTGAAACTCGTCGAGTTGGCGCGAATCGGAGGAGTTCAGATTCAAATTGGCCGTGAACGGTCGAGGAGAAATGCCCGACAGCGTGAGCCCGCCGCCAAAAAGCGCTACTCCGTTGGTGAAAAGGGAACTGGAGACCTGGCCTGACGCGAGCAGAATGCCGAGAATCGCAAGCGTGTCGCCGGGCGCCGCCAGTCCCGAAGAGATGATCTCCTGCACCAGAGCCTGGTTGGCATTCAGTATGGACTGCTCCTCGGCATACACGTTGAATGCTGTGATCTGCTGCGGCGGTGTGATCCCAGTGTTGCGCTGATTGTTGTGTGCCAACTGAATCAGCCGCACGTCGAGCAGCACCTGGCTGCGGCCCTCCATGAGACTGCGGAACGTGGTGTTGAAGGCGTTCAGCGTGCTCTCAGGTGCACGCAGCGTGAGTGTGCCCGCGGTTGGGTCCACGGCTGTCTGCTGAATATCGAAGACGGTCTTGGCCAGGGTGCCCATATCCGTCATTTCGGTCGCAGTCAGGCCCGACAAATAGACCGTCTCCAGCGCATTGCGCATGAACTGCTGCCGCATCTCCCGGTTGTCGCGAGCCACCACCACGCGGTGCGCGTCTACAGGGACATAGAACGAGTTGGTCAGCATCGCCAGCACTCTTGTTGCTTCAGCGAAGCTGGCGTCATCCAGGTCAAGGCGCGCCGTCAAGCTGCGCACACTGTCATCCACCGTGGCGTCGATGCCGTAAGCCTTGTAGACCTGCTGGATCATCTGGCGCTGATTGGTGCGAAGATGAAAGCTATGCACGCCGGGCAACGGCGCGAGTTCCTGCGGGCCGGCTATGGACTCGGCGGCCTGCTCATACGGCGGCCTGCTCTCACCGGCGAGGGCGTCCTCTCCCAGCTCGCGCAGATGTTCGGCGACCTGCTCATTCCGGGGATCGATTTCGAGGGCGCGCGCCAGCGCCGCCCGTGCTTCCTTTTGATTGCCCTGGATGCGGTCTTTGGCCGCGGCCTGGATCAGCGCCGTCACAACGTGTCCGCGAGCCACCTCCGCCGCCAGCGGATAACTCGTGTTGGTGCCGTCGAGCGCGGCAGCCTGCTTGTAGTCCTGCCATGCCTGTTCGAACTGTTGCTGGTCGAAGAGCTTTGTGCCCTCGAGATAGAGTTTGACCGCGCGGCGTCGCTGGCTGCCGCTCGGCTGTTTCGTGTCCTTTGGCGAAGCGGAAGCCGCAGGGGTTGGCGGAGCAGCCTGCTGCGCCTGTGCCGCGCCTACCGTCACGGCCAGCAACAGGCTCGTGAGGCGCATCGTCGGATTGGAGCCGGACCTTCTCACTGCGTGGTCCTTGTGTGGGCCAGCAGGTCGGCCAGTGATGTGGTGCAGACCTCCGGCGTTAGATCCAGCAGTTCGTCGAAGGGGTAGCGGCCCGTGGCTACCGCAATGACGGGAAGAGAGTTGGCGCGCGCCGCTTCAATGTCGCGGGGCGTATCGCCCACCACGCAGATGCGGGCTTCGTTGCCGGCCAGTTCGCGCGCTTTGTTGGCCGCGTGGCCAATCAGTTCAGAGCGGATGGGGAAGTGGTCGCTGAATCCGCCAAATTTGAACCATTCGCGCAGCCCCGCCTCCTCCACCTTGATCCAGCCGATCATCTCCAGGTTGCCGGTGGCCACGCCCAGCAAGGCGCCGCGAGCGGCCAGGTGCCGCAGCGCGTCTTCCACTCCCGGCATACGCACCAAGTCCATTGCGTGCCTCTGCTCCGCGACGGACGTGCACATGGCCCGCAGAATGGCTTCGGTGTGCTCTTCCAGCACTTCAGCGGGAATGCCTGCCTGCTGGCATGCCTCGCGCAAGATGGTCGTGTCCGTATTGCCGTGGAGCACGATGCCGGCCAGCGTCACTTCAAACCCTGTCACCCTTTGAACGCTGGAACTGAAGGACCCCACGTGAATGCGGTCGCGGCTGCGCAGCAGGGTGCCGTCGATGTCGAACAGGTAGGCGTCCTGCGCATCCCAGGCAAAGCCCGGCTGGATGGCGACGCGTGCTTCCTGGTTCTTTTCGTTGATGGGTGTCAGCATGTTCTCCGGAACGGCGTCAGCCCTGGCGGAAGCCTTGGCGCACCGTGCTATACACAGGACGCTCGCTCCGCGGCGGACGCTTGAGCCCGGCGCGCACTTCGGCAAGACTCAATCCCAATTCCGCCATGGCGCGGCTCAGCGTGTTGCGGTGCATGCCCAGTTCTTCGGCAGCCTTACACTGGTTTCCCCGGTGTGCCACCAGCACTTCGCGCAGATATTGCCTTTTGAATTCGCGCACCGCATCTTCATAGCGGATCCCGCTGGAGTGCATTTGCGTCACCAGGCTGTCCAGTTCTCGTCTCACCGTGCACCTCTTGCTCTTTTTCTTAAAATTGACCTGTTCCGTGCCGGAGTNNCCGGAAAAACCTGTGTCTAGCTCGGGCCCGGATGCAACCACCGTGGTGACTCAGTTTCCCACGCTCTCAACCCGCTGTGTATGCGCTGGCCCAACTCCGACGGCGTGACGCTGGTGCTGACGTGGCACGCGCCAAAAAACATGTGCGGCAGCCTGGCCTCCGCAATCCAGTGGACCTGCGGAAAAAACGCCACAATCACGAGGATGCAAATGACCACCATCAGCACTCCCTGAAAGAAACCGAAGACTGCGCCTGCCAGCGCGTCAAGGCATCCCAGACCAACAGCTTTGAACGCCTTGGCGAGCAGGTTCCCGATGGTCCCAACGATCGCCATGATCAGCAGCGCGATCAGCAAAAAAGCAATGGTGTCGGCGATCGCCGGAATCCGCACAACGGGCAGGAATACGCGCGCCAGATGGTCATAATTCCAGGCCGCAACCACCAGCCCCAGCACCAGCCCACCCAGCGAACACACCGAACGGAAAAACCCCTGCGCCAGCCCACCCAGCACAGCGGCCACCATGATGATTACAACAGCCCAATCCACCAGCGTCATATTCTGCTCTTCCTTGACATCTCCATCGACGTCAGAGGTTAAGATGCCGTCCTGTCAGGCGGTGGAAGGCTTCAAGATATTTGGCCTGCGTTCGCTCTGCCACGTCACTCGGCAAACTCGGAGCCGGCGCTTGTTTGTTCCAGTGGATGGATTCCAGATAGTCTCGCACAAACTGCTTGTCAAAGGAAGGCTGGGCGCCGCCGGGCTTCCACGTCGCGGCATCCCAAAAACGCGAGGAGTCCGGCGTCAATACCTCATCCGCAAGGATAATGCCTTGCGCCGTCCGGCCAAACTCGAATTTTGTGTCCGCCAGAATCAATCCCCTGGACTCAGCGTGGGCCGCGGCCTTGGCGTAGAGGGCCAGCGTCAACCGGCGCAGTTCCGCCGCATCGGCAGCGCCAATCACGGCCTCGGTGGCCGCAAATGAAATGTTTTCATCGTGCGCGCCATCCTGGCTCTTGGTGGCCGGCGTAAACATCGGTTCCGGCAATCGCGATCCATCCTTGAGACCCGCCGGCAATGCGACGCCGCATACGGTTCCGCTGGCCTGGTACTCTTTCCAGCCTGAACCGGCCAGGTAGCCGCGCGCCACGCACTCCACTGGAAACATGTTGGCGCGCTTCACCAGCATGGAGCGGCCTTCCAACTGATCGGCGTAGGGCAGCAGCGTGGCAGGGAACTCGCGCACGTCGGCGGAGATCAGGTGGTTGGGGACAATCTCCGAGAGCAGATCGAACCAAAACAAAGAGATCTGGGTCAGAATCTTGCCTTTGCCCGGAATCCCGGTGCCCAGCACATGATCGAAGGCTGAGATGCGGTCAGTGGCTACCAACAGCAGGGCATCGTCCACTGCGTACAGGTCGCGCACTTTGCCGCGTCCAAGCAGCGGCATTGCGCCTAAATTCGTAGTCAGGAGAGCTGTCACCGGAGGGCCTTCCATCTAGGAAACTGAAACTCCGATTGTCGAGCCGGCGGGAGCCTTTGTCAATGCGAGAAGGCAAGTTGCAGTACGAAAGAAACGGCTTCAATTCTCGGTCGAAAAAATAAACACGAGAGTGTGACGACCGTCACGGAATGTGATTCGCACATGGGAGACACTCCAGTTGTCAACATGGTTCGGAGGACATGAACGAACGCCCTCTTTGAGCCAGTAGGCACGAGGCAGCCGTGGAAAGGGGAAGCCGCAGCTAGTCTCGTTTGTGCAGGGATCACCAGTAGCCGCGTGCTACCGACCTCCAGTGCCGGCTACTGGTCCCCGTTTGTTCTCTTGGAATACGCAAGCGCCTCCGAAGCGAAGATTTCCTTCGGGGGCGATTTTTTTGTGCCCGAACAAATCAGATAACTCGATGACAACCCCACTGCTTTGAATAATGCACCACGGCTTTGAGAGGGCTTGGCTTCAGCCCCTGAAAAATGGAAGCGGAGAAAGAGCAACGGACGCTCCCTCTCCGCTTTCATCGCGATGCCCGCGCTCATCCCAGTTGCTTGATGTTTTCGCGCAGACGCTTCGCGGCGGCTCCTGGATCCTTCGCTCCATAGATCGCCGCGCCGGCAACCGCAATCGTGGCACCTGCAGCTTCGACACCTGCGATCCGCTCTGTATTGATGCCGCCCGCAACCGAAAACGGAATCTCGGCATTTCGGCCGGCCTCGAGCAGCTTCTCAATGGAATAGCCTGCCTGCGCCTGCTCGTCCAGTCCCGCATGCAGCTCAACCCAGCTCACGCCCAGAGCCTTCAGTTCCTTCAGACGCGCAGGCTTGTTCGCCACACCGATCATGTCGGCCACCACCGCCTTGCCATGCGCTTTACCGGCCTTCACCGCGCCCGCAATCGTGCTGTCGCCGGCCGAGGCCAGAACCGTCATAATGTCTGCGCCGGCTTTGAACGCTAAGTCAGCCTCCAGTTCGCCTGCATCCATCGTCTTCATGTCGGCGAACACCAGCTTGTCTGGATATGCCGCTTTCACATTGGTAACTACGCTCAGCCCTTCCTGTTTGATGAGCGGAGTCCCTAACTCGATCACATCCACATGCTCGGCTACCTTGTTAAGCAAGGCCAGTGCATCCGCCGTCGAGAGTAAGTCAATTGCAACTTGCAGTTTCATTGTGTACTCCATTCCTTGTCGTTGAAAATCCTGGTGTTGAAAGACGGGACATCGCGAATAACAGGCGGTGTAAGAATCCGTCCATCGTGCCGGCAGAAGACAAAGCTTCTGCTGTGCACCTGTCTCTTTACTCCAGATTCGCGTGGCGCTTCCATAACTCCTCGGCGCTTTCGCCGCGCTCGTGCCACATGCTCTGAAACATCGCATCCATGATCAGCAGGATGCTCTGCTCGAAGAGCGCCCCGGCATACTGCTCGGACCGCATTCCACCATGATCCTGCTTGGTTGCCGCGGGAATCACGATCAGACTTTGGGCCAGCTGGCCCAGCTTCGATGCGGGCGCGGCCGTCAGCGCCAATACCTGCGCTCCAGCCTTTACGGCAACCTCGGCCGCATGCACGACACCCGCTGTCGTGCCTGATCCCGAAGCGACCAGCAGCAGATCCCCGGGGCCGATGGCGGGAGAAGTTACCTCACCGGCAACATGCACCGCCAGTCCCAGATGCATCAGCCGCATGGAAGCCATCTTCAGCGCCAGCCCGCTGCGTCCTGCGCCCATCACGAAGACGTGCTCGGCTGCCAGTATGGCCACTTGCGCAGCAGCGATATCTGCATCGCTTATTGCTGCGAGCGTGCGCTCCACTTCATGCAGTATCAAAGTGTGGTTCGACGAATAACTTGGTGCTTCTACGGCGCTCAGTGACATAACTCTATTAAGTTCGCATCGCGCGCTTGACTAATCAAACAGATAATTCTAATCAGCTGATAGCTTTTCTCTATTAAGAAGGCAGTCAGAGGGAGATATCTTACTGCGGTCCGAAATAGCTACTGTGCCGCCGCTATGCTCTTGCCAAGGCCCTGTGGCAGATAATCCTCGTGCGCGGCCAACATCAGGCGTATCGCCGCGACGAGCTCAGGCGTGTGCGCCATCTCCATAAGGGCATGCACGGCCGCAGGGAGCGGATCGCTCTTGATTGCCACAAATCCCACATTCGCCTGACCGCCTGGCGCTGCAACCGCAAGTGCTCGCAGAGCGGGCGTATTCGTCAGCATCGTCGCCAGCGACTGGGGAAGCACTGTGGACCACCGCCCCGTACTCACATGCGCAGCCAGCACTGCCCCCGAATCCGTATAGATCACTTTGGCTGCCTTCTCCAACTGCGCCTCCGCTGCCCGGGGCACAGCCGACCGGAGCACGCACAGCGGCAGCGATGTCACGTCCGTCCAGGCCACGCGGCGATTCTCGCCTACGGTCGCTCTAGTGAATAAAAACATGCGCTCCCGGTAGAGCGCATACGCGTCCAGACCCTCGCCCACTGCATCATCCAAGTAGGTCAGTGCCACATCCACATCGCCCTGCCGAAGCGCCTGCAGCAGATGCATTGCATCCCCGGTCTCAATCGAAATCTGGAGTTGGGGAAACTTCTCCGCGAAGGCAACGCTCAGCACAGACGCCAAAGCCGAAGTTGCCGGCAACATTCCCATACGAAATGGGCCCTGCATCCCATGGTCGCGCAGTCCATGCAACTCCTGCTTCAACCGCATGCAGTCTTCCATCATCTGCTGCGCCCACGCCAGCACGCGCTCGCCCTCGGGCGTCAATCCCTCAAATCTCTGGCCGCGCTTCACGATCAGCACGTCCATGTCTTCTTCCAACTGCTTGATTCCGGCCGACAGTGTCGGTTGCGACACCCTGCATGCAGCAGCGGCGCGCGCAAAATGCCGCTCCTTATTCAATGCCAGAAGGTACTCAAAGTTCCTGATAATCAAGCCGTTCCTGCTCCTAACCTGAAGATCCGCTTTCCCGTCCTTCATCTCCATTGGACGCCGATCAGACCACTACAGGTTCGAAACTTCCGGGGAAGTTCAGCATCGAGAGGTTGAATCTCGATAGAGCAGCACGACGCGTCGCCAAGTTGAGTTTCCCTACATGCCAGCTTAGAAAAGTGGTGGGCGAGATGCAAGGCACAGGAGCAGCGGAAACGGGCATCTGTGAAACTGCGCCCAGTCCCGCTGCGCGTCGCTACGCCGTGGCCCGCTGCGGCTCCTGGTGCCCAAGGTGCACACTCACCACCTTTGAAACGCCGGGCTCCTGCATGGTGACGCCGTAAATCATGTCGGCGGAGTGCATCATGCGCTTGGAGTGGGTGACGATGAGGAACTGCGTCTCCTTGCTGAGCGAGTGCAGCAGATCGGCGAGCCGGCCCACGTTGGTTTCGTCCAGCGCCGCGTCCACTTCGTCGAGCACGCAGAAGGGGCTGGGCTGGAACTGGAAGATGCCTACGAGCAGCGCAAGGGCGGTGAGCGCCTTCTCGCCGCCTGAGAGCAGCAGCACATTCTGCAGCTTCTTTCCCGGCGGTGACGCCACAATGTCCAACCCGCTTTCGGCCTGATTCTCCACGTCGGTGAGGCGCAGGAACGCCTGGCCGCCGTGGAAGAGCCGCGTGAACACCTGCGCGAAGTTTTCGTTGATGCGCGCGAAGGCTTCGTCGAACCTGGTGCGCGAAATCTGGTCGATCTCCTTGATGGTGTCCTGCGTGTTTTCGATGGACTCCATCAGGTCTTTGCGCTGCGCTTCAAGGAAGCTGTGCCGGTCGGCGGTCTCCTTGTATTCGTCCAGCGCCATCATGTTCACCGGCCCCATCTGATCAATGCGCTGGCGCAACGCGCGACAGGTTTCTTCTTCCGCAGCCAGCACCTCGCCATCCACATGTACCAGCTCCGCATCGGCGCGCAACGCGGCGGCCTCGACGTTGACCTCAGTCAGGCAGCTTGCCTCAAGATGCTCCAGGTCAGAGCGCAGCTTGGCCACTTCGCTGGAACGGCTGGCGCGGTCTTCGCGCATCTGGTCAAGGGCGGCACGTCCGGTCTTCAGTTGCGTTTCCATGGTGGCCAACTGCGCGCGCAGGGCCTGCGCCTCGGCAGTGAGCGTCTGCGCCTGGGCAATGGACTCCGCGCGCAGAGCCGTCAACTCGGTCTGACGTTCAGCCAGCGTGGCGCTCTCGCGGATGCGCTGCTTGCGTTCCGCTTCGGCCGCGGCGCGTTGCTGCTCGATGGCCAGCACACGGCGCTCCAGGTCGGCGTGCAGCCTATCGATGCGCTGGAAGGCAGCCTCCGCTCCGCGCCGCCGCTCTTCAAGGCCGGCCAGCTCCGCGGTCACCTGCGCGGCTTCCTGCTGCAGTCCTTCACGCTTCTGGCGCATGATGGCGAGCTCGGCCTGCAGCGTATCCAACGCGGCTTCGGCGTCCCTGTGCTCAGCCTCAAGGCGTGCGGCTTCTTCGCGCTTCTGGTCGATGCTGTTCTTCTTGGTCTCGCGTGCATCCTTGTTGCGCGCGGCCTGCACGGTCCACTCCTGCAGGCGGCGATCGATGCGCTGTACCTCGGCCTCCATCTGCTTCAGCGCGGCCCCCTGGTTGGCGGTTTCGCGCTCAGCCAGGCGTCGCTCTTCGCTGTGGGCTTCAAACTGCGCCACCAGCTCTTCAATGGTGCGCGTCAGCTCCGCGGCCTGCGACTCGGCCTGCGCGAGGTTCGTTTCCAGAACAGAGAGCTTCTTCTCGGTCTCGCGCAGTTCGCGCTTCAGCGCCAACGGGCCTTCGCTGGCAGGCTTGCCGCCGGTGACCGTGGTGTTGTGGAAGCACTCGCCGCCGGGCGTCAGAAAGAAGGCCTTCGTGTACTCCTCTGAAAGCCGCTGCGCCAGTGCCGAACTCTCAACAATGTAGCCGTTTCTCAGCTTTGGAAGGATGGATTCGAGTGAGCGGCCGAACCCATTCAGCACCTTGATGGTGTCCTTCAGAGGAGTAATGCCATCCACGCTTACGACTTCATCGTGGTCGGCGCGAGCCACCATCGCCGCCGGATCCTCCGGGTGTACGAGGAACGTGGCCCGCCCATCGACGCCGGACTTGAGCAGACTGACGCCCTGTTCGGCGGCGGTCCAGCTATTCACGACGAGGTAATTCAGTTCCTCGCGCAGAAACTCGTCGACCACGCCTTCATGCTCGCCGCTGACTTCAATAAAGTCGGCCAGCGTGCCCACGGGCGCCATGCCTTCGCCCAGTGCGCCGGGCTTCAGCAGCCGCCGCACGGTGTCGGTGGAGTAACTGTGGTTGCGGATGAGCGCCTCCAGCGCGTTGCGGCGGCCGGCCACGCCGGCTTGCTCGCTGCGCAACTGGTTGGCGCGCGTGCGAAGGGAATTCTCTTCGGCTCGCCGCGCTTGCAGAGATTCACGCAGCCCTGCGATTTCGGTCTCAAGGCGCTTGAGCGATTCTGTTGCGGAATCAAAGCCAAGCCGTGCCTGGCCGCTTAGCGCGCCGAGGTTCTCCAACTCGTTGCGCGACTGGCCCATCTCGGCTTCAAGACGATCGGCCTCGCGCTCCAATGCGGCCAGGCTCTCCTCGCCCTGGGCAGTGCTGTTGCGGGCGTTGCCGGCCAGCGTCAACAGGTGCATGGCGTGGCGACGGCTGGCCTCCAACTGCCGCTCTGCGCTGAAGACCTCTTCAGCTGCGGCGCGTGCCTGCTGCTGCTGCGCCTCCACTTTCTGGCGGAAGGCGCGAGCCTCTCCGGCGGCAGTCTCCAGGAAGCTGTGTTGCTGGGTGCGCTCTTCCGCGATGCCACCGAGCTGCGTTTGCGTCTGCTCCAATTCGGCGGCGGCGGCGGCCATGCGGGCCTCCAACTCGCCCACCCGCTCAACGTTGCCGCGCTCCCTTGCCGCTGCGCGTTCCAGTTCGACTGCCGCGCTGTTGGCCCGGTTCTGCGCCTCCTGGGCTCCGTGATCCAGTTCGTAGCCGCGTTCAGTCAGCGTGTGCTGGCTGGCTTCCATCTCGCCAATCTCGGCTGCCGCGCCGTTGATCTGCCCGGTAAGGGCGGCGATCTCGTGCTCCAGCCGCGCCTGGTCGGCATCCATCAGCGCCATGCGGCTGGCCAGCACCACGCGCAGACGGGCGCGCAGCTCGTCGCGGACGGCGGCAAACCGCTCCGCCTTGGCTGCCTGCCTTTTCAGGCTGTTCATCTGCCGCGTCACTTCCTCGAAGATGTCGTCGACGCGTGCCAGGTTCTGTTTGGCGCTTTCCAGGCGCAGCTCAGCGAGCCGCTTCTTGGTTTTAAAGCGCGTGATTCCCGCCGCCTCTTCAATAATCGAGCGGCGGTCGTGCGGCTTTGAGCTCAGCAGTTGGCCGATGCGCTCCTGCCCGATGATGGCGTAGCTTTCAGGGCCCAGGCCCGTGCCCATGAAGATGTCCTGGATGTCGCGCAGGCGGCAGAGCTTGCCGTTCAACAGGTATTCGCTTTCGCCGGTGCGGAACAGCCGCCGCGTGATGACGATTTCGCCCTTTTGCGGGGTGCGCTGAAACTTGCGGCGGCGAATCTTGAGTACTACAGCCTGAGGACCACCTTCACCAGCCTGTTGCGGCTGGGCAGGCCCTTCGGCAGCATCGTCCTCAATCACCTGGCCCGGCTGCTCGGCTGCAATCATCTCCTCGGCCTCGGCGGCGCGCTGGCGGCGTACTTCATCCTCATCCCAGTCCATCGGCCCCTCGTGGTCCACCTGCACTTCAGGCTCCACCGGGATAGGCCCCTCGTAGGCCTCGGGATCGACCATGGTGATCGTCACTTCAGCCATGCCCAGCGGCTTGCGATCGCGGGTTCCGGCAAAAATCACGTCCTGCATGTTGGCGCCGCGCAGGGTTTTAGCGCTCTGCTCGCCCAACACCCAGCTCACCCCGTCCAGGATGTTCGACTTGCCGCATCCGTTCGGCCCAACCACCACGGCGATGCCCGTGCCCGCCACGGTGAGTTCTGTGCGGTCGCAAAAGCTTTTAAAACCGAGGATGTGGATCTTCTTTAATTTCAGCATGTCTACTCCGGGGCTACGGGACTGTTCTGTGGGGCTCTGTCTCGCCCATTGGTAAGCTTTCGCCGGCAATGGCGCGGCGAGATTTTCCCCTTATGACTACAGACTCTAAGCAGCGCGGGTGGCAGGGTCAACGGTCGAATTGCCGGTTTTTGTGGATAAGGGAGGCCGTAATTCGGGTTGGCACAAAATACCCGGTTTTATGCGGATGGCTCCGGGTTTCCCCGAGAATTTCGGCCAGTTTTTGCACAGGCCACGGTTTACTTTCAAGATACTCTTCGACGGAGTGCAGCGCCTACTTCAGCCCGAATGACCTTCTCCAGCGCCCGCAGAGCCTGGGGGCGGGGATAGCCCGGCCGGCTCGCCAGCCGGATGGTGCGCGACGACTGGCCTGCGAGCCGCCGAAGCGCGATATCGCGGTGCCCCAGCGAATCGGCGGCGAGCGCCGGTATCAAAGTGGCGCCGTAACCGGCTCCCACCAGGTTCACGAGCGTTTCCAGCGTCGCGGCCTGCATGGAGTTCTGCAACGCGGTGCGCGCCGGGCCGCCTTTGGCTCCGCAGGCTGCGAGGGCCTGGTTGGAGAGGCAATGACCGTCAGCCAGCACCAGGAGTTCGCCGGCGAGGGCTTCTTCGCTCACGGTCTTCGCTCCTGCCAGGCGGTGGTCCAGGGGCAAGGCGGCCAGAAGCGGCTCCTCAAACAGGGCGATTTCGGTGATCTCCGGGGAATCCGCAGCGGTGGCCAGCAAAGCCGCGTCAAGGCGATGATTGCGCAGCCCTTCGATCAGTGCGCGGGTCTGGTCTTCCCATAATTCGATTGCCAGCCCTGGGTAGGATTGCCGCAACGGCTTCAGAATCATGGGCATAAGGTAGGGAGCCAGGGTGGGAATCACGCCCAGTTTCAGCGGCCCCACCAGCGGGTCGCGCGCCGCCCGTGCCACGGCCTCCATCTGCCCGGCCTCGGCGAGCGCTCCCTTGGCGTGGATCAGAATCTGGCTGCCTACGGGCGTCAGGTCCACGCGCTTGTTGGTGCGCTCCAGCAGCGTCACGCCAAGGTCGTCTTCGAGCTTGCGAATCTGGCTGCTCAGTGTCGGCTGGCTCACGTTGCAGGCTTCCGCCGCGCGGCCAAAATGGCGGTGCTCGGCGAGGGCAACGAGATAACGGAGGTCCTGTAAGTTCATATTTCCAAACCTCTTGGAAGGGCTGTTTGTCGATAGGTAGATTCTATCATCATCGTTGTGACAATTGATTGGATTTATCGCCTTGACGGGGCTAAGTTCGTAAGGTACCGATCTACCGCGACCTGTTTTTCAAAAGTTGTTCACCGTCAATCTGCCTAACCCTAGAGGAGAAGCATCGATGTCCGATCGCCTGACTACGTCTTCCGGAGCACCAATCGCTGACAATCAAAACTCGCTCACTGCCGGTCCGCGTGGCCCAGTGTTGATGCAGGACCATCAATTGCTTGAAAAGCTCGCCCACCAAAACCGCGAGCGCATTCCCGAGCGGGTTGTTCATGCCAACGGCTGGGGCGCTTTCGGGACGCTCACGATTACCCACGACATCACAAAGTACACTCGCGCCAAGGTCTTCTCCGCGGTGGGCAAGCAGACGCCGTGCCTTTTCCGGTTCTCGACCGTGGCCGGCGAGACGGGCGCGGCAGACGCTGAGCGGGACGTGCGCGGCTTCGCCATGAAGTACTACACCGAGGAAGGGAACTGGGATCTGGTGGGCAACAACACCCCGGTGTTCTTCGTTCGCGATGCACTCAAGTTCCCCGACTTTATCCATACCCAGAAGCGGCACCCGCGGACCAACCTGCGGTCGAATACGGCCATGTGGGACTTCTGGTCGCTCTCGCCGGAGAGCCTGCACCAGGTCACGATCCTGATGTCCGACCGCGGTTTGCCGCCCTCACCCCGCTTTATGAACGGCTACGGGTCACACACCTATAGCTTCTGGAATGAGGCTGGTGAGCGGTTCTGGGTAAAGTATCACTTTAAGACTCAGCAAGGCCACAAGTTCCTGACCAACGCCGAGGCTTCCGAAGTGGTTGGCAAGACGCGCGAGAGCTACCAGGAAGACCTTTACGGGTCGATCGAGCGGGGTGACTTCCCGCGCTGGAACCTCCAGATCCAGATCATGCCGGAACTCGATGCGGAGAAGACCTCGTTCAATCCGTTTGACTTGACCAAGATATGGCCGCACAAGGATTTCCCCATGATCCCGGTGGGGGTGGTGGAGCTTAACCGCAATCCTGACAACTACTTTGCTGAGATCGAGCAGGCCGCGTTCAGCCCCTCGAACACGGTGCCCGGCATTGGCTTTTCGCCGGACAAGATGCTGCAGGCGCGGGTGTTCTCGTATGCGGACGCGCACCGGCACAGGCTGGGAACGCACTATGAGGCGCTGCCTGTGAATGCACCCAAGTGCCCGGTGCACAACTACAACAAAGATGGCGCGATGCGGTTCTTTGACAACAACACAAAGAATCCCGATGCGTTCTACGAGCCCAACAGTTTTAACGGACCGGTGGAGGACAAGTCGGTTGCTGAACCCCCGTTGAAGATTTCGGGAGACGCCAACCGCTACAACCATCGCGAAGGCAATGACGACTATACGCAGCCGGGCAACTTGTTCCGTTTGTTCAGTCCGGAGCAGAAAGCTCGACTTTTCTCGAACATTGCAACGGCCATGAGTGGGGTGCCAGAGTTCATTGTCGAGCGCCAACTGGGACACTTCGACAAGGCTGACCCGGCCTATGGTGCGGGTGTTCGGGCGGCGTTGAAGGCTGCCGGGAGTCAGACGTCACCGAATACTGCCGAATCCCCGGCGGAGGAATTGGCTGACGTTTCGAATGGATTCCTGGCTCGCTAATTGAACCCACAGGAGATGGGTCGGAGCATGGCTTGCGAGATCGAGGCCGCGCTCCGACCCATCTCCGTTTTGGAGGGAGTCGGAGTGAGCGGCCCGACACACATCTGTCAAGGCGTATATTGTGAACGTATGGGACTGACCGCAAAATCCTATGACCTTGCTGGCCTGTTCGCGGCGCTGGCTGACCGCACGCGCCTGCGACTGCTGAACCTGATGAATGGGCGCGAGGTATGCGTCTGTTTTTTTGTGGAGATTCTGGAGCAGAGCCAGCCGAAGATTTCGCGGCACCTGGCGTATCTGCGCAACGCGGGGATTGTGAGCGCGCGGCGCGAGGGCAAGTGGATGCATTACAGCATCGAGCTGCCCGAGGACGCGGGTGAGGCGGCCATTCTGGATGCAACGCTGCGGTCGCTGCGGGCGGACCCGGAGATGCAACTGGACCTGGCGAGGTTTGGCAAGGCCTGTTGCGAGCCGGAGACATTTGTGACGCTGCAGGGAGCGCCGATCCCGGCGCGGCTGGGGGCCAAAGGGATTTAAAGGCTCCTTCCCTCAGCGACATTACAGGCTGCGCAAAGACTCCTTGGTTTTGAACGGGCACGACTTGAGTCGTGCCGCAAATGACTCAAAATAAAGGGGGCTTTAGCGCCTGAGGGACGTCATCCTCCACCTTGCCGTAAGTCCATTGCAGAAAATAGTCCTCTGCGGGAGCACAATCGTAAATGGAGAGCGAGCGACAGGTTCGCACCCGCTTCAGGAACCGGTCCGTACCCATCGGGTACCCCCCTCCCCCCCCTCCAAAATTGGCTAAATCTTGGTTTAACTTACACAAAATCAATAGGTTACAGCAATAAAACCCATCAAATCCAGATCTTCAAGTTGTTCATAATAAACAACTTGAGGTATCGGAAAACGTCGGGAGCATTGGCGGCGCGACTAAACTCGCGCCCTGCCACGACGACGAGTTCCCCCTCAGCCTGCAAAGCCCGGATCTGCCAACCTATTCCGCGGCATTATGACGCCCAGACCTGCGTGTCCGGGCTCACCGCACGAATGTGTTCTTTCGCAGCCTCTTGATTCTTTGCATGTTTACCGGGATCGGACATGTATTCCGACCCTGAAATGCAATCTCCTGTAAACTTAAAGTGGGCCCCAAATATTCTTCCCTGTATCTTCGGTCCCAGGTTTCCCCACCTTTGACAACTTCTGCCAATTCGGAAGGTCTTGCCAAGCTGCTGCAATCGGTGTTTGGTTTTGCCGCTTTTCGTGTGAACCAGGAGGCCGTGTGTCGCGCTGCCATCGAGGGGCGGGATCTGCTGCTGGTGATGCCGACGGGCTCGGGCAAGTCTTTGTGCTATCAACTGCCGGCGTTGGCGCGTGGCGGAACGGCGCTGGTGATTTCGCCTCTGATTGCGCTGATGGACGACCAGGCGGCAAAGCTCACGTCGCTGGGGCTCAAGGTGGCGCGGATTCACTCCGGGCTGGACCGCGCGCTGGCGCGCCAGGCCTGCGTTGACTATTTGAACGGGAGCCTCCAGTTCCTGTTTATTGCGCCGGAGCGGCTACGGGTGCCGGGGTTTGTGGAGATGCTGGCCAAGCGGAAGCTGGCGCTGATTGCGATTGATGAGGCGCATTGCATTTCGCAGTGGGGGCATGACTTCAGGCCGGATTACCGCATGCTGGGGCAGCATTTGCCGGCGTTGCGCGGAGGCGAAGGCAATGTGCCGGTGTTGGCGCTGACGGCTACGGCCACGCCGACGGTGCAGGCGGACATTATTGCGCAGCTCGGAATGGTGGAGCCGGCGCGATTCATTCACGGGTTCCGACGCGACAACCTGGCCATTGAGGTGGTGGAGGTTCCTGTGCCAATGCGGTCGGGGATCATCTGCAACCTGCTGGCGGATGCGGCGCGGAGGCCTGCGATTGTGTATGCGCAGTCGCGCAAGCAGGCGGAAAAGCTGGCGGAAGATTTGTCGGTGAAGATTCCCGCGGCGGCGTACCACGCGGGGTTGGATGCGGAGACGCGGGAGCGGGTGCAGACCGCCTTCCAGGCCAGCGAACTTGAGGTTGTCGTCGCTACCATTGCGTTTGGTATGGGGATCGACAAGGCCGATATTCGCACCGTGATTCATGCAGGGCTGCCGGCCACGCTGGAAGGCTACTACCAGGAGATTGGGCGCGCGGGGCGTGACGACAAGCCGAGCCGGACTTACCTGATGCACTCCTATGCGGACCAGCGGACGCACGATTTTCTGCTGGGGCGCGACTATCCTCCGACGGATCACCTGAGCCAGATATATCGCGCGCTCACGGCGGAGCCGCAGGCGGTGGAGCAGTTGCGTGGCGGCTCGCGGATGGGCGAAGAGGAGTTCGATAAGGCGCTCGAGAAGCTGCAGATTCATGGCGGCGCGCGGGTGGACTTTGGCGGGAACGTGACGCTGGGCCGGTCTGACTGGAAGAAGGCCTACTCGATTCAGTCGCTGTATCGGCGCGAGCAGTTTGACAAGGTGCTGCGATTTACGCGGTCGCATGAATGCCGGATGGGCGCGCTGGTGGGGCACTTTGGGGACGTGGCGGACGCGAGCCTCAACTGCGGTCAGTGCGACGTGTGCGATCCGGCGGGGGCGGTGCTGCGGCTGTTCCGGCGGCCGACGGCGGGCGAGCGGACCTGGGTGCAGGACGTGGTGGAGGCGCTGCGGGGTGCGGCGTACAAGACCGTGAAGGGACTGCGAACGGAACTGGACTGGGCCGAAGGGATGGGCCGCGACCAGTTTGAGGAATTGTTGGGCGCGATGCTGCGGGCCGAGCTGATCGAGGTGGCGGACGCCGAGTTCGAGAAGGATGGCAAGGTGATTCCCTACCGCAAGATCAGTTTGACGGATGCCGGGCTGCATGTGCGGGCGGCGACGCCGTTGCCTTTGCTGATCAGCGACGGGGTGGTGGAGGAGTTCAGTGGCGCGGTGGCGGCTCCTGTCCGCGATCGAAAGGGTAAAGTGGCTGCGCCGGGGAAAGGGACTCACGAGTCCAGACCGAGGAAGAGCGCGGACACGGCGGCGGTGTCGTTGACGCCGGAGTCGCAGGCACTGGCGGGGCGGCTGAGGGAGTGGCGTGCTGCGGAGGCCAAGCGACTGGGACTTCCCGCGTATATGGTTTTGCAGGATAAGACGCTTGCGGCGCTGGCGCAGGTGCGGCCGGGGAATCCGCGACAGCTATTGACGATCGATGGGATCGGGGCGGCCAAGGCGGAGCGGTTTGGCGCGGCAATTCTCGTGTTGTGCGGGGCTGGGCAGTAAGGGTCTGACCTGCGGGGCGGGTTCGCGTGGCGCATCCTTTCCGCGATGAGGCTGCGAAAAGAATGCGCCACGGAGCATTTGAGGCTCAACCGCGATTTCCAAAAATCAAAAACTAGCTGACACGCTCGATGGTGACGGACTCGAGGACTACGGCCTTTGAAGGCTTGTCCTGGCCGCCGCGCGGTACCGTGGAGATTTTGTCGGCGATGTCCTGGCCTTCAACGACTTCACCGAAGATGGTGTGGTTGCCGGTGAGCCACGGCGTGGCCCCCACGGTGATGAAGAACTGGCAGCCGTTGGTGTTGGGTCCGGAGTTGGCCATGGCGAGTTTGCCTGCCTTGTCGAACTTGTGGGGTGCGCCCTTGGTTTCGTCCTGGAAGCGGTAGCCGGGGCCGCCCATACCTGTGCCGGTGGGGTCGCCGCCCTGGATCATGAAGTCGGGAATCACGCGATGGAAGACGGTGCCGTCGAAGAGCTTGTCGCTGGATTTGGCGTGGGTGGTGGGGTGCGTCCATTCCTTTTTGCCTTCGGCGAGCTCGATGAAGTTCTTGACGGTAATGGGCGCGTCGGACTCAAAGAGGCGGACGGTGATTTTGCCTTCAGTGGTGTTGAAGACGGCGTAGGTTCCTGGTGCTTGTGCCATAAGTACTCCTGGGTTGTTGGCCCTTCAAATCAGGGCCGGGTAGGTATCGCTTGGCGAGTTAGCTTTTCGCCTGGCTTTCGAGAGATATCACATCTCAAAAGCGAGATGTGGGGCACCCATATTCGGTGCGGATTGATGTGGGTGCCCATATTCGTTGCCGATCACGGTTGGGGAGCGGAGGGCAGCGCCGGTTGAGGCGCAGCGGCCGGTGGCGGCGGCACGGGCTGACCTTCGGGGACGATGGTGACTTTCTTCAACACCACGGGCGTAACGGGTTTGTCGCTGCCGTCGACCGCAACGCGCGCGATGGTTTTGACGACGAGAACGCTGGAGTCGTCGCACTGGCCGAAGATGGTGTGTTTCTGGTTCAGGTGCTCGGTGGGAGCCTCGGTGATAAAAAACTGGCTGCTGTTAGTTCCCGGGCCGCTGTTGGCCATGGCGAGTCGCCCCGGCACGTCAAAGTTGAGATTCGGATCGAACTCGTCTTCGAAGTTGTAGCCGGCATCGCCCATGCCGGTGCCGGCGGGATCGCCACCCTGGATCATGAACTCGGGAATGACGCGGTGGAAGATGGTGCCGTTGTAGATCGGCTTGTTGTGCTGCTTCTTGTTGGTGCCGGGTTCGACCCAGTCTTTGGTGCCCTGGGCCAGCGCGATGAAATTCGCTACCGCCTTGGGTGCCTGCTTCTGGAAGAACTGGCAGGTGATTCGGCCCATGGAGGTGTCCATCACGACGGTGGGGCCGTTGGGCTGGGTCAGGGCGGCAGCAGTAGGCTGGGGGCCGTCGGGCAGGGGCTCCTGCGCAGGCGGTGTGGACTGCTGGGCGAAGGTAGATGCCGGCACGGCAAAGACCGCGGCGAGGACAGGTGCGAGAAGCGCGAACTTGAGTTTCATGCCATGTTTGAGGGTAAATCATTCGGGTTTGGGACTGCCAGCGCAGGTTTCAGGGCTGCGGGCACGCGGCTCGAGGCATGTATCGTATTTCCATGAACGTTAGATGGATGCAAAACACCGTTGGGCGCACGGCGATCGTAGTCTGCGCTCTTTATTGCTTTTCGATTCCCGCCGCGTGGACGCAGGCCGCGCCCGCTGCTGCCGAGAACAAGCCCGCGGACAAACCAGCCGTAGACAAGGCGGTGCTACCGCCGCTGCCCGCGGAGGCGCACATACAGCAGCAGATCCAGCTTGATGGCAAGACGCTGAAGTACACGGTGACGGTGGGTGCGCTGCCGGTGCGCGACCACGACGGAAAGGTCGCGGGCGAGGTGGTGGCGACCGCCTATACCGTGGATGGCGAGAACCGGCCGGTGACGTTTGCGATGAACGGAGGGCCGGGCGCCTCGAGCGTGTATCTGAATTTTGGGGCCTTTGGGCCAAAGCGCATCCAGGCGGGGAACGAGGGCGATAGTCCGTCGGACCCGGCGACCCTTGCCGACAATCCCGGCACATGGCTGGATTTTACCGACCTGGTGTTCATTGACCCGGTCGGCACGGGTTTCAGCAGGGCGTCGGTGCCGGAGGCGGAGGCGAAGAAGCTTTTCTACTCGACGACGCCGGACATTCAATACCTGTCGCGCGTGATCTATGACTGGCTGGTGAAGAATGGACGGCTGGGGTCGCGGAAGTACCTGGTGGGCGAAAGCTACGGAGGGTTTCGCGGGCCGCGGGTGACGCACTACCTGCAGTCGCAGTTGGGCGTGGCGATGAATGGGGTGGTGTTGGTATCGCCGTATCTCAACCCCGGGCAGGATGACAACGAGGATCTCTCGCCGTTGCCCTGGATGATGACGCTGCCTTCGATTACCGCGGCGCACCTGGAGCGCGAGAAGAAGCTGACGCCGCAGGCGATGGCGGATGTGATTGCGTACACGCGCGGAGAGTACGCTGAATCGCTGCTGAAGGGGCGGTCCGATCCGGAAGCGACGAACAAGATGATCGCTCGCGTTACGGAGATGACGGGGCTCGATCCCGCATTTGTGAAGTACTCCGGAGGCCGCATCGAGACGGGCGCGTATCTGCGCGAGGTGCATCGTGAAGAAGGCAAGCTCGGCTCGGTGTACGACTCGAACGTGACGTCGTTCGATCCGTTTCCGTTTGCCCCGGAACAGCGGGCGAGCGATCCGATTCTGGCCAGCATTGTGGCTCCGCTGACCACGGCGATGGTGGATTTTGTCACCCGCACCGTGGGCTGGAAGGTGGACGCTCGCTACAACGCGCTTTCGTATGAGGTGAACCGCTTGTGGGATCGCGACAACGATCTGCGCAAGGGGTCGGTGCCGGATTTGCGCGAGGCGGTGGCGGCCGACCCAAAGCTGCACGTGCTGATTGTGCATGGGTGGAACGATCTGTCGTGCCCGTTTATGGGATCGGTGCTGACGGTGGACCAGATGCCCGTGATGGGCGATCCGACGCGCGTGGCGGTGCATGAATTCCCGGGCGGGCACATGTTCTACACGCGGCCTTCAAGCCGGGACGATCTGCGCAAGGACGTGAAGGAGATGTACGCCAAACACTGATGAACAAGCTTTATGAGACAGTGTCGTAGCTTTCAGCGTTGCGTTGGTGATTCAAAATACAGATTCAAAAAACGAGACTGGCCCGGAGGCGATCATCGCTTCCGGGCCAGTCTCGTTTTCACAGTGCGGTTGCGGCTCCTCAAGTATTTCAATATCGCTTCTATTGCGGTGTGTCCTTATTGTCGTCAGGCGTTGTTGTCTGATCGACGTTGACCTGGGCGGTGCCGGCGTTCACCTGGACGTTCCCGCCATCCACCTTATCGAAGTCTTCTTGGAGAGCTAGCCGGGTGAGCAGGTAGCCGGTCAGGAAGCCGAGCGCAGAGAAGTACAACACCATCGACAGAGCGAACACGCTGCTGCCGGAGGCGCCGTAATCCTTCGCGATGTAATTGGCCAGGAGTCCCAGTTGGGCAGGTATTTTTTGAAGCTGAGTCAGGCCCACTCCGACAAGCACTTTGGTGAGCCAGTCGGAAATCTGCTCCAGATTTGTATTCGTGGTCTTGTCGGTGGCAGAGGCGCGGGGAACCCCGAAAAGAAAGCCTATGCCCCAGCCGATGGCCATGAACGCGCCAGAGCACAAAACCGAGAGCGCCCAATAGTGCGGTACCCATACTCCCGTGACGATGAGCCCGATCACAAACAGGATCAATCCGAAGTTGGCGATCTTCCGCGTGGCGGGAGAGTACCGCTTCAGGCTGAAAGGATTGTATTCAGGCGCGGGGGCAGCCTTGCCTGCCGCGAGCTTCTTATCAGAGGGTGCTCCGCCGTCGGTAGTCATTTGACGCGGAAGTGTAGCAGAACAACGGTGCGCAAGCCAGAAAATAATCGGGCTCGTTTTTTGATCGTTTGCGGGGAGGCGTTGGGTGTGTCCGCAGCGGAGTTGAAGAGTCGCGGCTTTCCCATTGACTCTCTACCCATAGATAATCTATAGATCAGTGCATGGCCAAGAAACCTGAGCTGTTGCCCGGCACTCTCGACATGCTGATCCTGAAGACGCTCGCCCGCGCTCCGCTGCACGGCTACGGGATTGCGCTCTCGATCAAGCGGCTTTCAGAGGATGTGTTGACGGTGGAAGAAGGCTCGCTCTATCCGGCGTTGCAGCGGCTGCTGCTGCAGGGCTGGGTCAAGGCGGAGTGGAAGCTGACCGAGACCAACCGGCGCGCGCGGTTCTATACGCTGACGGCCGCGGGGCGCAAGCAGTTGGGGGTTGAGCTTTCGCAGTTTGAGCAGATGGTTGCGGCGATTGGCCGCGTGCTGGCGGTAGAAGTGTGAGTGGTGCTTGGTGGGCTTGGTGGTATCCCACCCTTGCAACAAAAGACGTCGCAAGGATGGGGCACCCGGCGGTATTGTCCGATGCGCAGGAGGCCTAGATGAGTGTTACGAGCCGGTTTGTGAAGAGACTCTCGATTCTGTTTAGCCGCGAGCGCTACCACAGCGAGTTGGATGAAGAGATGGCGTTCCACCGCGCGCAGGCGGAGAAGGATTTTGCAGCTGCGGGGATGACGGCCGAGGCCGCGCACTATGCGGCGATGCGGCAGTTCGGCAATACGATGCGGGTGAAAGAGAGGAGCCGCGAAGTGGTCCGATTCAAGGCGGAGACAGTGGTGCAGGACCTCAGGTTTGCGTTGCGACAGCTGCGGAAGAATCCAGGATTTGCGGCGACGGCGATTTTGATTCTTGGGTTAGGGATTGGCGCCAGTGTGGCGATCTTCGCGTTTGTCGATGCGGCGCTGATCAAGCCGCTTCCGTATCCTCAACCAACGCGCCTGGTTGCGGTGAACGAGAGCTCGGCGCTTTTTCCGCGCAACAATCTTTCCTACCCGGACTACTTGGACTGGAAGCAGATGAACACGGTGTTCGGTTCGATGGATGTCTTCGACGCCAATCGCTTTGAGTGGAATACGCCTTCCGGCGCGGAGCCGGTGCATGGGCTGCGAGTGAGCGCGGGCTTCCTGGGGACGCTCGGAATCAAGCCGATGCTGGGCCGGGACTTTCACGCGGGAGAAGATGCGGCAGGGGCATCTCCCGTGGTGTTGCTGCGGTATGGAGTGTGGCAAAGGCGATTTGGCGGGCGACGCGATGTGATGGGACAGACGGTGAACCTGAGCGGCGTGGCTTACACCATTGTTGGTGTCTTGCCGCAGGAGTTTGAATTTGCGCCGCGGGAGATTGCGGAGTTCCTGGTGCCGCTGCAACCAACCTCGGAATGCGATATGCGGCGCAGCTGCCACGACCTGGACGCGGTGGCGAGGTTGAAGGACGGAGTGTCGGTTCCAAGTGCACAGGCTGAGATGAAGTCGATCGCAGCGCGGCTCGAACGGCAGTATCCCGATTCGAATCGTGGAAACAGTGCGAGCGTGGTTCCGTTGTCGGAAGCGATTGTCGGGAACATCCGGCCGATTCTGCTGGTGTTGCTGGGCGGTGCGTGCCTGCTGCTGTTGATCGCGTGCGCGAATGTTTCAAGCCTGATGCTGGTGCGCGCGGAGAGCCGTCGGCGCGAGATTGCCGTGCGCGGGGCGCTGGGTGCATCGCGGGCGCGGTTGAGCGGGCAGTTTGTTACGGAGGCGCTGACGCTGGTTGGAGCGGGAAGCGCGACGGGGCTCGCGGTTGCGTATGCAGGCATGAACGGATTGCGCGGCCTCATTTCGACAGATTGGATGGCCGGGATGCCCTTTTTGCGCGGCCTGGAACTCAATCCGCGGGTGCTGGCATTTGCGGCGTGCCTGGCGGTGCTGGCTGGAATTCTATTTTCGATTACGCCGATCCTGCATTTCCGGCTCTCAAAGATGAGGGATGGATTGGCTGAAGGGGGACGCGGTTCCGCGGGAGTGTTGTGGCGGCGGATGGGTGCGAACCTTGTAGTGATTGAGTTGGCGACCGCCGTGGTGCTGCTGGCCGGTGCCGGGTTGCTAGGCAAGAGTTTGTACAAGCTGTTGCATGAGGATCTTGGATTCCGTTCAGACCATCTGGCTACGGTGAATGTGCATTTGCCGCAGAATGTTGCACCGCATGCCGAGCAGCAGCTTGCCTTTGAACGCGCGCTGCTGGGGCGGGCGGCCGCGTTGCCCGGCGTGCAGTCGGCAGCGGCGATGGACGTGCTGCCGGTGAGTTGCAATTGCAATACCGACTGGGTTCGGTTTGTGGGCAAGCCGTACAACGGCATCCACAACGAGGTGAATGATCGCGTGGTGAGTGTGGGACTGTTTCGAACTTTGCAGGTCAAGCTGAAGGCGGGACGGTTGTTTACCGAACAGGATGAGGCAAACACCCCGAAGGTCGTTCTCATCAACGAAGCTTTTGCGCGGAAATACTTTCCCGGTGAAGATCCCATTGGAAAGAGAATGGGCGATACGGATCTGACGCCGGCATCGCTGCGGCAGATCGTCGGTGTGGTGGAAGATTTCAAGGAAGCTGGACTGGATCAAGACCAATGGCCTGCCGAGTATGAGGCATTCAATCAGAGTCCGAGCTCCTACTTTTCTGTGGTGTTGCGCACCTCCCAAGACGCGGGCCCGATCCTGCCCGCGTTGGCGCCGATGATTCATGCGGTGAATCCCAACGTGAGCGTTGATTGGGAGCGGACCATGCAGGATCGGATCGACGACTCGGACGCTGCGTATATTCATCGGTCGGCGGCATACCTGGTGGGTGGATTTGCGGGGATGGCGCTGGTACTGGGAGTAGTGGGGCTGTATGGAGTGATGGCTTATTCGGTGAGCCAGAGAACGCGCGAAATCGGAGTGCGGATGGCGCTGGGGGCGCAACGGAGTTCGGTGTACAAACTCGTGATGCGGCAGGCGGTATGGCTTACGTCGGCGGGCGTCGGCATCGGGCTGGTGTGCTCGGTGGGTGCTTCGCTGCTGATGCGCAAGCTGCTGTTCGGAGTCGAGGCATGGGATGTGCCTACGCTGGCGGGTGTGGCTTTGGTGTTAGGAGTGGCTTCGCTGGCTGCCAGTTTTCTACCGGCGCGGCGTGCGGCTTCGGTCAATCCCACGGATGCGTTGCGGTCGGAGTAGTAGTGCACGTGCCCCGTCCTTTCCGCACGAGACGTGGCGAGGATGGGGGCACCGGCGAGCGTTTATCCATCCCAGGGATGAAATCCCGGCCTCGTCAGCAGTAAAGCGACCACAAGACGGGTGGAGCATCTAAGAGCCAACAGGAGATTTCTGCCCGATGATCAAGACACACGGATACGCTACGCACTCCGCCACAACCGCTCTTGCGCCGTTCGATTACGAACATCGCGAGCCCGGCCCAAAAGATGTTTTCATCGCCATTGAATTCTGCGGCATTTGCCATTCCGACATTCACCAGGCCCGCAATGAGTGGGGCAATGCGATCTATCCCATGGTTCCGGGACACGAGATCGTGGGAATCGTAAAGCAGGTCGGCTCCGAGGTAACCAAATTCAAGGTAGGCGACCGGGCGGCCATCGGCTGTCTCGTCGATTCGTGTCGAGTTTGCGCAAGCTGCAAGGCCGGCGAAGAGCAATATTGCGACAACAATGCCGCCGTCTGGACCTATAACGCAAAGGACAGGAATGGCAACGTGACCTATGGCGGCTACGGCGAGAACATTGTCGCCGACGAGGGCTTTGTGCTCAAGGTGCCCGCGAATCTCGATCCCGCCGCCACCGCGCCGCTGCTGTGCGCGGGGATTACCACTTATTCACCGCTGAAGCACTGGAAGGCGGGCCCCGGCAAGAAGATTGGCGTCATCGGCCTGGGCGGCCTGGGACACATGGCGCTGAAATTTTCGCACGCGTTCGGCGCCACCACGGTGCAATTCACGACCTCGAAGTCCAAGGTGGAAGACGCAAAGAGGCTTGGCGCGGACGAAGTGATTTTGACCAGGGAGCCGAACTGGCACGCACCCCACGCGGGTACCTTCGACTTTATTCTCGACTGCGTTTCGGCCGAGCACGACATTACTCCTTACCTGGCGCTGCTCAAGCGCGACGGCACGTTGTGCACAGTGGGCATTCCATCGAGCCCGGTGGCGATCCACGCGTTCTCAGTGGCGATAGGCCGCAAGAGCTTTGCCGGCTCCGCGATTGGCGGCCTGAAGGAAACGCAGGAGATGCTCGATTTCTGCAGCGAGCACAACATCGTGTCGGACATCGAGATGACCAGCTTCGACAAGATCGAAGAGGCCTGGGAGCGCGTTGTGAAGGGCGATGTGAAGTACCGGTTTGTGCTGGACTTGAAGACGCTGAAAGGGAAGTAAGGCGGGTTGCCGTCGTAGAGGGAAGGGTCATCCGTCCAGGTGCACCCTTGTTTTGCGGCGTCGCACGGACTCAACGAAAAGCGAACAAAGGAAGAATGACTCCCCGGGGGGGAGGGGGCATTCTCCGCTTTTTTTGCGCACCTCTGCATTCGTTATTGTGCTCCGGCAGAGCCTTATTTTCTGCAAAACGGGTTAGATGAATATCCATCTTGCTCAGG
>PLXP01000279.1 GCA_003151435.1 Acidobacteriaceae bacterium
TTGATCACAATGTCCCTTTACTTATACGCGGATGTGTATCCTTCGATCCGTGGCTACTTGCGGCGGCTAGTCAGCCGCCGCAAGTGTTTGCGATTCTTCCGGCTGATTATGGGGAAGGATCGCGGCGAGAATGACCGCCGAGGCGCTTTGGATCGCCTCAAGGCTCTCGGCCAACATCTCCGGATTGCCATTGTAGAGCTTGATATAGTCGGCGGACGTGGTTCCCATCTGCAAGCCGACGGCCTGGCCGACCACGAAAGCCACGGCCTCCGCCTCCAGTTCACGGACCGTCCTGGTTGTGGCTGCTCGACGGTCGCCACGGTGCAGGAGTTCATGGCCGGCCTCATGGATGAGCGTGGCGAGCTCCTCGGCTGGTGCTTGGCCGGGCAGTAGAGCGATCCGGCCGCCATAGCTGACGCCTTGCGCCGGTGCGATGGCCTCGTTGTATTCGATTTCGATGTCCTGCCGGCCAAGGAAGCTAAAGAGCAGTTCGCGGCATTCGCCCACTTCGCCGGTCACCTTGGCGGGTTCGGGGAGCTCGTCTCCGTCGGTCTGGCTCACGTCGAACACATACACCGTGCGGAAGCCAATCAGTCTGGGCGTGGGCTTGCCGTCTTGTTCGGCGGGTTGCTCGTCGCGCTGGCGCTTGGCACCCATCA
Organism: Acidobacteriaceae bacterium; assembly: GCA_003151435.1. Taxonomy (GTDB): domain Bacteria; phylum Acidobacteriota; class Terriglobia; order Terriglobales; family Acidobacteriaceae; genus Telmatobacter. The sequence continues at coordinate 660 of PLXP01000279.1, forward strand.
TCGGAGCCTGAATCGGAATGCCCTTCTGCCCCTTCATGACATACCTTCCAAGTTCCCTCCAAGTGTGAAACCCCGCGACATGCGTTGCGTCTGGGCGATGACGCGCAATGGAGAGAATATTGCCGAAAGAGTAACGATGGAAGCGGGACATGGCATTGAGGTAGGCGGTAAGGGTGTCGCTCATGCCCTGCTCAAGCTGCTCGATGAGGGCCTGGACGTTGGCGGCAATTATTTCCTGCGCTGATTGCCGCTGCGGTTGCTGCTGGAAGTTATTAGCGTTGCTCTTCATGGGGCTTCTCCTTGGCGGTTGCCGTTTTGGTTCGCGGTATTTGAAAACCAAATACCGAACGCCTCCTGGCGAAGGCGGGGGTAGCAAGCGCAAGGGGAGGGGGATCGCCCACCCAAAGGGCGGCGCGAAGCGACGGGCTGCACAAGCGAAGCGCGGAAGCCTGGGGACACCCCTTGTGGGCGCGAGGGGAGACCCCTTAGGACGTATTTCGCGGGCTGGAACCAAAGCGGGGGGTACTGCTTTAGAATCGCGTTTAGCTAAACGTGCATTGCATGTGTGCCGTATCTGCGTATGGATCGCTTGGCGGAGGCTTGGGTGCTGCGGGAAAGAGCCCCTTTTACGCTGCTGACGATCTACGCCGTTCGCGCTTGAGCTAATTCAGATCGCCCTAGATGCAGTAAAAGCTACGGCTCCAATGGAGATTTGTCGTGACCATAAATGAACTTCTGAACAACTCAAAGGATCAGTTCTCCCTTGATATCTTCAGCCTGAAGAATATTGCCGCCGTCGAAGCCGCGCTCGTTGAAAGGAACGGCAGATATTACCTGAAATGCTGCGCCCGAACTAAGGAGGTCCTGGCCAAGCCTGAGGAAATCATTCGCCAGCTCTGGCTTCAGCGCCTGCAAAATGAATTCAAGTACCCTAGTTCTCGCCTCGCTGTTGAATATCCAATCACCTTTGGTCGGGATTCTTCCAAACGAGCGGACATTGTTGTCTTTGATCCCGACCGGCCCACAGTTCCGTACATCATCATTGAGGTAAAACAGCCGACAGAAAAGGGGGGCAAGGATCAGCTCAAGAGCTACTGCCACGCCACTGGAGCGCCGCTAGCGCTCTGAAGCGACGGCCTGCTGGAAGTGGTATGGTACCGCAAGAACCCAAATTATTTCGTTGAGATACCGGAACTGCCAACAGCGAGTCAGACGATTGAGGACATTGTCGGGCAACCATGGACAATTGAAACCCTCATCGAAAAGGAACAGCAACGAGAAGCTGAAGGGCTAAAGGCGCGCTCTCTCCGACAAATCATCGAAGATCTTGAAGATGAAGTGCTCGCCAATGCCGGAGTCGACGTATTCGAAGAGGTCTTTAAGCTCATTTTTACGAAGCTTTACGACGAGCTTGCATGTCACCGCAAATGGAAGGGGCAGAAGTTCCTTCGGTTTCGAAATCAGAACACCGCCAGCCAGCTCAAGACATCGATTCAAGATCTTTTCGATGAGGCGAAGGCAAAATGGCCAGGCGTGTTCTCAGATGATGAGAAGATCAAACTCACGCCTGATCACCTCCAAGTCTGCATTGGCTCGTTGGAGGAATGGAAGCTCTTCAACTCGAATCTCGATGTCGTTGACGATGCCTTTGAATACCTCGTCAACAAGTCTTCCAAAGGTGAGAAAGGGCAATACTTCACCCCCCGCTGGGTCATCGATATGTGCGTACGGATGCTCAATCCCGAAGAAGACGAGACGCTCATTGACCCAGCCTGCGGATCGGCCGGCTTCCCCGTTCACTCGATTTTCCATGTCTGGAAGAAAATTCTTGAAGGCGAAGGTCTCCCAAATTCCAATCTCTTCACGATGGATGAGAAGCCTACCCGCTGCACGGAATACGCTCGCGATAAGGTATTCGGCATCGACTTTGACGACAAAAGCGTTCGCGTGGCCCGATGCCTCAATCTCATTGCCGGAGATAGTGAGACGAACATCCTCCATCTCAATGCCCTCGACTGGAAGAAATGGAATGAGACCACCAAACAGGATGAATGGGCGGACACATATCACGAGGGATGGAAGAAGCTGCGCAAGCTTCAAACTAAAAAAGGCGATTATCGTAACTTCCAGTTCGACGTCCTTATGGCGAATCCCCCCTTTGCCGGGGACATCAAGCAGACTGATATGCTCGCGCCTTACGTCCTGGCGCACAAGCTCAATAAGGATGGCTCGCAAGGAAAGCTGGAAAGCGCGGTCGGGCGCGACCTGCTCTTCATCGAGCGTAATCTCGATTTTCTAAAGCCCGGGGGACGCATGGCCATCGTGCTGCCCCAAGGCCGCTTCAACAACAGCAGCGATCAGCGCGTCCGCCAGTTTATTGCGGAGCGTTGCCGTATTCTTGCCGTTGTTGGCCTCGATCAAAGTACCTTCAAGCCGCACACTGGGACCAAGACCAGCGTTCTTTTCGTGCAGAAATGGAATGACGATGGCGAGATTGGATCGCTATGCAAGAAAGTGGACGATTACAACATCTTCTTCGCCACTCAGCGCAAGCAGAGCAAAGACACCAGCGGCGAAAAAATCATTGCGAAAGATAAAGGCGGAAAGTCACTGCGCGATACGCACGGCCATTGGGTAATCCAGCATGATCTCTTCAACCACGATGGGCTCACCGAAGATGGCATTGCAGAAGCATTTGAAGAGTTCGCGAAAAAGGAAAAACTAAGTTTTTTCGTATAGGCCCCTTCAATGAGGCGCGCTACACGCGCCTGGTGGAGGGGCTAGAAATCAGTATTGTGTCACGTTCGGAAGCAATGGCAAGTGCGGTAACCCAACGCATTGATCCAGAGTATTTTCAAAAACAGCACCTCGCCGATCAAATGCTTGTTAAGAAACGTTCGAAGGACTTCCAATCTTTTGCTGGTCTTGGCATATCAGTAGACGGGAGCGCATTTTATCCGGCCATCGAGGATTACTATGGCACAGGAGAATTGCCGTTCCTTCGGGTAAAAGATGTCGATTCCGTTATTGACTTTGAAGGCTGTTTGCGAATTCCTTCTGAGCTATGCAACCGTTTCCCAACGCTTGCCCGCGTTCATGATGGGGATATCGTTCTCACAAAAGGCGGTTCAGTAGCCCGCGTAGGCCTGGTGAAAGAGGAAGCCGCGGCTAGCCGCGATCTGATCTTCCTCAACAGCAGTATTCTTCCTGCAAATGACCGGATCTTCCTCTATCTGTATGCGCAGACAAACTTCTTTAACAGGGTGTTGCTCCGCTCAAGTTCCCAGACGGCACAGCCACATTTGACCATTACGCTGGTGCGCAATCTCCCAACGCTTCGCGCAAGCAGCGAAATGAAATTGAGATGCTCGCAACTGGTGGAGAAGGCATACAAGGCCCGTGACGAAGCACTTTCTAAATCCCATGAAGCAGGGACATGCCTAACTTCGGCGCTCGGAGTGGCGAGTTGGAACCCTCCGTCATCTCTGTCGTGCATACGACGGTTCTCGGAAGTACAGGCGCATGAGCGCATCGATGCAGAACATTACCGCGAAGAGTTTTATGCGGCAACGCGGCGTCTAAAAAAGGCTGGCGCAATACGATTTGTTCCCATGGATGAACTTCTGACCTCGCTAACCAACGGGCATACCCCACTCCGACACAATCTGGAAGAAGGAGAGGTTCCGTTTCTTTGCGCGGAGCACGTCACAAATTTTCAGATCAGCTTCGATACCGAAAAACGCGTTTTGCTCGAGCATCATAAGTCAGAGCTCTCGAATACGGCTCTCCGTGATGGGGACGTTCTGCTCACCATCAAAGGTCGCGTAGGAAACGCTGCACTCGTAGATCGTGTTGGGGGTCCGGTAAATATAAATCAAGACGTGGCGCTACTTCGCTTGAACAGTAAGCTGCCTACCTGGTATGTTTTGGCATTCATCAACAGTGCCTTCGGCCAGCTCTAAGTTGACCAACTCTCCACGGGGGCTATCAATCCATTCCTCGGGCTAGCAAATGTCCGGCGATTGGAGATACCGGAATTCTCTCCAGAACTAATGCAGCGGATCGCCGATCAGACGAAAAAACAAGTCGAGTGTGCGAGACACGCCAAGACAAAGGCTTATGCCCTGCTAGCCCAAGCCAAGCGAGCAGTTGAAATATCCATCGAAACTTCGGAATCAGCCGCACTGAAATATCTGAGGGAGAGGTAAGAATGCCGAGCTTGAGGGATAATCTGAAGGGATGGCGCGATTCGGCCCGCATCGATTGGTTCAGCCACTTTATTAAGGCTTGGATTCCATTCAACGCTTGGATGACAAACACCTACGGCGATCTCTCCGACCACGATTTGCTCGATCATGTGAAGAGCGGCAGCAACGTGGTATATAACCGCATCGTGCCTATGCTCACATGGAGCCGACCCCAGCCGCAGATCAGGGGAGCAATTGGCGGTTGGCAAGACTCCGGGCAAGATGCCGACGACTTTCGCCTTCGCATCGAGCAACTTCATTCGCAGCTTCAGCTTTGTCTTGTGAATGGACGCAAGGGAAGGGTGTCTTTCGAAACAGTAGATGTGGGCGCAAGTCCCCATAAGGATGAACAAAGAACGAAGAGGGGACGAACTTTTCGCGTTCAGCGCGACTTTCCCGAGAAGGGTAAAGTAACCCTGAAAATGAGTGCCACTAGGACAACCGCCGGATTCGATCTCGTCCAAGAGGCCTTTGATCGAAGATCGCTCGAAGATGACCCTGGGTTCCAAGTCCTCGCCGTAGAGTGCCGCTCAATACTGCTGGAAATGCATAACTGCGTTGCTCCTAGGAAGGTCATTAGCGTTCTGGCTCCTCATGACGCACAGTCGGTACTTCGGTTCGGAACGACTAATTTCATCCACGACCCTGAACGCGTTTTCTCCGCTCTCGTCGATGTTACCTACAACCTCAGAAATGCGCTGTTCCACGGATCTATAACGCCGAATGAACAGCACAACGATATCTACGAGCCTGCCTATCATATTGTCATGAGGTTTGTGCGTTGCACTATTTGAGGCGTGTGGCGACGAAAGCATTGCAGTACAAGACCAATTTGGTTGAAAGGACGACAAATGAAGGCTGATCCTGATGACATCAAAGTACGCGATGTGCTGGACCTGAAATCCCAGCAAATGCTGATTGTCAACGCGGAATACCAGCGGGGCAGCGTTTGGACTCAATCGCAGAAAAAGAAGCTTGTGGACTCGCTTCTTCGGGGTTATCCGATTCCGCTTATCTATTTTCACCACATTCGACAGGCGGCGGGGAAGCTCGTCAGCGAGCGCTTCGAGGTAATCGACGGTCAGCAACGGATCAACGCGCTTTCAGATTTTCACGAGGGTGCATTCAGGCTGTTCGACCCTGTCAAGGACGAAGCAGAGGCCCGTTTCCCGGATTTCATAAAGCATCAACCCTGTGCTTGGGCGCGCTGTACGTTCAATGAACTGAGCCAAGAGATGAAAACGGCTTTCCTCGACGCACCTTTGCGTATTGTTCGGATTGAGACACATAATCCGAATGAAGCTAGAGACCTGTTTGTTCGGCTTCAATCTGGAATGCCGCTCAACTCGCAGGAGAAACGGGATGCTTGGCCAGGGCAGTTTACCGATTTCGTGCTTCGCTTGGGCGGAAAGCCGGGCATAGCTCGCTACCCGGGACATGATTTCTTCAACATCTTGATGGGCGCAAAAAAGGTTCAGGATCGCGGCAAGTTCCGACAACTCGCTGCTCAGATAGCTATGCTTTATCTCACAAGACGTAAGGGTCACAATAATTCCCTTTGCGATATAAAGGCCGAGGCGATTGATGACTTTTACTACGAAAACCTCGGATTCGATGCTGAGTCAGCCGATGCGCAGCGCCTGTTCGAGATTCTCGATAAGCTGACAGCTCTCCTGCGTGACCAAAAGCGCTCCAAGATTATCGGGCATGAGGCAATTCATCTGGTTCTACTGGTAGACGCGTTGATTGATGACTACACGCGCTCCTGGGAGTCCAATTTCGCGGCCGCTTTCGACGGATTTCGGCAAGCATTCGCAAAAGGAAAGCAGACGCGAGATGATGTGAATCCGAGCGAATATTGGTTGCGTTACGGGGTACACACCAGGGTGAACAGTGACCGTGGTGATTCAATCCAGCGTCGCCATGAATTCTTTTCTCTGAAGATGCACGAATTGCTTCACACGCAGCTCAAAGACCCTGAACGCCTCTACGGCGCTCTTGATCGGGAGCTTATCTATTACCGCGATAAGAAGCGCTGTGGCGTTTGCGGACTTGAGGTCATTTGGTCCCAGGGCCAGATTCACCACATTGAAGAACATGGAAAGGGCGGCAAGACCACCCTCGAGAATGGCGTCCTCGTTCACAGCGACTGCCATCCAAAGGGTGCCGCTGCCACCGAATTCGCAAAGAAATGGTTGGAAAAAGGGGCTGCTGGGCAGATTCAGTAGGCTCAATTTAACTTGGAATTCCCAAGCAGGCTAGTCTGAGCTGAATGGCTTTCCGTCAAATTGTTGCACCGTACGCCGGACCAAGTCTGACATATCCCGATGAACTATGCGCGAATAGGCTTGGCCCCAGTTCTTCTGCGAGGCGGCGCACAGCCTGTCGGCCACCCTGATTCCCAGCTGGTACTGGGTCGGCGCAGGCTTGGTCGGTTTTCCGATCGCCTCGACTCGGCGGATGCTAAGGTTCTCCATTACCGGAATCTTCCGGTCCGATGTAAATTGCTTCGCCAGAGAAACCACGATGCCCCTGAGCGTTCCCGCCAGCGCGTCGGCATGGTCATGCTTGAGGGTTTTTGGATCGTGATAGATGTCGATAATGTCAACGTCAACATTTTGCCGGATGAGCTCTTTGATCAGCATTCCCGTCGCAAAAATGACGCATTGTGACCAGACGTTGTCAGCTCTTGCCATGTCGCCAATGTCGTCTGTGCTGTCCCGTTCCCCTATGCGATACGTGCCATTTTCAAAGCTTCCGCGTGCAATCAATGCCCATGCGCCGAGCGCCTCTAACATTGAATTGATTGAATCCATTAGAGGAGCACGATATAGGCGGCGGTTTCGCGAAACGTACGCATCAAAAGCAGTTTGCTCCACTGTCCATGCAGCGACAGTAACAGTGGTGCCGGAGGGAGTAGCCGAATAGGACTCGTCAAGAAAGAGGTAATGCATGGCAGTGGCTTAACAGTCAATTGTAAGCCACTGCCACGATAGAGCTGATCAACCCTCCGGGGCCTCAGTTTCCCTACATTTCCAAGTCGTGGCTGATGGAGGCGCCATCGAGTTCCATGCCTGTGGCCCCAGAATGTTCGTTGGCAACTTGGTTGAACGACTCGGTCAATTGGTTCATTTCCTCCGCTTGGAGAGCTGAGGAATGAGAAACATCCTTGCCGAGTTCCCGGCCGAGCGACTCGGCGTCATTGGTGAAAATCTGCGCGTCGAAGCGCGCGCGGGACACGGACACATACGCCATTCGGCTGTTGATCAGCCCTTTGTGCGCGTGTTCTGAGTCCAGATAGATCAGAACGTTGTCCGTGGTTTCGCCCTGCGAACTGTAGCTGGTCACGGCATAACCGTAATCCAAGCTCGGATGTTGGCGAACGTTGAATTCGATGGTGCGTCCCGAATCCATTTGCAGCTGCAGGTTGCCGGATTCGTCCAAGGCGGCAATCGTGCCGAGTTCGCGATTCGCGACCTTCTGCGCGTGGTAGAGGCTGGTGAACTGGACCCGATCCCCCTCAGCGAAAGTTCTTTCTGCCTCCCTGAAGGCGGTGACGCCATATATGGATCGTGGATCGTAGGTGACGAGTTCCCCGTTCTGTCGCTGAACGGTAATCAGGTTCTCCTTTTCGTTGACAGCCTGAACGTGCACAAGTTCTCGGGCGGCAACGTCAATGGTTTTGTTTCCTCGCGTATAGCGAAGGACATCGCCGGGTTCGAAGTTTTGCGCCCATCGCCGGTCTTCACTGGTGAGGTCCTGGCGAGGAACAAGAACAGTGATTGCCTGTTCCTCCCGGTTCACCATGCCAAGCTCCTGCATCTGAGTGTGGATGGACTTCGCAATCTCCAGACGTGAGGCGTTATCCGGGCAGACGATCAGAGTGCTTCCCGTCTTCTCGATATAGGCCCTGGCGATGTCCCGTATCCCCTCAGCAGGACTGCGGTATTCATGGACGCGCTTCTGAGCGGCTAGATTGCGAATAGCGCCCGGAACGTCACCGGCGTAAAGCTGCTGGACAGCAGCCTTAAGAGAGGCGTCCTGCTGCCGGATGATCTCAGTCAACTGAGCAGTCTGCATTCCGGCCTCTTTGAGCTGAGCGAATATTCGTCCAGCGTCCACGGATTCATGCTGGCGACAATCGCCAACTAGAAGGACGCGATCCACTTCACGGATGCTTGTGAGGAAATCCCCCATCTGCCGGGTGCTGATCATGCTTGCCTCATCAACAATGTAGATCCGTTGCGGGCTTGATTCGGGGCTGCGCCGCTCGGTCAGATGGCGGGCGATGGTTTTGGTTTCAATGCCTGCGTCCCGCAGGTTCAATGCAGCCCGTGATGTCGGCGCAAGTCCTTCGACTTGATAGCCCGCCTCCTTCGCCGCGTCGCAGATCGCGCGAAGCGCCGTCGTCTTGCCGGTTCCGGCTGGGCCCTCCAGCCCGACAACTGGGTCACGGTTGTTGAGAATCTGTCGGACGGCGTTCTGCTGACTTTCGTTCAAGCGTGAATGGGCTTGGATGACAGCGATTTGAACTTCTTGCGGAGCTGTGGCTTCGTACTTGTTACGGTTCTCATTCCAGCGGTGGAGAACGTCAGCCTCCAAACCCTTCATCTCGGGAGTTGTGTAAGAATGCGCGGCACTTGCGTTGCGCATCGAAACCTCAATCAAACTCCCGCGCTGAACGGCCGTTGAGAAGGCAGCTTCCACCTCGCTGGTCCGCACGCTGCCCATTCCATGACGAAGAGCGTCCGCAAGGATCGCGCGTTCATCAACGACGGCATCGCGTTCCATGTTCCGGTCAATGGCGCTCCGAACGGATTTTGCCACCGCCTCAGCGTCGGTCGTCGCAAGCTGACTGGCGTGCCCGTGCTGGTTAGCTTGCGCAATGACTTGGAGTGGTTGGTTCCCGTACTTCACCGCCATAGTCTGGTGTTGCGCGAGTACTTCGTCACGCGACAACTGCTGCTTTTTCTCGCGCGTGCTATGAGCGGCGATTTCCCTGGCCTCCGCGCCAAAAACGTTGTGCTCTGCTTCGTACCGCTTGATCTGTGCGCGTCGCGGGCTGGACGCTTCAACAAAGTCCTTGGAGTAGCCTTTAATCTCCGGGCTGCAATGTTCCCCGCGCTCGATCTCATATCCGAGTTCGCGTAGGCGCATCGCGAGTTCCGCGCGGTAGATCGCCGTACCAAAGCGTTGTGTGCGGAACAGTTCGTGAGGCTGAATCGCGTGCGCGCCCTCTTCTGTGGTGGAGATATTGAAGATCAGACAGTGGGTATGGAGATTTGGGGCTGCGTAGCCGTCCACCGGACGACTGGAGTCGTGCTCGAAGGTGGCAACGGCCCATTTTCCCGTGTTCACTGCGGGCTGATTGCCTCCGATCCGCGCCTGAACGTAGGCCTCCATCCTGTCGAGGGCTGCTGCGACGGATTCGCGGTGTGCCCCGCGAATCCGTTCGTCACCGCCTGACAGTGCTGTCAATGATACAGTCTTTGGCGCGGAAACCCAAGCCTGCTCTACTGGATATGACGACTCGCGAACAGGGGCGAACGTCAATCTCCGAAGGGTGCCTGGCACATAGGCGGACTCGGGGGTCTCGCGATAAAGTAGTGCGTACCGGTTGTAACGTTTGAATTGAGGAAGGAATGATGAAAATGGCCTTCAGTTCGTGGCGGTTGATGGGAATGATATTGCTCTTGCCGGCTCTTGCGGCGGGCTCTGCATTTGCGGCGCAGCCGGCGCTGATGCCCTGGCCCAGTCAGATTGATCTGAAATCGGGCGCACTGAGTCTCGAGCGGCCGTTGCGCATTGAGAGCAGCGGTTGCGATACGCGAGTGACGCATGCTGTGGAGCGTTTCCGCGCGCAGCTTTCGGCCCAGACCGGCAACCCCTATCGCCATCAGGATCCGGAGGCAAAGGAGAATCTGCCTCTGACGATTCACTGTGCGGCGCAGGGGCTGGCTGTGCAGCAAGTGAGTGAAGACGAGAGCTACGCGCTGAACGTGGATGCGGCCGGCGCCAAACTCGATGCGCCGACTCCCCTGGGCGCGATGCACGGCCTGCAAACGCTGCTGCAACTGGCAACGTGGGGAACGAAGGGCTGGGAGATTCCAGCGGCCGCAATCGAGGACTCGCCACGCTTCCCATGGCGCGGGCTGATGATCGATGTTGCGCGCCACTTTATGCCGTTGGAGCAACTCGAGCGCGAGATGGATGGCATGGCTGCTGTGAAGCTGAATGTGCTGCATGTGCACCTGTCGGACGACCAGGGATTTCGCGTGGAAAGCAAGAAAGCGCCCAAGCTGCAGGAACTGGGCTCCGAGGGAATGTATTACACCCAGGAGCAGATTCACGAGATGGTGGCCTATGCGCGGGAACGGGGTATCCGCGTGGTGCCGGAGTTTGACGTGCCCGGCCACTCGACGTGCTGGACGGTTGCGTATCCCGAGCTGGCCTCGGACACCGCTGCTCCGCGCGTGGTGCGCAACGACAAGGACGGGCAGCAGCCACCGCTGGACCCGACCAACGAGAAAGTCTACAAGCTGCTTGACGACGTGTTTGGCGAGATGGCCAAGCTGTTTCCCGACGCCTACTTCCACATCGGCGGCGATGAGGTCGACCCAAAGTACTGGAACAAGAGCGAGCACATTCAGGCCTACATGAAGGCTCATGACCTGAAAGACGCCAACGCGCTGCAGGCCATGTTCAACAAGCGCCTGCTGGCCATCGTGACCAAACACGGCAAGCACATGATTGGGTGGGACGAGATCCTGGTGCCGGAGTTGCCCAAGGAGACGATGATTCAATCCTGGCGCGGGCCCCAATCGCTGGCCGTGGCCGCCAAAGAGGGTTTTTCGGCGATTCTCTCCGCCGGCTACTACCTTGACCTGATGTATCCAGCTTCACAGCACTACCTGGTGGAGCCGCTCAGCGGCGACGCAGCCAACCTGACACCCGAGGAGCAGAAACGCATCCTTGGCGGTGAAGCGGCGGAGTGGGCCGAGTACATTACGCCGGAGAACGCGGACAATCGCATTTGGCCGCGCACGGCAGCCGTTGCGGAACGCTACTGGTCGCCGGCTTCAGTGCGGGATGTGGACTCAATGTATGCCCGTCTGGATCGGGTGAGCACTGAGCTTGAATTTCTGGGCCTGACGCATCGCTCCAGCCAGGAGCGGATGCTGGCGCGCCTTGCCGGAGCGGCGCCGCGCGACCTGGTGATGAACCTGGCCGAGACCCTTGAGCCAGTGAAGGAATACGAGCGCGGACAGACACACGAGTTCGATGCGGACATGCCGCTGAACCAGTTCATCGATGCGCTTTCGCCGGAGAGCGACGCGGCTCGTCGGATCAATCGGCTGGCCGAGCGCGTGGCGACGAACGCCAACGACCTTGAGGCACGGCGAGACTTGCGGCGCGTACTGGAACGCTGGCGCGAAAACGATGGGCGCCTCACACC
>PLXP01000015.1 GCA_003151435.1 Acidobacteriaceae bacterium
AAGATGTCCGGGGTAACTTTATTTGCACCTCGTGTAGACTCATAAAGGAGGATTTGAATGAGCACGAAACAACTACTGGCTGAAATCGATCGCGGCATTAACGCCTTGCAGAAGGCACGTGCCTTGTGTTTGAAAGGTGAGGCTGTTGCACCGAAGGCCAAGGCAACCGCAGCTAAGACAGCCAAGGTAACAAAGGCGCCAGCAAAAAAGGCCGCTAAGGGCGGCATGAGCGATGAGGGGCGAGCCAGGATCGCCGCTGCTCAGCAAAAGCGCTGGGCCAAGGTTAAGCGGGAAAAGAAAAAGGCAGCTAAGGCGGCTAGCTCAGCGATGTAGCAATCGTTTTTGGTGTCGAGCCGCGCCTTCACAATATCGATCAGCCGGATTGCGCCTTGCTCCTTGGCGCGCGCCTTGAAGAGCTCTTCTTCGCCAGTGCGTACCGTTCGATCCTGAAGTTGCTTCTCAACAATAGCCAAACCTTCATTGATCTCCTGCTCATCGGTACTCGCACAGTAACGCCCTAGCAGAAACTCCACCACATAGGTCGGCACAGGGTACTGGCGCGAATACTTCCGCACCAGATCCTTGCGGACCAGGTACCCGTCATAGGCGGACTCGGCGAGGCGATCAAGTGCATCCAATTCCAAACTCATGATTTCTCTCCCACCGATGTTGTCTTCTGGCTAAGGATCGCGCCAGCGGAATCGATCAGAACCACCATCGCTGCCGATCCCTCATGTTCATCGTTCGTGACCACCAGGTTGACTTCATCAGGGTGGGCATGACCGTAGGCGTCAATTTGGCCGAACTCCGCCCATCCGCCATGCTCGGCGCCACTTGGGAACAGCGTGTCCGCCCCTCCCAGGACTTCGACTCCTTGCTGGGCGATGGCGTCTCGCAAGACCGGCGCGGTCGCCACCTTTACCCACTTCTTCCGCCAGTGTCTGGGCGGCGGTTCTACTCCGAACATCAAGCAGCCGCGGCTTGATCGCCCCATCCTCCGCGGCAATAGCATCGAGAGCATCTTTGTTGATGTCTGTTGCCCAAACCTGCGCTCCTTCGCCTGCAAAACGGAGGGCAGTTGCCCGGCCAATTCCTTGCCCGGCACCAGTGATCAAAGCAGATTTCCCGGACAACCTCTGTGCCATCGCTATCACCTATCTTGTTTCAAGTTCATTGGCAAAGGCGCACGCTAAACCCAGCCTGCATCAATGACGTAACTCTGGCTGGTGATTGCGGAACTGTCATCCGCAGCAAGGAACAGAGCCAGTCTTGCCACTTCATCCGGCATAATCATGCGCTTCAGGGCCTGGTTCGACAAGACCGTAGCTTTGTACTCATCCGTAAGCCACAGCCGCTGCTGGCGTTCAGTAAGGATCGCGCCCGGCATGATGCAATTCACCCGGATGTTGTGTGTGCCGAGTTCATGCGCAAGCGTGCGGGTCATACCCACGATGGCAGCTTTCGCCGTAACGTAGACCACTTGGTTCGTAGACGGAATGACCCATCCTATTGAGCTCATGTTGATGATGGAGCCTCGTTGCGATCTTTGCATCGATGGAATGACAGCCTGGGCCATGAAGAATTGGTGCTTCAGGTTGACGGCGATGGTTTTATCCCAGAACTCCGGTGTAACCTCGGCGACCTTGTGCCGCATATCGTTACCGGCGTTGTTTACCAGCACATCGACGGCGCCAAACCTTTGCAGGATGTTCTCGACTGTGCGCTGTGCTCCGGCGATATCAGTCAGATCGCAGTGGTGAAAAGCGGGCGTTGTACCCCCGGCTGCCGTCAGCCGCTCGATGAGCTTGCTTGCAGCGTCATCGGCAATATCGAGGAGCGCCACCTGGGCCCGCTGCATCGCGAAGGCCTCAACAATCGCTTCGCCAATCCCGGTTGCTCCACCCGTAACGATAACTACTCGATCACGAAGACTTGGGTATGCTGCGAATTGTTCTGAATGTGCCATATTCGTATAAGTTGCGACCTTGATGTTCCCTTTCTCGTGCAGAATCCCATTGATAACGAATGACGAAACACTTGGCTTTTCTCTCGGTCACGATGTACATGGAACCACGAGCTGTCGCTGCTGACCCAGGCCGTCAATTCCAAGCGTTATCACGTTGCCGGCGCGTAAGTAGGTGGGAGGTTTTTGTCCCAGACCGACTCCAGGCGGTGTCCCCGTGGAGATAATGTCGCCGGGTTGAAGACTCATGAAATGGCTCAGGTAGCTGACCAGATGAGTAACACCGAAGACCATTGTGGCAGTGGAACTATTTTGATACTGGTGTCCATCGACGTCGAGCCACAGGTGCAGGCTCTGAGGGTTGGGAACCTCATCTGTGGTGACGAGCCATGGACCGATTGGGCCGAATGTATCCGCACTTTTGCCCTTGACCCATTGGCCGGTTCCTTCCAATTGGAAAGCGCGCTCGGAAAGGTCGTTAACTACGCAGTAGCCCGCGACATGAGAGAGAGCATCTTCTTCGGTTATGTACTTCGCTTCTTTGCCGATGACGACTCCAAGTTCAACCTCCCAGTCGGTCTTCTGCGAGTTCCTCGGAATGACCACGTTGTCGTTGGGCCCGCAGATAGCTGATGTAGCTTTCATGAAAAGCACCGGCTCGGCTGGTACCGCCATACCCGATTCAGCCGCGTGGTCGGAATAGTTGAGACCGATGCAAAGAAATTTTCCGACAGAGGCAACACAAGGACCAAGTCTTGATGAGTCTGAAACAAGAGGTAGGGCTGCGAGGTCAAGCCGGCGCAACACGTCCAGGGATTCAGGAAGCAATGCCTCGCCAACAATGTCCGGGATAACTCCGGAGAGATCGCGAATCCTTCCTTCGGAATCGAGGACACCAGGCTTCTCAGCGCCGGCACTTCCATATCGTAGTAGTTTCATAGTTCCCTCCACTTACCGTCTCGAACTTTGGATTGTGCTAATACGTAGCGCGACCGCCGCTAAGATCGAAGACCGCGCCGGTCGTAAAGGAATTTTCTTCGGAGACAAGCCATGCCACCATGGCACTGACCTCATCCACCTCCAGGAAACGTCCACGCGGAATTCTGGAGAGCATGAAGTCGATGTGCTCCTGAGACATCTGATCGAAAATGCGGGTTCGTGCCGCAGCAGGAGTGATGCAATTGACGGCGATGTTCTGCTTTGCGGTTTCCTTGCCCAAGGACTTGGTGAGGGCGATCACGCCGGCCTTCGATGCGCTGTAGGCTGAGGCATTGGCATTGCCCTCCTTGCCGGCGATGGATGCAACGTTCACGATGCGTCCATAACCCTGGCACAACATGTGCGGGACGATCGCATGGCAGCACAGGAACACACCCACCAGGTTGATGTCGATTACCTGCTTCCAGGTGGCGATCGGGTATTCCCATGTTGTATGGTTTGGCCCGGCAATGCCCGCATTGGCGACCAGGATATCGATTTTGCCATGTTTCTCGATGGCCGCAGCGGTAGCCGCTGCCACACCTGCGGGATCTGAGACATCAATGGCCTCGACTGACACCACTTTGCCATTTCCAAGATGCTTCGCCGCAATTGATAGTAATTCCTCGTCGCGATCCCAGAGTGAAACCGATGCACCAGAAGCCACCAGGCGAGCGGCGATGGACAGACCAATTCCTTGAGCCCCTCCAGTAACAACCGCGTGGCGATGGCTTAGATCAATTTGATTCATTCGTGCTCCCTTGACAAGTTGGTTCGCTTGATCGTGGTCCGGGCCGCCCCATCTATTTCTGCGTGGAACGTACCTACACGTGAGAAGTATTCAGGCACTCCTCGGGTCTGTGTTTTCAGGCGAAAGAGTGCTCCGGCTTGTTCCCCATCTTCCTGCTTCGTATTTCCGCCGGCGGTCGTGACATAGATGTCCGTGTAATCGTCTCCGCCAAATGTCAAGCTGGAAGTCTTTCGCGCGGGAAAGGTGACTCTCCCGTCAATCTGGGCATCAGGCAGGAAGCGGACGATGCACGCGCCGTCCCAAAACGCAGACCAGAGACGCCCTTCGGCGTCGAGCGTGGCTCCGTCTGGAAGACCGTCTGACTCTTCAAATGTTGCAAAGAGCCGCTGATTTGAGATAGCTCCATCCTGGATGTTGTAGTCAAAAACATAGATCTCGCGGGCAAATGAATCGGTGTAGTAGAGGCTCTTTTGATCGAGAGCGAATGCCATACCGTTCGAGCAGCCTATGTCGTTCAGCACTGCGCGGATCGAGCCGTCGAGATCGAGTCTGTAGAGACTACCTTTCTTGTCGGGTCCGGACATCGTTCCGCAGAAGACCCTGCCGATGGGGTCTGCGATGGCGTCGTTGAAGCGAGAAGAACACTCTTTGTCTATCTCGCTGACCACCTCTATCAGCTTTCCCTCGTTCCAGATGACGATGTTGCCGCGATCTCTGAATAAGAGCAGGGAACCATCGTCCTGCACCGTGAAGCCTCCCACTGGGCGCCCTTCATAGCATTTCTCATGAAGTCCCGACGCAGGATCAAAACGAAAAATCCGTCCGTTGGGGATGTCGCACCAGTAGAGTCTCCGTTCGAGGGGATGCCAGAGCGGATTCTCGCCGGTCTCGCAACCGTAGTCGGCTATGCACTCGAACTGCGCCAGTTCTGCAAGATCGCGGCAAGCGGCTGACATCGATCGAACTCCTTTACTCGTGCTTTGGAGCACAGGAACCACAGGTTCGGGAGAACAAAATGACTGGAAGAGTATACACACCTAAAACATCATATGTATACTTATCCGCGCTATGGAGAACATCGATTGGACGGCGGGGACACATGCTCCCCTCACCCGACTCAGTCTTCATCATGTAGTCGCCGGTAGAATCGGTTCACTGATTGCCCAGGGAAGCATCGAGCCCGGGTCGATCCTTCCTAACGAGCCCACGCTCGGAACCGAATTTGGCGTGAGCAGAACCGCGCTGCGTGAAGCAATCAAAGTCCTCGCCTCGAAAGGGTTGGTTGAAGTTCGACGAAAGACCGGGACCAGGGTTCGGCCTCGTTCCGATTGGAATATGCTCGACCCTGAGGTTTTGAGCTGGCAGTTTTCAGGTTCTGGCATCCCTCCAGGTTTGACCGACCTTATGGAAGTCAGAAAAGTGATTGAGCCTGCGGCGGCACGAATGGCGGCCGTCCGCGCCACCTCAGACGATCTGGCGGAAATGCGAGACGCGCATCGCGGAATGGAACGCGCAACGGGAGACTTGCCATCCTCTGTCGAGTCTGATCTGCGCTTCCATTTGGCCGTACTTGAGGCAACGCACAACGCCTTCATGAGGCCATTTGGTGCGTTGATCCAGGCTGCGCTCAGGGCAAGCTTTCGCCTCACCAGCAGCAACAGTGCTCTATATCGAAAGACTCTTCCACTTCATGGTGCCGTCGTGGACGCGATCGCGGCTCGGAATGGTGATGACGCAGAAACCGCAATGCTTGCGATCTTGAGCCAGACCTCAAAGGACATCGTTATTCAGATCAAGGCACTCCTGAAGAAAAAGACCAACACTAAGTCACGAAAGCGCTCTTAGAATCTGTCCAGAAACTAGC
>PLXP01000207.1 GCA_003151435.1 Acidobacteriaceae bacterium
TACGGCCCGCCGTAGACGCTTACCACACAAATGGCGCCAAGCCCCTTTTTTCAAGCGGTACATTTCCCGTTCTCTCGTTGTTTCACTCAGCCCGGCTGTTACCGCGAAAGCCGCCCATCTAACGATTGAGCCGAAACTACCTTCCGCACATAGTTTTCAGAAAGTGATCCGCCGCACGCGGAGCGATTCCTCGATCCTAACTAGCGACGCCTGCCCTGATCCATGTGTTGGAATCAAACTCAGACTTGAGGCTCATGTTGTTTTGGAAAAGAGGTAAGCGTGACGTTCTGGCCGTCTGGACGAGGGGTGGGGTCTTGTGAGGGATGGGACCGTATGTGTCCACGATCGATTGAAGTGGACACGACTGGTCGCAAGAAGTGTGTACGTCAGCTCCGCGGAGTGTTCACTTCGTCGACGTAGACATTGTCGATGGTGGCTTTGGCGATGGCAGTGTCGAGGCGGGCAAGCAGTTGCTTGAAGGGTTCGTCCTTGCGTCGGCGGAGCATGGCCATGGTCTGGCGCCCCTCGGAGGCGATGGCTACCCCGCCGATGGGCTCGATGTATCCGATGACAATCTGTCCGTGCTCGGTGAATTCGTCAATATTCGGGTACATGGAGACGGCGAAGGGCGAGGCGTCGTAGGCGGTTGGGTCTAAGCGGCCTTCTGTAATGCGGGGAGCAGTTTTCCGGCGACGTTCCATGGCAGCAACTCCTCGATNNAGGTAGGCCTCAGGGTCCAGGCCGTTCAGCCGCGCTGTTCCTATCAGACCATAGAGGATGGCTGCGCGCTCGCCGCCTGCGTCCGAGCCGGCGAAAAGATAATTGCGGCGGCCGACAGCCACCGGGCGCAGGGCTCGCTCGGCGATCAGGTTATCTATTTCGATGCGGCCGTCGTCGAGATAACGTGCCAGCGCATCCCAGAGCTGAAGGGCGTAATGGATGGCCGCGGCAGTTTCGGACTTCGGCGTCAGTTGTGTAAGAGCTTGTTCGAGCCATCGTCGCATGTCGTCGAACAGAGGCTTGGCGCGTGCAGTGCGAACGGCGCGACGTTCGTCTGCCGATCGTCCCTTGATCTCCTTCTCGATCAGGTAGAGAGCGGCTATGCGATGCACTGCTTCCGTGGCGATGGGCGAGTTATGCGCCTTCATCAGGTCGAAGAACTTGCGCCTGATGTGAGCCATGCATGGAGCTTCCTGAATCGCTCCATTCTCGTAAAGCTTGTTGAAGCCGGCAAACGCGTCGGCCTGCAGGATGCCCTCGAACTTGGCCAGATGGCGTTGCGGATGTTCGCCCTTGCGGTTGGGCGAGTATGCGAACCACACAGCAGGCGCTGTCCTGTCGCCTGCCGGACGGTTGTCGCGAACATAGGTCCAGAAGCGGCCGGTCTTGGTCTTGCCGGTCCCCGGCGCAAGCACCGGCAGCGGAGTATCATCGCCGTACAGCTTTTCTGTCGCCAGCACATAGCGGCGCAGAACCTCGGCCACCGGCGCTAGCAACGCGGCGGCTTCACCTACCCAGCGGGCAAGAATCGAACGATCCAACTCGACGCCTTCGCGAGCGAAGATCTGCGACTGACGATATAAAGGCTGGGGATCACAAAACTTCGCAGTGACAACATGTGCCAGCAGGCCAGGTCCCGGCAGACCGCGATCGATCACGCGATCCGGCGCCGGAGCCTGCACCACGCAGGAGCACTTGCGGCAGCTCATCTTCGGGCGCACATGGCGGATGACAAAGAAGCTGGCCGGCATATACTCGAGCATCTCCGACGCGTCTTCGCCCAGCCTGCGCAACTCTCCATCGCAGCATGGGCACTTGGTGTGTTCAGGAAGATGCGTTCTGACTTCGCGCGGCAGATGCGCCGGCAGAGCGCGGCTCTTGCGCGGGGCGCGTGCAGGCTTTTCCTTGCTGGCCTCAGGCGGTTCGGTCTGCGCAATTGGCTGAGCCTCGATCACGCTACCGCTCAAGCATAGCGTCAACTGTGCCTCGTTGACAGCTAGCTTCTCCGACTTAGGCCCGAACTGTGCGCGCTTCAGCTTTGCAATCTGAAGTTCAAGCTGCTCGATCCGTGCCATCTGCGCAATCACCAGATGACTCAACGCGGATGCGCCCATCTTCTCTATCTCGCTCGGACGGGCATGCACGCAGATCATGTACGCAGTATGCCATGAGTTATGCTTCGGCGTACGCAGAAAATAGAATAAGTCGACGACAAGTTATCGGCGATAACTTACACTGCCATCGGAGGCTGCCATGTCCGCGCAGGCTGACGCCAATCAATTCCTTCGCACAGCATCGACAGTTGCGCGCGCGTCAACGACACAGCTCCGCTCGTTGCCTGCGGCCATACAAATCGTCCACGATCAAGACGCTTCTGGAACAGGCACATCCCGTCGCCATCATGCCAAATCAGCTTTACCAGGTCACCTCTGCGGCCCCGGAAGATGAAGACTTGCCCCGATAAAGGACTCTTATCGAGCATGCTCTGGACCAGGCCACCCAAGCTCGAAAAGTCGGGTAAGAGAGCGTCATTG
>PLXP01000177.1 GCA_003151435.1 Acidobacteriaceae bacterium
TTAATCGCCTCGGTTGCGCCCTGAGAACTAACACTCGCAATGTTACCGATTCTGCCGTCTCCGCCAAGCT
The DNA here is from genome assembly GCA_003151435.1 of Acidobacteriaceae bacterium. Taxonomy (GTDB): domain Bacteria; phylum Acidobacteriota; class Terriglobia; order Terriglobales; family Acidobacteriaceae; genus Telmatobacter. The sequence continues at coordinate 71 of PLXP01000177.1, forward strand.
TCCCCTATCGCTTCAGTGATTTCGATTCATCGGAGACGATCTCATAAGGCCTCATCATGTCCTTATCTTCATGCTCCAGCAAGCTGCTGTGGAAAGCATAGCGGCCGGCGTAGCCTTCGAATCGAACGATGATCGTTAGCACCTCTCGTGAGTTAACTACCGCTGTATCCTTCCATCCGGCTTCGTTTGCGGCTGGGAGGCGTGGTGTCCCTACGAATTCCAGGGTGCCGTTGCGAAAAGCTACGGGGTCGAAGCCGTGGCGTTGCAGAATCTGAAATTGCACTAGATGCAAATGCATCGGATGTGCATATTCTGTGGTGTTGATGAATCGCCATTTCTCCGTGGAGCCTAATTTAACAACTTCTGTGATTGGGTCGTCGTGTCCTTTGCCATTGATTTGTTCTCCCAATGACCGTCCTTGAGCGTCCATCCGCTCTGACAGCACGAAATCCCGTGTGGCGATTGATGTGGTCTCATCCAGCCTCGGAAGAGGGCGAGGCGGTGGCATGGTGATAGAGATCCGCTTGCTAGAGACCGGAAGCGTGACCCGAAACTGCATTAACTCATGCAATGCCAGATGGTGTGGATTGACTATTTCCCATCCCGGAAATGGAGCTGGAGCGTCGTTTGATAAGGTCACGACCTTGCCCTCGAGACCGGAAAAATCAACAATCACGTCGGCGCGTTCAGCCGGAGCCAGCAACAACTTGTTTAACGCAACTGGGTTTGGCAGAATGCCGCCGTCTGTCCCGATCTGATGAAATGCAACAAGTGACGGTATGTCAGTAGGGCTTTTCGCCAGGTTGAAGAAGAGATTGAAGAACCTGGAGTTCGCTCCGTTTAGAAGACGCAGGCGATATCGGCGCGGCTCGACTTGCAAATAAGGGTAGATAGCGCCGTTAACGACTGGAAGCTCGCCAAATAACTCCGGCCCCCAAAAGCGCGGGGGAGCCTTCTGGCCGTCATCGAACTTCGGTGAATAAACGAGCTGACCCTTGTCGTCGAGCGTGCGATCCTGCAATAGAAGCGGAATCTCGTAATCGCCTGAAGGCAGGTCCATGCCGCGCTCCTCGTTGTCGCGCAGAAGATAGAATCCTGACAAGCCCGCATACACGTTCAACCGCGTAATGCCTACCGCCAGGTCGTGATACCAAAGCGCCGTGGCCGGTTGGCTATTCGGATAGTGATAACGTGCCGATTGTCCTGGTGTAAACCAGCTCTCAGGCAGCCCATCGCTTTCCGAAGAACTGCGTGAACCGTGAAGATGCGGTACGGTCCTCACGGCGGGAGTTGGAGGCATTGCGCCGTGTATGCGGGGGTCGATGTCGAAAATATGCCGTGAAGGCAAATGGTTCTCCCACTGGACTACGATTGACCTGCCCCGCAGAGCCTCGATCGTTGGACCGGGATATTGCCCCTCATATCCCCACAGCCTGGTGGGCGGAAGCTGCGAATGCATCTGCTGTGTGAATTCCAACATGCGAACGCAATATTGATCCGTGTCCTCGTCCTTGGTTTGCGGCATCAACCGCTTCGGAACAGGCAGTGGATCTATATATCGCTCCAGCGAGCCAGGCGTGCGATATACCGGCTGAACAGCCGCAAGGCCCGTTGTATCGTCAGCGTGAATGTCATTGGCGAGAACCAACGCGGGCGCAGAAGTCATACAAAGTTTTAGAAAATCACGTCTGTTTCTCATATCCATTTCACCTCTGGCAGTACCTGGCAATCCCCAATGATCACTTCCGAGCCTTTATACCAGAACCAGCTCCCTGCCATCGCGTCGATTCCGACTGACACATCGGTACTCTACGGCTGACACTACATGTGCAATGGAGTCGCGGGGCTTCTACAATATCAGTGGGCGTTCAAACGGACAGTTCAGCGTGGACACCATCATTCAATTTGATTACAAAATGGGAGTTAGCCCTATGAGTCTCTATTGCGCCACTGGAAGCGCCGATACCGATCTATCTTCATCGCAGTTGAAAGATCTGCTTGCCGAAAGCCTGGCCAGGCTCGGTCCGCGCAACCGTGTGCTTGCTGTTCCGCCGGATCAAACGCGCTTTCATTCGCGTGCGGGCGAACTGACCCGCTACGCATGGCAGCACTATGGCGAGCGTCTGCGGGCCGTTCTTCCCGCGCTGGGAACTCATGCGCCCATGCAGCCTGCGCAAATCGCCCACATGTACGGCGACGTGCCGCTTAATCTGTTCCGGGTCCACAACTGGCGCACCGACATCGAGACACTCGGCGAAGTGCCTGCCGAGTTCATCCGCGAGCAATCGGAAGGCAAGCTGAACTATGCATGGCCTGCGCAGGTTAATCGCCACGTTTCGCAGGGTGGCTTCGATCTCATCCTCTCCATCGGACAGGTCGTGCCTCACGAAGTCATCGGCATGGCCAACTACACCAAGAACATCCTGGTGGGTACTGGCGGCCGCGAAGGCATCAACCGAAGCCACTACCTGGGTGCGGTGTACGGAATGGAACGGATCATGGGTCGCGCTGAAAATCCCGTCCGCAGTGTGCTCAATTACGCCTCCGATCACTTTCTCCGCCATCTGCCCATCGTGTATGTGCTCACCGTGGTGGGGCGCAAGGCCGATGACGAACTGGCCGTGCGCGGACTGTTCATCGGCGATGATGCCGAGTGCTTTCACCTGGCCGCGGAACTCAGCCTCAAGGTCAACTTCGAAATGCTCGAAGAGTCGATCCGCAAGGCCGTGGTCTATCTCGATCCGGACGAGTTCCATAGCACATGGCTCGGCAACAAGGCCGTTTACCGCACGCGTATGGCGCTTGCCGACAATGCGGAACTGATCATCCTTGCGCCGGGCGTAAAAGAGTTTGGCGAAGACAAGGCGATCGACGCGCTGATCCGCAAGTACGGTTACCGCGGCACGTCTGCGACGCTTCAGGCGGTCGACGCGGACGCGGATATTGCAAACGATCTCAGTGCAGCAGCGCATCTGATCCACGGCTCGTCTGAAGGACGATTCACGATCACCTGGTGCCCCGGCCACCTGACCCGGGAAGAAGTCGAGGGTGTCGGTTTCAATTACGGCGATTTGGGTGCGATGCTTGCACGCTACGATCCCACTAAGCTCCACCACGGCTACAACCACATCGAGAGCGAAGAGATCTTCTTCGTCGCCAATCCGGGTCTGGGATTATGGGCGCACCGCAGTCGCTTCTGAAGCAGAAGAGAGGTGACTTGTCCGTCTAAAGCAAAGGGGCTGCGCCGATGAGCGCAGCCTCTTTGTAACTACCGATCGGTTGAACCTCAAGCGTTATAAGTCCCCGATGAAACCCTGCCGCCTCGCCCGGTCCAATTGGTGTGGAAGAACTCGCCACGCGGCTTGTCGGTGCGTTCATACGTGTGCGCACCGAAGAAATCGCGTTGTGCCTGCAGTAGATTCGCCGGCAATCGCCCCGTGCGATAGCCATCGAAAAACGCAAGCGCTGTCGAGAACGCCGGAGTAGGCACGCCCAGCTCAACTGCACTCACCAGGGCCTTGCGCCACGACGGCTGATACTCGTTGAGTGCTGAAAAGAAGAAGCTGTCGAGCAACAGATTCTCGAGCCCCGGATTGGTGTCGAAGGCAGCCTTGATCTTGCCCAGAAACCGGCTACGAATGATGCAGCCGCCACGCCACATCAGCGCGATGCCGCCCATGTTCAGGTTCCAGCCGTTCTCCTTGGCCGCGGCTTTCAGCAGCATGTAGCCCTGCGCGTACGAGATGATCTTCGAGCAGTAGAGCGCGCACCGCACATCTTCAATGAACGCGGCGCGGTCTGGGTTCACCGCCTTGGCTGCGGGTCCGTTGAGCACCTTTGACGCTTCAATGCGCTCATCTTTCAATGCCGACAGGCAACGCGCAAACACTGACTCGCCAATCAACGTCACGGGTTGGCCGGTGTCGAGTGCACTCATCACGGTCCATTTCCCCGTGCCCTTTTGTCCCGCAGTGTCCAGAATCTTGTCGACGATTGGCTCCCCGTCTTCGTCCTTCTTGGCGAAGATGAGGCTTGAGATTTCGATGAGATAGCTGTCGAGTTCGCCCTTGTTCCATTCGGCAAAGACGTCGTGCAGTTCGTCAGGCGTCAGCCCCAGCCCACGCTGCAACAGGTCATATGCCTCGCAGATCAACTGCATGTCCCCGTACTCAATGCCGTTGTGCACCATCTTCACGAAGTGGCCGGCGCCGTCCTCGCCCACCCAGTCGCAGCAGGGGGTACCATCATCCACCTTGGCCGCGATGGCTTGAAAAATATCTTTTACGTGCGGCCAGGCTGCCGGGTTGCCGCCGGGCATGATGGACGGACCGCGGCGAGCACCTTCTTCACCGCCTGAAACTCCGGTGCCGATGAAGAGAATGCCTTTGTCAGCAAGAGACTTGGTGCGCCGATTCGAATCAGTGAACAGCGAATTGCCGCCATCGATCACGATGTCACCGGCTTCAAGATAGGGCAGCAGATGGTCGATCATCTGGTCGATGGTATCGCCGGCCTTCACCATCAACATCACGCGCCGCGGCCGCTTCAGCAGCTTGCATAGCTCCTCCAGCGAGTGAGTGCCGACCACTTCGGTGCCCTTGGCTTCGTTTGCCAAAAAGTCGTCAACCTTTGACACGGTGCGATTGAAGACAGCAACCTTGTATCCGTGGTCGTTCATGTTGAGGACAAGATTCTGCCCCATCACAGCAAGGCCGATCAGGCCGATATCACACGATGCATCTGGCATATTCTCTCCGAATTCCTTTGAACTCTCTGGAGAATGATAGCGAAATGACGTGGCATGTGGGAATCGGGTGTGTGATCGCCGGCTTATTGACCGGCGACGAACACGCGATGAACCTCATTTTGGCGATTGCCGTTCTGGTCTGTGAATGTGTTGTGAACAGTGACGTCGAGGTCACTGCCACTCCGATGCACGGTGATGTTTGCCGCGCGGGCGACGCCGCCGTCTTCTGTGGTGTTGAAGGTGGCTGTCGCATTCACTCCATCGAACGCCGCGGTTTGTGTGCCCCAATCGCACGGCGGGGGCTGGCACGATCCGAAAGCATGCATCGAAACAGTCTTTCCCGATCCGCTGATGGTGAGGGAAGTCAGGCTGTCGTTTGGCCTTGTCACGGTATCGTGCCACGTACCGTTCAACGCCGACGCATCATTCGTGGAGTGCCCGCCGATGAAATACACCGCCGCGACGATTGCAATCACCACTGCCACGCCGATGCCCAGCAGCATGGGAAGCTTCGACTTGCCGGAAACGTGTGCTGGCATTTCCGCCCTTGGGTGGGGCGCGGGCAGTTGCACCGGCACTGTGGCGTGTACCGGTTCTTGCTCGGTTGCGGCTGCGGGCTTCACATACGATCCAAGTGCCTGCACCAGCAGGGCAACGTCGGAGTTCCACCGCGCATGTGTCAGCTCGACGCTGTTGCGGTACGAAAAGTCTTTCAGGCTATCCGGAAGCTGATCGGGCGAAGGCATTCGCGCCTCATGCACCAGCACCGGGATCACCGCCACCTGGCGCTTCAGCGCGGACGCAATCTCGAGGGCCACGAAATCATTCGGGTCGTCGAGCCGTCGCTGACCTGCCGCATTGGCGATGCTGACCCAGTTTGGCCCGATCACCGCAAGCAGAACGCCACAGTGCGCCACGTTGTCTTCAATCGCCTTTCGGAAGTCCACTCCGGGACTGATGCCCGCGACATCCATAAATACGTTGTCGTTGCCAAACGCACGGGTGAGGTCATCGAAAAGCCTGCCGGCCTCACCCTCCGAGTCATCGCGACGATAGCTGATGAAGATGGCGTTTCCCAAGCGTCTCCTTGAATTCACTTGCAAGGTATCGGCACGGGGATGGAGAAAGGGAGTACCGACAGGGCCAGAATAGGGCTTGGTCTGAAAATGATCAAGCGGAAATGTTGTAGACGATCGGGTTGCAGGCAGCGCCATCGCCTCAGCCGATGCCGCGGCGGCCGGACAGTCTCGCACAGAAATATCTTTTGCGCGATTGCAGAATCACGGTACTATGTGCGAATGGCTCAATCCCCAGTCATCCAATTTTCACTCCAGGAGTTGCAGCAAGCCTTTCCCGCGACGAGGCGGGAGCAACTGAGGCGGGTTCTCGATCGATGCCGCGCAGATTTGGAGCACCCTCTGCTGTCGATCGGGACCGGCTGCCACATTACGATCAAACGCGCCACCGCCCTTGAAATGGCGCTCGACGGGGCGGACCCAGCGACCATTGCGCCAGCGGTTTCACTGTCTGAGGCTCGTGTGCAGCAGGTGCTGGCTAACGTGCAGGCATTCGGCATGGAGGCGCTCTATCCCCGTTTCGAAGAGACTCTGCCGATGGCCAAGCCGCTCGATGAAAAGTCGCTGTGGAAGAAGAGCATCCTGCCGGATCTGAAGAGCGCGCCGCAGGGGAAGGGAATTCCCGGAGGAAAGTGGCGCCCTTCAACCGTGACGGATTACCTGGTGCAGAGCGGCGCAGTCGAAGACGCGAGCATCTCCCAGATCTCAGCTATCATCGCGCGGTTCAAAGACAAGCGCTCCAAGGTAAGCATCGAAATTGGGGGCGGAAGTCTGGACTTGTCGGGGGAACTCCAGTTCACATTTGCCGAGCCGGAGACGACGAGCCACAAGCGCATCGCTCCCTTTGAATTCATCTGGGGATTCATGTTTGCCATGGTGCTGTTCTTTCTGTGGATATTCTCCTCTTACCCCGCCACGAACATGAGTCCATTCATGCGGTGGGGCGGGGGGCTTCTCATGGTACTTGCGGCTGTCCTCATCTTCCTGACAATCGTGAAGCAGACCTTGGAGTGGTGGCTGTTGCAGAGGGTGCTGGCAGCGACACCCGGCGCCAACGCGGATTCCCTAACGGCTTCTGCGTTGCTGAAGACGTGGGTACGGCGCGACATCCTGGGCCGCCCTGTGAACGGCAAAGTCGCGGTGCGCTCGGTACGCGGCATGTTGGTGAAGTGGACCCGGAACCACGTGCCGTTCATGAAACCCAAGAAAGCGGCAGCCGCAAACGATGTTGTTCAGGAAACCAATCCCATCAATCCCATGAGCGCGCCGCCGCTGAAGATCCTGCATTCTGAATCGTTGCCCTCGACCCCGTGGGAGATCGGGAACATGACCGACGCGTGCAACGCGTTGGGAGAGCCACCCATCCGTACACTCTACCTTTGGGTCTTTGAGGCGCAAGGATCGCAGAAGATTTGCGAGACACAGGGCTGGCCGCAACTCGGGCCCGTGCACATGCTGCTCAACGCGACAGCGCTGCCGCTGAAACAACTGGTGCATGCAAGTAAAAATCTACTGCTGCGAGATCCAGAGAGTGTCGACAGGGAAATCGCGACGTACACCGACAGCGCGGGCACATACGCGCGGCCCACTCTCTTCGAGCAGCTGGGCGTGCTTAAAGGAACGACATATGAAGGCTATCCGATTCACACGCCCGTCTGCACGGATGGAAGTTGGGAGCACGCCCTGCATACCCTCGCGAAACGATGTGATCTGGCGGTGGTCAACCTGTCGGGATACGACCCCACTCATCCGGGCCTGGAGTACGAGATTCACCACCTGCTGTCGGGCGGCCCGCCGCGCCAGTTCTTCTTCATTTACGACTACGGAACCGACGCGGACGCTGTGATCGAGAGCGTGCTCGATGTCTGGTCGCGGCTCACAAATCCGCCCGCCTCCGCTCCAACACTATTGTTTTTACGCACCGGCAACGCCGAGAACGACGAGTACGAAGCCCAGTTCCGATCGCGCCGTGAGACCAAGACGGCAATGAAGAAGTATTTTGGACAAAAAGCGGCAGGATATGTTCCCGTCGCGGGACGTGCCGCTGCTTATGTGCGGCAATCTGCGTCGGTCAACCTCGGGTCGGCGAACGTCGAAGTGAGACCTCAGGCAACGGCCTGAATGCGATCGATGGTCAGGATGGTCTGATCGTCCTGCGGTCTCGTGCCCACGCAAAAGCTGTCCAGCGCGGAGAAGAGCACTTCAACGGCTTTGGGCTCGCCAATGTAGCGCTCAAGCTGCGCCGTGCCAAACGGCGTGCCCTGCGCATCCTCGGCCTCGGTGATTCCGTCGGTCAACAGGAGAATGCGGTCGCCAATTGCAAGTTCGATCGGTATGGCGTGGAATCGCGCAAAATCAAACAGGCCTACGGGAGGATCGCCATCCGTAATCGTCTCCACGCCGCCATTGGCCCGCACAATAAGGGGCGACACGTGCCCCCCATTCACCAGTTCGATCTGCGGTCCATCGGGGCCTGCGTCGGAATAGCGAAGCGCCGCCAGCGTGACATACTTTTCACCCGGAGCCCGCTTGCAGATAAAGCTGTTCAGCGATTGAATCGCGTCAGGAAGTGCGGCGCCCGCGGTCATCTGCGCATGGAACATCCCCTGCACCATGGAACCGAGCAGAGCGGCGGGGATGCCCTTGCCGCAGACATCGCCCACGATGGCGGCGAAGCCGTTTGTCATGGGGATGACGTCGTAAAAATCGCCGCCAACCCCGGTGCAGGGAATCGACCGCGCGTCCAAGCGAACGAACGGAAACTCGGGTAGATTTTGCGGAATAATCTGACGCTGAATGGCGGCCGCAATCTCCAACTCCTTGCGCAGCAGGTCAAATTCCCGTTCCGCTTCCAGCATGCGCAGATTCTCAAGCAACGTGGCCGCCTGCGTCGCGATGGCTTCCAGGATGTCCTTGCGTGTGCGCGTAAAGTCGTGGGTGGTGGCGCGCGTGTCCAAGTAGAGCAGGCCCAGCAGCGCTTGATTCTTGCCCCGCAGCGGAATCGAAACGACGTTGCGAATGGCGTTGAGAACCATGGTTTCGCGTCCTACCGCGGTCTCTTCAAGCGAGTCGGAGAATAGGAACGCCAGTTTCGAATTCGCAGTATTGCGCAGAATGGACTGCGAAATGGATGTGGGCGTAGGAATTGCGGCGCCGTCCTGCCCACGGCCGCATTCGAATTGCAAATTGTCGGCGCTGTCTCCCAGGAACACGAATCCGCGCTCGGCGCCCGTGAGGCGCACAGTGTATTCNNTGGTCGGGCGTTCCCAGCGCGATCACGTCCTGCGCTCGAAGGCGCGTAGTCGTGATCCGCATTCCGTTGACGAACGTGCCGTGCCGGCTGCCCGTATCGCGCAGAAAATAGCCGTCGGCGTCGCGGTCGATCAGGGCGTGCGCGCGCGAAATCTCGGGGCTCGCGATGCACAGGTCGCGGTCCGCACTCCGCCCCAGCGTGAACGGAAGATGGTCCACGACAACTGACTTGCCGCCCTGATCTTTCTGAGCGTCGTGACCGGCCTGAAAAATCAAACGAGCATTCGAGCTTTGCCGAATCGTCATTTTTTATGTGCAGAGTTGCGGGGAAACATACGCGAATCGTCCAGTTGTGTATAGGATGGTACCACCGACCTGCGCCGTATGACGCAGATTCTGTTGGCAAAGCGCAACCGCCCTCTTGCGCAATTGCCCGGTTGAAGTTATGAATGAGGGCACGGAAGCTTCCCCTTCTATGTACGACGATCCTACAGTTCCGCTCGGCGTCGAACCGGCTGACCGGCCTGAAACGCCGCCCACAACCGCTGCCTGGGGCAGTTTCACCTTGCTTGCCCGCGTGGGCGTGGGCGGCTTCGGCGAGGTGTACCGCGCGTGGGATCCGAATCTTCAGCGCGAAGTGGCTCTCAAGCTGCTGCTGCCCGGCGCCGTCTCAGGCGAAGCCGAATACGAAGCCATGCTGCGCGAGGCGCGGGCCCTGGCCTCCGTGCGCCACCCCAACATTGTTCCTGTCTACGGAATCGACCGGCATAACGGCCGCGTCGGCTTCTGGACNNCTCCATCGCGACATCAAGGCAGAAAACGTGATGCGCGAACAGGGCGGCCGCATCCTGCTCATGGACTTCGGCCTCAGCTCGCTTGAACAGCTCCAGACCAACATCGCCGGCACCCCCAGCTACATGGCGCCCGAGCTGTTTCAGGGCGGCCAAAGCACCGTGGCCACCGATATATACGCCATGGGAGTGTTGCTCTACTACCTGGTGGCGGAAGACTACCCGGTGCGCCTTGCCGGACTCACTCCAAGTGACGCGCTGGCAGCGCTAGCCAAACGCAGGCCCCTGATGGACCTTCGCTCCGATCTGCCGGAATCGCTTCTGCGCACGGTGAGCACAGCCACGGAGATGGATCCCGCGAAGCGCTTCGCCAGCGCCGGTCAACTGGCAAGCGCCCTCGCCGAATCCCTCGGAACGAGTGTGCCGGCAGAACCGGTGTCAGTCCCGGCCGCGTCAGTTCCGCTCGTGTCGGTCCCGGTTGCCCCTCCAGTCACGGGCCGCACTCGGAACAAAACCATTCGCAGACTCGTGGTGGCGGCCGTGCTGATTGGGGTTTTCGTGTTCCGGCCGGGATACCTTCAGCGCCTGCTGCATCGCACAAACGGCTCGGCGTCGGTTCCTTCGGGCTCTGCCGGCGATCAATTTCAAAAGGCGCAGGATCTCTTGCTTCGATCTTACAAGGAAGCCAATCTCGCCGAGGCTGTTAAGGGCTTTCAGGCCGTGCTTAAGACCGACCCTAACAACGCATTGGCTGAAGCCCGCCTCGGCACGGCTTACTTTATACAGTATCGAAACAGCAATGACCCGAAGCTTCTGGATATGGCCGAGGAAGCGACCAATAGCGCAATCAAAATCGAGCCAGATTTAGCTCCGCCGTATATCACGCTCTCACGTATCGCGGCGATGCAAGGCCAAACGCCCCTGGCAATGCAACGGGTTCGAAAGGCCATTGGATTGGAGCCGCGAAACGCTGAAGCCTATGGAGCTTTGGGCGATGTATTCGCTGCAGAGGGAAAGAACGAAGATACGCGTGTCGCTTACCAGAAGGCAATTGACCTTGCCCCAGAAGATTGGCGCTGGCCGGTGCGGCTAGGCATCGCTGAATTCGGGGCAGGCAATCTAATGGAAGCGACTGCGCAGTTACAGCGTGGCGTCGACCTCGCTCCGGATAACGCAGTAGCATATCGGAACCTTGGCATCGTCAATATGCGCTCGGATCGAATGGACGAGGCACGTAAGGATCTGGAGAAATCCTTGAAGATAGAATCGGATGCCGATACTTATGCGGCTCTTGGATCAGTGCTCATGCTGAATGGCATTTATGATGATGCCGCCGCCATGGAACTGAAAGCTATTCAGCTTAACCCCAACGACGATTCCGCTTGGATCGACTTGGGAGCCGCCTATGAATGGAGCGGAAATCAGCATGACAAAGCACAGAAAGCTTTCCAAAAAGCTATTCAACTCGAGGAAGCTGCTCGACAGAGTAGCCGTCAAGATCCCGAACTTCTGGCTACGCTTGCTGATAACTACGCTTCCATTGGAAACTCGGCCAAGAGCCTAGTGCTGGCCAGACAAGCACTTGCAATGGCCTCCGATAATCCGTCCGTCCAGTACAAAGCTGGCGAAACTTACGAGGCATTGGGTCAGCGCGAGAAGGCGATTCCGCTCATCGCGCAGGCTCTCGCGAACGGTTATCATGCTTATGAGTTTAAGCGGAACCCCGAGTTGGCGGCGCTCCGTTCCGATCCCCATTTCACTGCGGCACTCAATGCACAAAAGAAGAAATAACTGGACGATCGATTGAAAATGCTTTAACTTCACTCACATGGCACACACTGACGTTACGCTCATCAACGATGGCGGGTTCTATGTTCCCAGCGCCGCTTCTGTACCTGTAGTCAGTGGCGACACCATCTCGTTCGCCACAAGCGACGGAAGCGCCGCCTCCCTCTTCTTCTCACCGGACGCAATTTCTGCGCTCTCTCCGGCGCCGGAGAAAGCCTTCACGCTTGCGGCAAGGGCCAGTGAAACTTTCAAATTCACCAAATCAACCAAGGGATCTTACAGTGTGTTTGTCGGATCGAATGGCGACTCGGCCCCAGCGAACTTCCCCAAAGAAGTATCGCAGAGCTTGATTCTGGTGCCATGTTCCACCATACAACCACCCCCTCCGTTTAACGGTCCGGGCGACGTGTTGAAGCCTGGCTCCTGACGATTCGTTCCCTGGCAGAGTCCTAATCGTCGTTGCTAAGACGTAGAGACCGACTCGAAAGACAAGGTCTCTATAACTCCGTAGTTCTCCGCCCACCTCTAGAACATAGAATCGACATTCCTCTTAAGGATAGTAACCAAATCGTTTACTCTCTCGATAACACTCGTGGGCGAGCGTTGTGGGGCGCATGATGAGAGTAGTTCGTCTCGCGCAGATGAATTTGTCTGGAAAGAACAACATTTAACTTGACAATCCCCCCCGCCATCATTAGATAACCCCAAAGAGTGCGCGCCTTGACTTCACGGTCACTGTGTTTGCTCGCGGAGTTAAGTTCGAGTTAATGAAACTCAGGAGGGAGGTCGACTCGATGCTTGAATTCTTACTCGCACTTGCCGCGGTTCTTGGCGGACCGCACGATACGACAACCACAGGCTCCTAAGTCCGACTAACTCGCAACATTGTAGTTAACCTTACCTCAGGTCGGCGATGCGCAGCTTCGTAGCTGGGTCACCCAGCACGATATAGTTGCGCGCGTCGTCCCGGGCAATTGTCATTTGCGCCAGCGCGCCGGATGCCGCCACACTCTGTCCCGCGCCCCCGCTCGGACTCGCCGCATTCGACCCCAGCGCCAAACTCAGTTGCGACGACAGCGAACTCCACAAAATGCTCAGCGAATCCGCAGCCAGCCCCGCGCGCTTTCCGCGCATCAGCAACTCCAGCGGAGTCCGCACCGCCTGCATCTGGGGCGTTCCGCTCACATTTTGGAATGCGTACGGAAAGGCCAAATCCACATGCGCGATCAGCGCAAGCGTGCCGTGGCTCAGCAGTGCCTGGGGCAGGCGGCTGATCATCGGCGCAGGTGCGATTGTTATCGGCGAGCCATCCTTGTTGAAGCTATAGCTATTGGTTGTCGGACAACCCCCGCTATAACATGCGAATAGAAATCCGAACGTCCCCTGTAACTTGGCGTCGGCCGGAATATCGTCGGCAGAAAACTGGTTCGTTGGGCTTGCGGGCGCCCCCGGAACCCACTCCTGCGTCACCAGCGAACCCTGCATCTGGCGTTGCCTTGCCGTGTCGGCGCCCGTGTAGTCGCAGCCATGCGATCCCGTGAAAAACACAGCCGGCGGCCCTCCCGGCAGGTTGCCGCGAAGAATTTCCGTCAGTTGTGCCTTAGTGGCTTTCTCGTTTGGAAAGCCATCGACATTGAATCCGCTACGAGAGCCTAACTGGTTCGTTGACGAAAGAAAGTCCTGGCAAACAGCGCCGGAAAGCATCGCGGTCGCCAGGTCGCCATAGTTGCGCGTCACCCACACGGCTGCGTTCTTGCGCTGCACCGGGCGAAAGCTGGCGCTCTCATATTCCACCACTGCCTGCGCATAGCGGCCATAGTCTTCCACGTCGTCAAAGGCCAGCCGCCCCACAACCCACTGCATCTTGAGCAGCGCCTGAAACTCGAACGAAATGCGATCGGGCGAGCCGACAATCAGCAGGTAGTAAGGCACTCCGCCTTGATAGGGATCGACCGCCGCGGTCAGCGAAACCCCGCGCTGCTGCGCCCAACTGTCCGCAGTCTGCCCGGGAAGCACGCCATTGCTGCCCGAGAATACCTTGAACAAATTCGGATCCTGCACCTGCTTCTGCCGCAAGTCAATCAAGGGCTGAAGCTGAGCCTGAATGGCCGGGTCGGCGTCCGAGGCAAAGAGAATGCCCCAGCCCGCCTGCGTCAGATCGTTGGGATCGTCGACGCTGTAATCCGTGGCAAGGTTCTTTGAGTTAGCGATGCGCTGATCGGCTCCCGGCAAATCCGAGGCCGAGAGATTCTCCAGCGGCACTGCGGGCGCGGAGGCCCCCGTCAGCGCATTCACCATCAGCGGATAGGGAAGATTGGGAGTGGATGCAGACGAGGCGGCGCTCATGCGTAAGTTCTCCTGATCGATAGAGAATGGATCAACTGATTTTCGTCTCGCTGCCGCTCAAATACTGACGCAGCAGTCGAATTCTCCCGTGTCAAACACCAGCGGATTGGGTGCTCCGTCTTCCGGCGCGGCCACTCCAAACCCCGGAACCCCAAACGCGATATCACCCGAAGCCGCAGCCCCGTGCAGTGCCCATTCGTCTCCCACGCGCGCGATCTGCTGCACAGAGAAGCCGAATGTCACTGCGCCAGGCCCGGTAAACGTGATGGTGGAGTTCGAAGAGCCGGACGGTTTCACATCCAGCTTGGCGCCCACCAGTCCTTGGACTGCAGGCAGGCTGATGCCCACGTCCGCGCCGTGCGAGTCAGTTGCGCTCACGGTGATGGAGTTGGACTTCAGCACTTCCATAATCAGAAACGCCCGCGACTTATCACCGTAAAAATAGTTCTTCACCACCGGGTTATCGGTGCGCAGCGTTCCATTGGCCAGGTAGTTGCCCGCGAGCAGCGGTGAGACAGAAGACGACGTCACATTCGTGTAGGCGAACTGCACGGAATGAGCATCTTTGTACGCTGCGTTGAGCGAAGGCACGGTCGCACCAAACGCCGCAAGCGCGTTGGCCAGAATGCTGAGGCCAAACGAGACTTCGAGAGCGTCCGTTCGCTGGCCATTCACGGCCGACGCGGGATGCGCAGGTCCCGGCAGCGGTTCGGGGTTTTTGGCGATGTCTTTCGGGTCCCACACACTGCGGATGGGGCCCAGCCACTGCGTCACCTGGTCGCGTCCAATCAGGTCCATTGGCTCAATGCCGGTGCGCGGCAGCTTGATTACGTTATACCCGAACTTATTCAGGAAGGTAATACTAGGGTCTTTCTTCTTGGGGAGCGGCGTCATCGGTTGACCTCGGTGGCAAGCAAAAGAAAATGACTCTACGTGAGCAGGGGGACATTGCTTGGCAGAAGCCTATCACACGTGTGGTAGCGTATTCGCATGCATTTGTATCGTAAGACAGCGGTTGTTCAGTTTGAGCTATTCAGCGGTGCAACTGAGGGTAGTCTCCCTCTGGATACCGACCGCCAGTTTGGTGTCATTCTCAAGGTCGAGGGAGTCACTTACCCGGCCCGCAACTTCCAGTCTCCCATCAACGACGAGCAATGGCGCCAGTTCAGCCGCCACCTGCACGACTGCAATGTGAATCATGATTCCTCAGCCTATCGCAAAGCCGCGGCCATTCGCAGCCTCGCGCAACAGCTCTATCAGAGTCTCGTCGCCATCAATCCCATGATCCGCGATTTTCTCGGCCAGGCGGGAGTTGCGCGGCGACTCGTCATCCAGACCACGCGTCCCGAGCTACATCAGCTTCCCTGGGCGGCCATGGTCGATGACTCCGGATCTTTTCTGGCCTCGGGCAATTTGTCGGTGGTCCAGGCGTGGTCTGAATTCACCCCGGCTGAAGCCACCACGGGCAACACCCTGCAGTTGATGTCCTTTCTCGGCTCAGACACCAACCAGGTGACGGCCGCTTCGCTCCAGGGCCTTCCGCCGGAGATTCAGTTGGTGGACGGGAGCCAGGCGTTCGACGCCGGCAAGCCGGTGCAGGACGTAGACATTCTCCATCTCGAAGAACATGGAAGCGCTGTAAGCAACTCCGTTGGAGACGTGTTCGCAGCCAAGCTCGCCGACACTTTTTCGAGCGTGAGCATCGCCTTGCTGTGGAGTTGCTTCTCCGGCGCCGCCAACTCCTGGGGTGAGTCGCCTGCGCTCTGCCTTCACCGCGACGGCGCCAGCATGGTGCTGTCGTTTTTGGCCGAGCTCGACAACCTCGATGCGAAGTCGATCTCCACCCGCTTCTATCAGGATGTCTTCGGCCCCGCCGCCAGCCGCGATCCTGAAACCGCGCTGGTGCGCATTCGCGCCGACAAGTTTGCGTCGGAGTTTCAAAACGCCAACTGGGCTTCGATGACGGTCTACATGCGCTCTCCGCTCGACCTGAGCGCGTTGCCGCTGAACGGCCCACGGGTCCCGCAGGCATCGTGGACAGCAGCGCCGGCCACTTTCGAGAGCCCGTCTGCAACGACGCCGACCGCGCCGGTTGCCGCAACCAGCGCCACACCGGGGACCCAATCCGCGGCTTCTCCCTCTGCCGGGGCCGAAGTTGCAAACACCACCCCAGCGCCTGCTGAAGTTCCTGCGACGCTCGATGCATTATGGGGCTCGCTTGCCACCGCAATCAGCCAGTTGCAGCCCGGCACGGTCAATGAATTTCATGGCTTCGAAAAGCAGCCGGCGGATTCAACTGCGACCCTGCCCATCGCGACATTCAAGGCGTGGCGCGGCAACGTCATTCGCCTTGATGGCGGCGACGAACCGCTGCTGGACGGTACGCTCAGCGAGCTCAACATCGCGGACGACAGCATGCCCAAAACCGATGCGGCCGAGAAGCTGGTCTGGTTCTTTCAGCAGATTGAGCGCTACGGTTCTCCCCTCATCGTCTGGACCAACGCTGAGGAGCGCCACCTGCAGTTTCTCAAGACCATCGAGCCCAGTTCGGCACTCACATTTCTATTGCTCTACGGGCCCCCGCCCACGCCGACCCTCATCGACCTGGTGAACGAGAATCGGCTTCAAGAGGCTCAGGAGCTCTGCAATAATCTGCTGCCCACCTGCTGCGACGACGCTCTGCTCTCCGCGGCCTATTTTGCCTTCGCGCGCAGTGAAGACGCGGACAAGTCTGTCCAATACATGCGGGGTATCACCAACCAGGCGGAGATGTTGCTGTTGATCGCCAACTTCATCAGTCGCCGCGGTACCATCCCCAATCCCCGCCCTGATTGGCTGCTCCATCATCCCGATGGAAAGCTCACCAACCTGCAGCAGCAGCATTGCCAGGAAGATTGTTTCCGCCGCGTCATCAGCGATCCGGGAACGGAAGCCCCCCTGCGCGAGTCCGGCCGCGCCAAGCACGAACTCGGTTACCTTCTGCAGTCGCTGGGAAAACTGAGCGTCGCGGAGATGCTCTACGGGCAGTCGCTGGCCGATCTTGAAAAGTGTCCCCAAGGTCAACACGATTATCGATGGCACGGCACGCTGGGCAGTCTGTTGCGCGATTGGGCCGACCTGCTGGCGCAGGATTCTGAAAGGCTCGCCCAGTCGAGCCAGTTGCTCTGTCGCGCCATGGCCATCCATTCCTTCCACGGACGCCGGCTTCAGATCGCCTATGCGCTCGACACCGCGTCGCGCATCGCCCTAACCGGCCGCCGATTCAGAGCGGCAATCGACAATGCGGTCGACTCCGCCAACCTCTTTGAGAAGTTGAACAACTGGCGCGGCTGGGGTGAGGCCATGAAGATCCTCTTCGATTGCCTTGCCGAAACCCGCGAGACAGACCGGATGATCAGCCTCGCCGAACTGGCGATGGATAAGCTTCGACTCTCCAACCTGCCCCTGGATCAGCGCCACCGGCTGAGGCTGGCTTTCACCTTCGAGAAGGCGAACGCTTACTGGATTGCCGGCAACCTGGCCGAGGCGCGCTCCGAACTGGACAAGCTGGGCCTTGGCGCCAAGGCGGACGAACCGAAGGTGGAACTCGATCCTGAATTCGAGCCGGAAGTGCGACGCCTCTGGAATTTTATTGCGCTCCATCGCGAAAGTTGATGCCGGTGTACAGTAGTCGTGCAGGGAGGAGAATCGTGCAGAGAGGCTCGGCCCGCCAATGCCTGAAATGAAGCCAACCCAGGTCGCAGCCAGCGATCCGGCCGCCGTTCAGCCCGTTGAACAAGGTGTCTCGGAGCCCACGCCCTTTGCCCTCGCCCTGCTCTTCACCGGCCACATGATCGACAGAACCGACCGCAAGCGGCCACGCTTCCCGGCCAGGGCCGAGGGCCGGGCCCGCGCTGCCATCCTCGCATCGGTCGCTGGCATCGCCTTCGCTCGGCCTGGCCTCACAGTCGGGCTTGCTGCAGCCGCCAGCGGCGGCGACCTGCTCTTTCACGAGGTCTGTGCGGAACTCGGCATTCCAACTCGCATCCTGTTAGGCCTGCCGGCGGGCGAGTTTCTTGCCGCCTCCGTTGCTCCCGCCGGCTCGGACTGGGTGCGGCGATTTCATGCCCTGTTAGCAGCACGAGGCCCACAAAACCTGCGCATCATGGGCACCCACGACGGATTGCTGGAAGGCGAGACCGACAACGTCTGGCAGCGGGCCAATCTTTGGATGATCGAAGAAGCCGTCTCGCTGGCCCCCGAGCGAGTGCTGCTGGCGCTGTGGGATGGCGCAAGCGGAGATGGGCCTGGCGGGACAGAGCATTTCGTGCAAATCGCCCCTGAGTTTGGCGTTCGCGTGGCTCCCCCTATCCAGATGCAGGCCCTGCTTCAACACTAGTGTCCTGCCCCAGAAGTCCGTACCAAAAACGAATGTCATCCTGAGCGGAATTTGGCGCGCTTTTTGCGCCAAATGGAGTCGAAGGATCTGCGGTTCCGTCCGTCGACTTTTTCAATTGACTTGTGGGACGGCATACTGGGGCCAAGTTTCTCCTATCTTTTTTGCAATTTTTTGTGTTACATCCATTTCGGGGGATGTTCATGGCGAAAGCTCGTAAATCAGTGTTGCAGTTAGTCCGGCAGCCGCGTTCGCTTGCCTGCTTCATGGCGTGCTCTCTTTTCCTTTTTGCCGGATGCCACACCTCAGAGGATGCCGTGTCGGCGGCCACACAGATGTCCGTGACGGCTAAATGCCTGTCCGACTACTACACCGCGCTGAACATGATCCTTGCCCACACCGACCAGATCTACATCCTCAACGAGCAGCTATTCACAAAGCCCTACACGCCTGAAAACCGCGAGCTCCTCAAGAACAACCGGGCCGAGCTTGAAAAACGAGCCGTACTGGCTGCGGATTTCTCCACGCTGGCGGGCGAGTTTGCCAAGTTGACCGGTTCCACTGCTCCGGACGATGTGGCGAAGTCCTCATCGAAACTCGAGGGGGAAGTCGAGACCCTTGAGCCGATGAAAGCTTCCTCTGAGGAGAAGACCGCGCTGAAGGTCGCCGTCAAGCTCCTGGTCACAGCCATACAGGAGCACAAGGAACGCGAAGCGGCGAAGGCGATGGACAGCTTTACCAAGGGCCTCAGCGACTTCTTCGTTAAAGAGGAGCCTGCCTATGTTTCCATCAACCAGGTCTACGTTGAGTTCGCCTCCACATTGGCAGGCGATCTGGTCGATCGCCACCAGACGGATAACTCGGCGGTTTTGAAGGTTGCGCTCGATCCCTTTGGATTGCAGCCTTCGGTGACCTCCGCGGAACTGAATACGCAACTCGCTCCCTTGGCGCGGCAAAGGATCGCGGCGCGCAAGACGGCTCTGGTCAAGTCTTTTGACACGATTACCGACGCCATGGCGAAGTCGCTGCGGGAAATGTCCAAAAGGATCGACCTTGTCGCTGAAGGCAAGCCCATGTCCTCCCGCTCCGCACCGTTCACGCTTGCTGCCGTACAACATTGGGCCACGCAGCTAGGGGCTTTCTAAGAACCCGGAAAGGTGATTGACCATGTCGAATTCCCTGCAAGATGTTCAGGATTTTTTCACCGATCTGAATGCCAAATACAATATGCTTCGGGCGGCCTGCACAAACGACACGGACCGTACGGCACTTGAGCTCCAATACAGCCGCGCTCAGGCCGCATACCAGACTTCCCTTGACCAGACCCTCGCATCTGACGATCCCCAGGTGGCAACGCTGGGCACGGAATTCACGGCAGCCAGCGCGGTAGTCAAGAACGCGGTCGAGGAGATGGGCGACATGTCCAAAGTGATTGACGGCATCACCGACGCCGTCAATATCGCAGCGAAGATTGTAGGGTTCGCATGCCCCGGCGTTAATATCTGATTCCGCAGTGTCCCGCAAAATCAAATCGCAACCTCCGGCCGGCATGGGTCACTTCGGTGCGTGCGGATTGTGGGCGATCGTCTCCGTGGACTCTGCCGCACCTCTGGCGTAGTAGAGTAAATCCCGAGCGTCTTCGGTCGCGTGCTCACATTTCCATGGAGATCTCTCATGCCCGTCAAGACCATCATTGAGCCGTTCCGGATCAAAAGTGTCGAGCCCATTCGCTGGACCACCCGTGCACAACGCGAAGCCCTGCTCAAGGCCGCGCACTACAACCTGTTCCTGCTGCCGGCGGACGATGTGCTCATCGACCTGCTCACCGACTCGGGCACAGGCGCCATGTCCACGCACCAGTGGGCCGCCATCATGGAGGGCGACGAGAGCTACGCCGGAAGCCGCAGCTTCGTCCGTTTCCGCAAATCCGTGCAGGATATTTTCGGCTACAAGCACGTCATCCCCACCCACCAGGGCCGCGCCGCCGAACGCATCCTGTTCGGGGTGGCCTGCAAAAAAAGCGACGTCGTTCCTAACAATACCCACTTCGACACCACCCGCGCCAACGTGGAGTTCACCGGCGCCGAGGCCGTCGATCTGCTCATTCCCGAGGGCCGTCAACCCGCCTTGTCGCATCCGTTCAAAGGCAACATGGATGTTGTCGCGCTCGAAGCGCTCATCCAGCGCGTGGGCCGCGAACGCATTCCGCTGGTCATGCTCACCATCACCAACAACTCCGGCGGCGGCCAGCCCGTCTCCATGGAAAACGTGCGCCAGGTCAGCGCGGTGTGCAAGCGCCATAACATTCCGCTCTACTTCGACGCCTGCCGCTTTGCTGAGAACGCGTGGTTCATCAAACTGCGCGAGCCGGGATACGAGTCGAAGACGCCCAAGGAGATTGCGCAGGAGATGTTCCGCTATGGCGATGGATGCACCATGTCCGCCAAGAAAGACGGCATGGCCAACATCGGCGGCTTCCTCTGCACCAACGACGACTTGCTCGCGCAGCAGCAGAAAGACCTGCTGATTCTCACTGAAGGCTACCCCACCTACGGAGGCCTCGCCGGCCGCGATCTCGAGGCCGTCGCCGTGGGCCTGCAGGAAGCGCTTGAAGAAGACTACCTCCGCTACCGAATCGCCTCCACCGCCTATCTCGGCAATCACATCGCGGCCGAAGGAGTGCCCATCGTGCAGCCGCCCGGTGGTCACGCCATCTATCTCGACGCGCGCGGCTTCCTGCCGCACATTCCGTCCGATCGGTTTCCCGGAGTGGCTCTCGCGGCGGAACTCTATCTTGAAGGCGGCGTTCGCTCCGTCGAGATTGGCACCCTGATGTTTGCCGCCGCCGCGCAAATGGACCTGGTGCGGCTCGCGATTCCGCGCCGGGTCTACACGCAGAGCCACATCGACTACCTGGTCGAAATTATTCTCGAAGTGTGGAAGAAACGCGAAAGCATTCGTGGCCTGCGCCTCACCTACGAAGCGCCATTCCTTCGCCACTTCACCGCGCACCTCGAGCCCATCGACTGACGCGGTTTTGAAATGGCGGCTTCATAGGCTGCGAGAAACTCGTTGGCTTTGAAAGGGCACGGTTTCAGCCGTGCCACATGCCTCAAAAATAAAGGGGCTTTAGCTCCTGCGGGCCGTTCTTCGCAGATTTGGGACTTAAATTTTCCCTTTTTCCGCAGCCTCTTCAGCGCCTGAGGGAATAATTCTCGGGGTCCAGCCCTTGATCAGGCCTTTTCGGCAGCTTGAAAACCCCCGGCAAAGCGCCGTGAACATCAATCTGGCTCGTCGCTCCAGTCGCACTTCACTTCGCACCGCGCATCGCAGCTGGCCTGCGCCCACTCCAGCACCCGCGACCCGCGCCACGCGTCAACCGCCGCCACAGGAACCGGGGCCTTGCCCAGCAGCGCATCGCGCACGCCGGCGTAGAAGAGCCGGTAGTTCCCCGGAACAGGCTCGACCGGACGCGTCACCATGCCGCCATCCACGTCGACATGCAGAATGCCCCACTCGCCGGCCGGTTCCTGGCCCCACGAGGGCGCGGCGATCCGAGTGATCTTGTTCAGCTCTTCTTCTTGCCGGTCTGCAGTCTTCTTGCGGAAGTTTCCCCGGGTCCCGCGCAAATGGAACCGCGCTCCCGAGGGTGAGGAAAGATTGTTGGCTCCGAGCGTCACCCGTAATTCGGGGTAACTCAGCCTCACGGTGATGGAGTCGTTGGCTCCCTGGCCGTCGCGCTCGCGCAGCACTTCGGCGCTTACGCCGAGCGGCTTGCCGAACAGGACGAGTGCCTGGTCGACCAGATGCGTTCCCAGGTCGAGCAGCACTCCTCCGCCATGTTCCGGATCTTCCTTCCAGGGACGCCGGGTAGCGCCGGGTCGCCAGCGGTCAAGGCGCGATTCGATGTGGACAAGCCGGCCCAGCAGGCCTTCTGCCAGAAGCTTCTGGATCGTCTGGAATTCGCTGTCCCAGCGACGGTTATGAAATGGAATCAGCAACGTGCCTTGGGACTTCGCGAGGGCGATCAACTGGGCGATCTCGCTGGAAGTGACGGACACTGGCTTGTCCACCACCAGATTCTTGCCCGCCTCGAGAGCCTGCCGCGCCACGTCAAAGTGCGTCCCGCTGGGCGTGGCTACAACCAACAGCCCCAGCGACTCGTCCGCCAGCATCTCTTTCAGCGACCGATAGGTGATGATGCCGGGATAGCGCTCCTCGGCTTGGTTCGTGTGCCGCTCCACCACCGCCGCCAGTTCCAACCCTTCCACAGACGAAATCAGCGGCGCATGAAACACCCGCCCCGCCATGCCAAAGCCAACCAAGCCGAGCCGGATCATCGCACGCTCCCAAGGATGCGGCTATCGTGCCGCATTCCCTTAGCCTTCGAGTTTATAGCGCGTTTCTGCCAGACGGTAGAGCCTCCGCCATACCAGCCGGTTCATTGTGACAACCATCATCGAAATCAGGATGGTGGCCAGCAGAATTACGGGAAAGCGCCCGCTATCGGTGGCCGCTTCAATCTGGGCGCCCAGGCCGATGGTCTGCAGGGTGCGGTCCTGCAAGTGGGTGTACTCCGCAAAGACGGAGGCGTTCCACGCGCCGCCGGAGGCCGTCACCATACCGGTGATGAGGTAGGGGAAGATGCCGGGAAGGATGAGGCGCGTCCAGCGCTGCCAGCGTGTAAAGCGGAACAGCGATGCCACTTCGCGCAGGTCGGAGGGGATTGACATGGCGCCGGCGATCACGTTGAACAGGATGTACCACTGCGTGCCCAGCAGCATCAGGGCAATGGAGCCGACGCCGAGACCGCCGCCAACCCGGACCAGGCCGATGAGCAGGATGGGGAAGAAGGCCGTGGCTGGGACCGACGCCAGCACCTGCGCAATGGGCTGCACAATCCGCGCGATGCGGGGATTGAAGCCGATGGCGACGCCCACGGGGATGGTCCATGCGGCGGAAATGAGCAGCGCGGCGTTGACGCGCAGAAACGTAGCGCCCGCACCTTCGAGTAGCAGACGCACGTCGGGCCAGGTGAGGGTCCGCAGCATGAGGATGGCTTGCAGGGCTCCCCAGCCGACGATTGCGATGGCCGCAACCGCGAGCGCCCAAAGACTCGCGGAGCTTTTGCGGGCGGTGTCTTCATCGATGGGGCGGACGACGCGGCACTCCTTCGAGCGCGCCAGGCGGCGATAGATGGGCTCTTCGAAGCTGTGCCAGATGCGTCCGGGAAGGGAACTGAGCAGGGTGGAACGGCGGAAGAACTCGAGGATGGGTGAGACGACGCGGTCTGCGGACTCAACCTGCTCGAATTTGAATTTGTCGCTCCACGCGATCATGGGCCGCCACACCAACTGGTCGGTGGCCACGACGATGAGAATCACAACAGCAAAGCCCGCCACCAGGGCGCGAATGTCGCCGGATGCGGTGGCGGTCTGCAGGTAGCTGCCGAGGCCCGGCAACTGGAAGTTGTGGTCGCCCATGGTGAACATCTCGCAGGCGATCAGTGCAAACCAACCGCCGGCCACGGAGACAATCGAATTCCACACCAGGCCGATGGCGGCGTAGGGCATTTCAAGCTGCCAGAAGCGCTGCCACGCGGAGTAGCGATAGATGCGCGACGCCTCCAGCATTTCACGCGGAATGCTCTTGAGCGACGAGTAGAAGCTGAACGCCAGGTTCCACACCTGGCCGGTAAAGATGAGCAGGATGATGCCCAACTCGATGCCCATCTGGTGGCCGGGAACCAGCGCCACCATGGCCAGAATCACCGGAGGCAGAAAGCTGAGCACCGGGATGGACTGCAGGATATCGAGGACGGCGATCATCCATGCTTCAATGCGCGGGTTATAGGCCGCGGTGTACCCGTAGGTGATGGCAAAGACGAGGCTGAGAAGATAGGCGATACCAATGCGAATGATGGAATAGAACGCATAGACCGGCAGCGCGCTGAGCGAGTGGGAGATGGGCACCACCGGAACGGGCTTTCCCATCCAATAGACGCCGGTCCTGACGACGGAAAAGAAGATGGCCAGGCCGCACAGGGCCACGCACGCATCGATGAAAAACGGACCGGTGCGGGCGAAGACCAGCGAGCGTGCAAACGGGTGTTGAATCCTCACTCGTCCCCCTCGCTGGCAGCAGCCTCTTCCTCCTGGGCATCGGGCAACACAAATCGACGGCGAGAGGCATCGAAGTCGAACAGCTCCGCATACCGTCCCCAGGTTACGGCCGTTTCCATCTGGCGCAGGCTCTCCTCTTCGCTGAACTGCTCATCCAGCATGTCGAGGAAGAACTCCTCGGGAACGGTGTGGTCGCTCTTCGCGTCGAGCGCTCGCCGAATCTGCCGCAACAGCAGCACGTTGGCCACCGCCGCGTCGCGAAAGAGTTCCTTCTGGCGCAGAATCTCGGAGTTGGCGAACTCCGTGCCGCTTTCGGTGATGGCCGCGTCGCCTTCTTCCACTTTGAGGAAACCCAGCAACTGGGCGGCATCCACAATGGGCAGCAAGTCGTCGATCTCGAACGCCAGATCGTCTGCCAGCCGGTAGATGTCGTCGCGGCCGCCTTTGTCCAGCAGCAGTTCCAGCAATCCGGCCATGCCTCCCGGCCGGGCATGGGGCAGCATCTGGTAGTGCATCTGGCGCTGATCGCGGACCCTCTTTCCAGCCTGTTGATCCGGTGCCTGCGCCGGTGCCACATCGGGCGTGGTCAGCACCTTGTAGATGTAGTCCACCAGTTGCGTGAAGGGTTCGGACTTGCGGTCGCGGGGCTGCGGCAGTTGCACGCGAAAATCGGTGCGGATATGTCCGGGATTGCGGCCCAGCACAATGATCCGATCCGCCAGCAGCACCGCCTCCTCAATGTTGTGGGTCACCAGGAAGACGGCTTTCGTGGGCATGGTCTTCTTGGCCCAAAGCTCCAGAAGTTCACTGCGCAGATTCTCGGCGGTCAGCACGTCGAGGGCAGAGAAAGGCTCGTCCATGAAGAGCACCTCGGGCTCCACCACCAGCGCCCGCGCAAACCCTACGCGTTGCCGCATGCCGCCCGAAAGCTCCTTGGGGTAGGCGGCCTCAAAGCCGTCCAGCCCAACCGTGTCCAGCATGCGCATGCTGCGGGCGCGTCGTTCATCGGCCGGCACTCCACGGGCCTGCAGCGGCGCCTCCACGTTCTCAAGAACCGTCAGCCAAGGGAAGAGCGCGAAGCTCTGAAACACAATGGACACATTGATTTCGGTCTCCGCGATCGGCTTTTCGTGCCAGTACACCTGCCCCGCCGTGGGCCGCGATAGCCCAGTCAGCATGCGCAGCATGGTCGACTTGCCTGAACCCGACGGCCCCAGCAGCGCCAGAATCTCCCCCGGCACAATCTTCAGATCGGTGGCGGAGATGACCTGAATGCGGTTTTCGCTGGGCTGGGCGTAGTATTTCTCGATCTTTTCGGCCCGAATGATGGCTTCAACTGCCACATTGGGAGTCTCGTTCTGGATGCCAGCTTGCTGCATGCAAGGTTCTCCGGGTACGGGATGTAGGTTGCCAGACTGCCGGTTGTGAGTGCGAGTGTAGGAGTGCGGGGTTGCAATCGGGTAAAATCGAGTGTGGCCGTGGAGGAACGTGCGAGCCCCGGTTGCCACTTTGATTATTTTGACGGTGAGCCGATAGCGCTCGCCGTGCATCTTACAAGTTGAGCGTATCATTGAAGAAAGCGTCTACCCAGGCAAGTGGATTTTGCCTCAGACTATTGCAGGCTGCAGCTCTCTCAAGCACGTTGTAGCCGCACACCGCACGAGGTCTCCAGGAGAGTATGCCCGAAACGAACAACAAACCCAAGGTCCTTGTTGCCGACGACGAACGGGTTATCGCCGACACGCTGGCTATGATCCTGAACCAGAGCGGCTTTCAGGCGCGCGCCGTGTACTCAGGCGAAAAAGCTCTCGAGCTTGCCCCTGTTTTCCAGCCGGACATGCTGATCTCAGACGTCATCATGGCCGACTTGAACGGAATTGACGCCGCAATCCGTATTCGCGCCCTTCTGCCTTCAATCAAGATCCTTTTGTTCTCCGGTCAGGCTGCCACCGCCGATCTGCTGGAAAAGGCCCACGCCCAGGGATACGACTTCGAGATCCTGGCCAAGCCCGTCCACCCGCAGGATCTGTTGAGCAAACTGCGCGGAGTCAATTAGGACAACCCCGTCACCGGCCGCAAGATCGACGGCGCTCGTCGAAACCATGGCCCAAGTGGCTGTGCCGGCACCCTCGCGAGAACTTTCACACTTCGGCTACCGTTGCGTGCCTTCCCCAACTCACCGTGGACACCAGGGAGCGGTGACGGTTGCAGGGCAACGTCGAGAACCTCCTGCGATCACAGCCCCTTTTGTTTTCAATAGGATATTAGGAAAATGATGTCCCAGTCCCCCTCCAAGCCCAAAGTTCTCATCGCCGACGATGAAAAAGTGATTGCCGACACCCTGGCCATGATCCTCAACCAGGGCGGCTTTGAAGCGCGCGCGGTGTATTCGTGCAAAAAAGCCGTCGAACTCGCCCCTGTCTTCCGGCCGGACATGCTCATCTCCGACGTCATCATGTCGGAACTGAACGGCGTGGAAGCAGCCATCCAGATTCGCGCGTTGCTCCCCGATATCAGGGTGTTTCTGTTGTCTGGCCAGACGGCAATAGCCGAAATGCTGGAAGCGTCCCAAGCTAAGGATTTTGGCTTCGAGGTCCTCACCAAGCCGATGCATCCCAAGGACCTGCTCACCAGGCTGCGCAACGTGGCATGAAGAAATCTCTGAGTCGATAGCTTTCGCAATCAATAAAGAAGAGGGGCCGAAGCAAACGCTCCGGCCCCTCGTTGTTTTTCCGCGGGCGTTTAGAATGAGAAGATGACCTGCGCGAATACGCGCCGTGCCGCAGACCCGGTGCTGAAGATGCCGCCAGCCAGCGTGCTTGACCTGTTGAACCTTGGACTGCCGAGAGTTCCGTTGGGACCGCCGTAGTCAATGTCGTTGAAAAGGTTCAACGCCTGCACGCTGAAGTTCAGCGAATACTTGCGTCCAGTGCCTGCTCCGCCAAACATGCCTCCGGGACCACCACGGCCACCGCCGCCGCCCAGTCCGCCGGGGCCAAGGCCGCCTCCGGGAGGTCCACCGCGGCGACCGCCGCCACCGCCATCAGGTGGCCCACCGCCGCCCGGTCCGCCACCGTTGGGGCCGTTCGATCCGCCTGTCTCCGGCCCAAAGCCGAACCCACGGCTAATGCGCAGGTTGACGGCTACTGCTGCGGGTCCGTTACCCAGGTTCACCGGAATGAGTTTCTCACCTGCGAGCGCCGCCTTATCCATCAGGCCGTAAGATGTTGCAACCTGCATATCAATCGGCGTAGCCGCTGTCGCGTATGTCGGCCGCTGGTTGTTGAAGTTGTTCAGCGGATCGGTTGGCAACGTAATGTTGAACGGCCTGCCCGATTGCGCAATCAGGAATGGATTGAAGCGCAATCCCCAGGGGCCGCTATAGTTCGCCATGGCAAAGATCATGTTGCGCGATACGAAGGCAGCGCGCCCATAATCCTGGTCAAGGTTGTATGCATTCGACGTGTTGGTGCCGCCGCCGCCGTTGCTGTTGGCCGATGCAAGCGTGTAGAAGCCGACCAGGCTCAGATTCTTGGTCACTTTGGCATTCACGCTGGTGATCAACTGGTCTTGCTTGAATACGGCTTCAGGGTAGAACTGATAAATGTAGCCGCCGGTAGGATCGAGCGGAAATTCTCCCGCGCTATCAAGCTGGTTGGCGTTGCGCGTGACCAACTGGTGCGCGCCGAAGGAGTGAAGGTAGGTGAGCGTGAGGCTACCTCCGGGATAAAGCTGCCGCTCAAGGCCTACGCCGGCCTGGCCCGTGTAGGGCGAGCGAAAGTGCGGCGCCACCTGGTACCTGACCGGAACAGCGGTGCCGCTGTACGTGGTGCCAGTGTTCGAGCAGGTGCTCATGTCGATTACGTCCAGTGACGTTGCCGTCGAACTGCACGTCGGGGTGTTGAGCACAATCTTGTTCTGGGTGCTCAGGTGGTTCACCGTCATCAGGCTGCCAACCTGGAGGCGGTCGTAGAAAAACCCGTATCCGGCGCGCAGTACTGTCTTGGCTTGCTTTCCTTTGCCACCGTCAAGCGCATAGGCCATTGAAGCGCGCGGCGCCCAGTCGTTGTGGTCGGAGATATGGTTCTGCGCTTCCCAGCGCAAACCCCCCGAAACCGTCAGCCTCGGATTCACCTTCCAGTCGTCCTGCGTGAACAACGCAACGTCAAAAACATTGGCGACCGCCGATGGCGGCCCGCTGGTATAGCTTGCGGTGGCGGGGCCGTATCCCTGGGCAACGAGTTGGTCGAACGTCTGGCCCGACGCCAGCCCGTTGGCCATGGCGAGATACTTGTCGAAGGAGTCAAAGCTGAAGGCGCCATTGAAGTTGCTGGTGGTGTAGTTCGCTTCCCGTGCATCGCGCATGCGCGTTCCAAATTTGATTGCGTGTGCGCCGTGGCTCAGCGTCGTCAGGTTCTGGAATTCGAGGCGCACTGCGTGATCGCGGCTCGTTTGGCTGGTATAGCCGCCGGCGGTAAAGTCACCTGCAACGGTGAGGGTGCGGTCGGTAGAGTCGGGGTAATGGTTTTCGTTCTGGCGCTCAAACTGGAAGCGGCTCTCGTTGACCATGTGGTCGCTGATAACCACCGCATCGCTCAACTGCACCGTGTGATCGGTATTCGACTCGTGCGTTGACGCGGTGGTCAGCGAGCCCGCACTCAAATTGCCTTGCTCGGCCTCCGACCAGAATCCATAGCGAGCCGTGAACGTGTTCTTTGCGCCCAGTTGCCAATCGATGCGCGCAGAAGCATTGTTGCGGATGTGCGGATTCAACATCGAGACGCCATAGTTCTGCACATCGACGTACGTGCCGGCGCTGTTTTGAAGGATCGCGTCCGGAATGAGCCACGTAGACACGTTGTCGATATTGCGCCGTTCCGCGCTCACAAAGTACGAAGCAGTCTTCGAGATTGCGCCGCTCACCGTACCGTTGTACTGGTAGCTGTAATACGAAGGAATGGTCTTGGTGAACGGGTTGCCGGTGTTGAAGGGCTTGTCGTTTCCTTGAATAAAGAACTGTCCGTGCAACTTGTCGGTGCCAGGCTTGGTGAGAATCTCGATGCGTCCGTATCCCAGCCTGTCATACTCGGCCGAAAATGGATTCTGGTTGATTCGAATCTCGCGGATTGCGGACTTCGGCGGCAACTGCCCGCCCGAAAATCCATCGATGAAAATCTGCCCGCCGTTCGGTCCGGCAGACGGGCCGGCCAGCGCGGACAACTCGTTGGAAAGCTCATCTGGATCGTCTGACAGCGCGTCAAGATCCTTGCCCTTGAGAACGATGGAATTGGCGTTGCCGCTTGCTTCCACGTTCACCATGGGGGAATCGTCGGTCACCGTCACGTTCTGCTGTTCCACCTCGATGGCCATCGCAATGTCAACGCGCTTCGACTGTCCCGCGGTCAGCGCAATCGTGGGCGATTGAAACGGTGCAAAACCCGCGAACTCAGCCTTAACGATGTATCCGTCCGGTTTCAGCCCACGAACCTCATAGGTGCCGGAAGCATCGGCGGTGGTGGTGCTGACGGCCGCACCGGCCGAGGTTGTGATCGTCACCTTCGCGCCTGGAATCAGCGCACCTGTTTGATCCGTGATGTGTCCGCGTAATGTGGCGGACGCCACCGGCGTCGAAGCCTGGGCAGCAGCAGTCGCGGGAGTTTGCACCGCGGGCGTGGCGGTTTGAGCCGCCACCACCGACGCGCAGCTTAAGGCTGCGGCAATCGAAAAATGAATGAAGTGATGAAATCTTGGATACACGTGTCCCTCGTTATTTTCAGTCCAGTTGTTGCGCAAAAATTATTGGGCCGACGCGCCTTCAGCTCCGCCGGAGCCCATACTCCAGTTCGAGAGCAAGCTCTGGCTTGCCGGAGCTTGTAGCAGTGGTTCGACTCCTGCGAATAAGCTGACCGCGGTCACGTCTGGGGCGCCTTGTGTTGCCACAAGCATGACCGCTTCGCCCTTGGTCAAATCGCCTAGCTTGATCGCCGGCGCCCGGCTCAACAACTGCTGCGGATCGCCGCCGCGCATACCGCCGCCCGGCCCGCCGGGCGCGCCAGTCTGTGCGGATCCTGCACCACCGCCCGGTGCGCCAGTGGCCGCGTGTTGTGGTGGTGCTCCCGCTGAGCTTTGTCCCGACCCACCCGAACCGGATGAGCGTCCTTGTGCTCCGGCGGCGTTGCCTTTCAAAAACATGGCGATCCCTTGCGCCATCCGATCGGGAAGACGCCGCATCTGCGCGTCCTCTGGCACGTGAATCGTCATCTGTTTCTTTGTGGCCAGATCCTTCACCACCAGCGTCGAAGTGCCTGCGTCCAATGAGGTAATGGTTCCCGAAATGTTGAGGAATGTGCCCGAAACCACTTCGTCGGCGGTGATTTCATTCCCATCAGGGCTCGCTGTACCCCGCGCCTGCAACTGGTCGCCTACGTGGATGGAGTCAATCGGCGCAGGCTGGGCCTGCTCGAATCGCACCGACCCCTGTGCGTATCGCCGCAGCACCGTCGCCTTCGTCACATGAATCGCCACCGGCTTGGCTGTGGCTCCCGCACCGGTTGTCACAACGATGGCCCCGCTCGCGCTGTCAACAGACTTCACCAATCCGTGTGGCCCGCGCTGCCACTGCTCCTTTTCCCGCTGCTGCTTCTGCGCCAGGTCTTCCTGTTTGACGGCGATAATCTGCGCAGCCTGCGGTGTCGCGCCCGTAGCATTGGGGTCCAGCTTCACCAGCACTCGGTCGCCCACCGCGAGTTCGCTAAATGTGATGGTGGCCGCGGTGCTCAAATCCTTTTGTCCAGGGGCGATGCGCTTGACACTCGCTTCCGATGGAACGTCCACCTGGCGCTGGCCGTCCGTGTCAGTCTTCACCGTCAGCGTTGTGCCGCTGATGGCGGTAATGGAACCAACAAATCGCAATGGTGCCTGGGCCTGGAGGAGGGAAGCAGCGAAAAAACCTGCGATTGAAAGCAGCACGGACTTGGCCGCCAAAGAAACTCGAATCTTGATCGTTCTCGTCATAAGTCGATTACCGCCGGCGATGTATGCCAGTCTGTTCTTCCTGAAACTGATCTCCATTTGTGTAGACGAAAGAGTGCGCCAAAAGGTTGAGGGGATGCCCTAACCCCACGATTGTCAGGTGTTTGTGGCGCTATGCCGAACTCACCACATTCTCGATGAAGGAAAGGAATCGAACCCCGCGATCTTCTTACGGCTCCAACTCCGCCGTTTCCAGAAAAGAAAAACTCCCTGACGGTGTAGGCACAATATGCGTGAGCCGCTTGCTGTGCACCACCACCGTATCGCGATACCAAAGGTTAATGGCCGGCAGATCGCGCGCCAGGATCTCCTGTGCCGCTGCGTAGTCGGCCCGCCGCTTAGCTACATCCGAGCTCTCCGCTGCGTCATCCAGCAGCGCATCGAGCCTGCCATTCGAGTAGTGACCGCGATTCGCGCCCTTGGGAGAAAAGCGTGCCGTTGAAAACGCGTAGCTGAAAATGTCTGGCTGCTCATTGCCGCCGATCCAGCGCAGCGAATACAACTGGAACGCCCCGCGTGTCACATCGGAGTAGAACGTGGCGAACTCATAGCTGCGCAGGTCGAGCGCGATCCCCACCCGTGCCAGTTGCTGCTGCAACACCGCCGCCAGCAGCCGTACATCTTCCACCGAACTGGTTTTCATCGTCAGGTGAAAACGCACGCCATCGCGCCCCGCGGGATGTCCCGCTTCGTCCAGCAGCCGCGCCGCACGCGCCGGATCGTAGTCGAACCGCGGGCCACTGCCCGACCACGCCCAGTGGTTGGCGGGCAACATGCTCTGTGCCGGCTGCGCATGACCGCCCATCAGCGACTGGATAATGAGGTTGCGATCGATGGTGCACGAAATCGCCTGCCGCACCCGCGCATCCTTCAGCAGCGCGTCCTGCGTGTTGAAGGCGAGATACTGAATCTGCGTTCCGGGGGCGTCGTCCACACGCAGGTCCGGGCGCTTCGCAAGCACCGGAAGCGCGTCCATGGGAAGGGAATTGATGGCTACATCGCCCGACCCCTTCTCCAGTTCCAGTGACTCGGTGATCGAATCGGGGACCACTGAGAACCGCACCCGCTCCAGCTTTGGCGCCGCGCTCCAACTCAGCGGATTGCGCTCCAGCACCACTTCTTGATCGATCTGCTGGCTCACAAAACGAAACGGACCCGTGCCCACCGGATGCCGCCAGAATTCGCGCCCGCTGCCCTCCGGCACAATGCCCATCGCGCCCGTCGATAGATTGGTAAGCAGAAAATTATCCGCCTGCTTCAGGTGAAAAACCGCGGTCCGCGCATCTAGGGCCTCAAGCGTATTTACCGAAGCATAAGCAGCGGCCTTGGGCGAAATCACCGCCCCATTGCGCATGGAGTTAATGGTCCACACCACGTCTCGCGCCGTCATCGCGCGTCCGTCGTGAAAGCGCACTCCATCGCGCAGATGAAAGATCAGCGTCTTGGGGTCCGGCTGCTCCCATCGCTCCGCCAGCGCCGGCGTGAAATGAAAGCTCGCATCCCGTGCCACCAGTCCGTCAAACATCAATTCATCGATATGCTCCGACTGTGCGTCGGTCCCCACACGCGGATCAAGATTCGCCGGACTGCTCTCGATCAGGAAGACCACCGTCCGCGGATCGCGTTGAGCCGATCGGCAACCAGCGATGAAGAGCAGCGTAATCAACAGAAACGCCGAGCCCCATCCTGTCGCCTTCTTTCTGGCGACAGGGTGGGAACCCACGAACCCCATCCGATCAGTTTCAATCCAGCGAATGAAGCCCGGGTGGGAATCGACAAATCTGGACAGGCAGCCTTCAAACATACATAACCTGCCCCAGGATCGCCGGTCGCGCGGCTCCCGTAGCCGCCGGGACATTTCCGGGCAACCGATGCCACGTCTGCCACGCCAGCAGCGCAAACGCCGCGGCCTCCTTCGCCTCTGCGGGCAATCCGAACTCCGTGCTCGTGGCCAACTCGCACCCCAGCGGTTCCAGCCTCTGCGCCAGCATCGCCATTAACGTCGCGTTGTGCGCACCTCCGCCTGAAACGATGTAGTCCACCGCAGCGCCCTTCATTTTTCGATGAACAAAGCGCGAGTAGCCCTGCGCAATGCTCTCCGCCGCCAGCGCCGTTGCCGTGGCCAGCGCATCCTCGGGCCTGCTGCTGCGCTTTTGGCAGGCTGCAAGAAATTTCGTTGCATACTCGCGTCCGAACTGTTCGCGCCCCGCAGTCCGCGGAGGCTTCAATCCGAAATACTCGCCGCGCATCTCTGCCGCCAGCACCGGCGCAATCACTTGTCCGCGCGCTGCGAGCGCTCCATTGCGATCAAACGGCTTCTTGAATAACTGCAGCGCCAGCGCATCCATCACCATGTTGCCGGGGCCCGTATCGAATGCAACCACCGCGCCCGCTGCGGCTCCCGCAGGAATCGCTGTCAGGTTCGCGATGCCGCCGATGTTCTGCAACACGCGCCCGCGCTTCGCGTCCGCAAACAGCACATAGTCCAGTAATGGAACCAGCGGCGCACCCTGCCCGCCCGCCAGCATGTCCGCAGGCCTAAAATTCGACACCACCGGAATGCCCAGCGCTGCCAGCGGAGCCACCTCGCCCGCCTGCCACGTACACGCAAAGCTCTGCCCCGCATACGCCGCACCGCGCGCCTGGTGATACAGCGTCTGGCCGTGGCATCCAATCAGATCGAGTTTCACGCCATGCCGCTTCAGCGTTGCGCTCACGGCTTCGGCGTACGCAAGCCCCAGCCGCCAATTCAGCCGCGCCAGCTCCGCAGTCGAAGTCGAGGTTGCATTCATCGCCGCCAATACCGCCCGCCGCAGCGTCGCAGGATAGGGAAACCCTTCATGCGCAAGCAGCGTGAGCGTTGGCCGCCCAACTCCTCCCCGCGCCCTACCCGGCGCGATGCGCACCAGCGCCACATCGACGCCATCCGCCGAAGTTCCGCTCATGATGCCGGCCACGATCATCGGTTTGGCCGTCATGCGGTCTCCACCATCGATGCGTGCTTGTTCGTTTGCACTGCACCGCCGACTGCGCTAGCCGCAATCTCATCTCCAAACCGCAAAATCCGCGTCCGCAGCGCCGCAAACTGACGTGCCGTCAGCGCCTTGGCAACCCCAGCGGCAAACAGAGTTGTCCGTTTCCGTTCCACCTCGCGGGCTCGCGCTAGCAGCACCGTGCGAAACGTCGCCGAACGCTCGCCCTCCGCAATCAGCGCCTCGTAGGCACGCAAGATCAACTCCGCGCTGTGGCAGATTTCGAGCGTATCCGTGCCGGCGCGCACCGCCGCCACCGCAGCCTCTTCAATCGGGAGAAACCTCAAGATCCCGCCCATCTCCAGGTCGTCAGAGAAGATGAGCCCGCGATAACCGAGCCGCTTGCGCAGCACCGTCGTAATCCAGAACGAAGAAGCGCTCGCCGGCCGATCCTTGCCCGGCGTCGCGGGATAAGCCGCATGATTCACCATCACCATCGGCAGTTCATCACGCAGTGCGCGATACGGCTCCAGGTCTTCGCGCCACAAATCGTTCCAACTGCGCCCGATGGCCGGCGTCTCCATGTGCGAATCGCGCTTACCGCCGCCCAGGCCCGGAAAATGCTTGCCGCACCCTGCAACGCCCTCGTCCGCCAGCCCCGTGAGAAACTGTCGCGCATACTCCACCACGTCTGCGGCGTCCGCCCCGACGGCTCGCGTTCCCATTACCTCGGCCGAATCCGGCAGCGCCAAATCGAGCACCGGAGCCAGCGTCGTATTGAACCCGAACGCCTTTACGCCTTGCCCGATCAAAGTACCGTGCTCGCGCGCCAGTCGAGGCTTTCCCGTGATGCGCGCAGCCACCGCCACCGCCTGCGCTGAAGGCATCGGCGCCAGCGCGTCCCGCAGCCGGTCCACCGTTCCGCCTTCCAAATCCACGCAGCGAAAACCGTGCGTCGCGCCCAGGCCGGTAGCCTCATCCAGCAGCGCCCGCGTCTGTAGCGCGTTCACAATGTTGCGCCGAAAGAGGATTACGCCCCCGGGCCGCACCAGCCGCAGCCACGCGCGTTCCAACCCCGTCAGCTCTGTTCCCGCGAGCCCCACCACCAGCAAGCTTCCCGCGGCCCCGCGCAAACTCGTCGTCATCGCACACCTTGATTCCGGCTATCGGTTCTGTGACCTCTGCCCGTCATCCCTTCTCCTTCAATTCCGTCTGCAACTCTTCCAGCAGGTTCAGCGCCTGCAGCGGCGTCAGCGCATTCACATCCACGGCCTCGATGCGATCGACGATGCGCTGCGAGAGCGGCGTGAAGATCGTGAGTTGCAGCGGCTCTGCGGCTGTCTCCACTTGCACGCTCTGCCGCTCCTGCTTCTCATGCTGCTTGAGGATGCGCTTGGCGCGGTCAATAACGACAGAAGGCAATCCCGCGAGCTTTGCTACTTCGATGCCATAACTCTTGCTGGCCGCGCCGGGTTCGATGTTATGCAGAAACACGATGCCGCCGGCGGCTTCTTTAACGCCCACGCGCAGATTGCGCACGCGGGGCAGCTTTTCGGCGAGCATTGTCAGTTCGTGATAGTGCGTGGCAAACAGCGTGCGCGCGCACGTTTCCGCATGAAGATACTCGACCGTGGCCCACGCCAGCGACAGGCCGTCAAACGTCGCCGTGCCGCGGCCCATCTCATCGAGCAGGATCAGGGACCGCCGAGTGGCCGTATTCAGAATCGTCGCGGTTTCGGTCATCTCCACCATAAAGGTCGACCGGCCCCGCGCCACATTGTCGCTGGCGCCAATGCGCGTATAGATGCGATCGACCAGGCCCAGCCGCAAACTTTCCGCAGGAACGAAGCTCCCCATCTGTGCCATCAGCACTAACATGGCGGCCATACGAAGATAAGTGCTTTTGCCGCCCATATTAGGACCAGTGATAAGTAACAAACTCGGCCCCGTCTCGCCGGCATCTAGAAACAGATCATTGGCAATGAACCGGCCCTCGCGCGTCTCCTCCATCCACTGCTCGATGACCGGATGCCTGGCGGCCACCGCTTCCAGTACCGGCTCCTCCGCCAGCCGTGGCCGCACATACCGCCGCCCGGCAGCAAGGTGCGCGAAGTTTGCCAGCAGGTCCATCTCCGCCACCGCAGCCGAGCTGCGCCGTATCCGGCCCGCCGCCTCAAGAACCGTCCGGCGTAACTCGGCAACGATCCGCTTTTCAATCTCGATGGAACGGTCGTGGGCGGTGAGTATCTTGATCTCGTACTCCTTTAACTCGGGAGTCGTAAATCGTTCCGCATTGACTAACGTCTGCTTGCGTTCGTAATTGGCGGGAGCCATGGCCAGGTTAGCCTTGGTGATCTCAATGTAATAGCCAAAAACCGAGTTATACCTTACCTTCAGCGAAGCTATCCCCGTTCGCGCCCGCTCTCGCTCTTCGATGGCCGCAATCGACTGCCGCCCCGTCGTTGAAATCGTGCGCAACTCATCCAGCTCCGCGTCCACTCCTGAGGCAATTGCCCCACCGTCCACGAGCGTCAGCGGAGGCTCCGCAACCAGCGTGGTCGCAATGCGCGCGGTCACGTCTTCGAGCGTGTCCAACCGCTGCGCCAACTCGCGCCACTGCGCCGCGTGCATGGCCTCAACTGCCGTGCGCAAACCGGGCAGTCGCGCCAGGCTCGCTGCCAGCGCCCGCACATCGCGCGGCCCGGCGGAGTCGAGGCTCAGCCGCGCCAACAGCCGCTCCAGGTCCAGAATGCCGCCGAACGCCCGTCGAATCTCCTCGCGCCGCAGCAGGTCTCCGTGCGCCTCCGCCACTGCCTCGTAGCGCGCCTCCAGCGCCGCACCATCCATCAGCGGCCGCAGGATTGTCGCCCGCAGCAGCCGCTTGCCCATCGGCGTCAGGCATGCGTCCAGCGTATGAAAGAGCGTCGCGCGGCTGTCCTGGCCTTGAAACAGTGGCTCCACCAGTTCCAGGTTGCGCACCGTTACCTGGTCCAGTTCCAGCGCAGTCGAGTGCTCTTGAAACTTCAGCGAATCGATGTGCAGCGCTTCATTCTTCTGGGTGGTCCGCACATAGTGCAGCACCGCCCCTGCCGCAATGGCCGCGGCCGGATGGCCGTCAAGGCCGAACCCTTCGAGAGAGCGCACGTTCAGTTGCCGCTCCACCAGCGGAACCGCGAAGTCCCGTGTCCAGACCCAGTCCTCCACGCGCGTTCGCGCTGCGGTCCGCTCCAGTCCGGCGGGTATCTCAGCGCTCGTGGGCAGCAGCACTTCGCTTGCACCGGCCATCTGGATCTCGTCTACCGCCTGCTGGCGTGCCGCGGCTCCTGCAAACTCCGCGGTACGAAATTCTCCCGTTGAAATGTCAAGGAGTGCGAGAGCGCAGATGTTTTCCTTTACAGATCCACTTTCGAAATATGCCGCCAAAAAGTTGTTCTGTTCCTGTCCAAGGGCTGCGTCCAGCGCCGTTCCCGGGGACAACACCCGCGTCACTTCGCGGCGCACGATTTTCTTGGTGAGCTTGGGGTCCTCCATCTGGTCGCAGATGGAGATACGGTAGCCCCTGCGGAGTAATCGCGTCAGGTAGCTTTCGACAGAATGGTAGGGGACGCCGCACATGGGCATCTGGCGCTCGCGGTCGCGGGCGGTCAGCGTGAGCTGCAACTCGCGGCTGGCCACCACCGCATCGTCGTAGAACAGCTCATAAAAATCGCCCATCCTGAAAAACAGCAGCGCATCAGGATTCTCCCGCTTGGCTGCGGTCCATTGGCGCATGAACGGGGTCAGTTCTGCCGTAGCTTTCTCAGTCACGGGAGATTGCGGAGCCAGGTCGAAAGGCGCTTCGGGTTGAATGTCTTCTCGGATCACGCTGCCTCTAAGATTATCGTGCCAACCTGCGCCTCCGCTCTCAGCACCCCCCGCACTGATCGAGGCTCATGGACACTTGCGTGCCTCCCGGATCACCAACGGTCGGCTGCAGGGTAGAATTCTCCCGTGACGGAACCCGGACGCACCAAGCCGCGGAAAGCCGAATGGAGAAAGACCGCAATGAAGACACGCCTGCTTTTACCCGCAATTCTGCTTGCCGCGAGCCTGGCCTGCTGCGGAATCCACGCATCTGCCGCAAGCCCATCCAAGCCCGTCAGCGCGAAGAAGTTTGATGCCTTGGCCGATGCGGCGCTGGCGGCGATGAAGAAACGCGCCGCGGAACTGAAGGTTTCCGGAGTGGCGGTAGTGTCCTATGCCGAGGGAGACAGCGTACAGGGCTGGACCTCGAGGATGGCTGTGGTCGGGCGCATGAAAGATATCCAAACGACTACGGAAAAGGGCAACAACCTCATCGGCATCGCCTACGCCAAGTCTGCCGAGATGGCTGACACCTTGAAGGACAGCGGCACCGCAGGCCGGCCGCCGATGACCGGAGAATTCGGCTGGCAGGGCGGCGTCACGGCGCATTCACGCTCTGGGAATATCATCGTCGCCTTCAGCGGTGGCAAATCGGAAGATGATGTGGAGGTCTCAAAGGCCGGTCTCGCCGTGCTGAAAGCCGGTTTGTAGGCGCGTCAAGGCAGGTGCTCGCGGACCGTCTCAGTCATGTGGTCTGAAGGACGCGCACCACTGCGAACGTTAGTCCGGGAATATCGCTGGGATCGGCTTCGATCGCGGGCTCCCAGCCAAGTTCGCGAAGGGTCTGGCTGGTGATGGGGCCGATAGAGACGGCCAACACTCCATCAAACGGGAATGTGAGCCCCGCCCGGGCAGCAGCCTCAGCCAGGTTGGTCACGCTGGAGGAACTGGTGAAGGTGGCGGCATCGATTCCCTCGGCAAGAGCGCGTCGAAGCCGTTCAGGCGCCGTTTCGGGAAAGACATTCTGGTAGGCATCGACGACGTCAACTACGGCGTTGACCCCTCGCAAGGCATCGGGGATGACGTCGCGCGCGACGGCCGCACGCGCCAGCAGAATGCGTTGCCCCGCAATCTGCCCTGCAAGGCCTTCAATTAAACTTTCAGCCACATAGGATGCGGGGACGAAGGTCACCTCAAACCCGGTCTTCCTTACCGCTTCAGCCGTAGCTTCGCCCACCGCTGCCACTTTCAAGGTTTCGGGTTGAGTAAAAGCGACACCAAGTTGTTCCGACCGATCGGCCATGGCCCGAACCGTATTTGCGCTGGTCAGGATAAGCCAATCGTAGCGGTCCAGTTGACGGAGTGCTCGGTCGAGGGGGTCAAAGCTCGCGGGTGGGCGGATTTCGAGGACAGGAACCTCAACCGGCTCAGCTCCAACGGCGCGAAGGGCATCGCTGAGCTTGCCGGCCTGGTGAGCTGCGCGGGTTACAAGCACGCGCCGTCCGGCGAGCGGCATTGAGGTCACCGCTCCACTCCGCCTTGTGCGTGGAGTTGAAGCAACGGTCCGGCGCCTGCATCCATGAGCTTTTGAACGGCAAGGTGGCCGAAGGCTGCGGGGTCGGATTGGGGATGCGGTGCGCTGTGAAACACGCGGATCGCGTTGCCGCTCTCCGGATCGGCGACGACGGCAAAGATCTCCTCACCACCCTGCGCTTGCGGGCGGCAGTGAATCCCGATGGGCACCTGACAGCCCCCGCCCAAAGCTGCCAGAGCGGCCCGTTCTGCGGTCACAGCAAAGCGCGTGGCCGGGTCGTCGAGGAACGCGACGGCGGCAATGGTGGCCGCATCGTCCTTGCGAGTCTCGATCCCGAGCGAACCCTGACCGGCCGCCGGACAAAAGTCAGCGGGCTCGAGGCGTTCGCGTACCCATTCTGTCTTTCCGAGGCGATCAAGGCCGGCGGCAGCCAGCAGAATGGCATCCACCTGGCCTTCGGCGAGTTTGCGCAAACGCGTATCGACATTGCCGCGGAACTCGACCGCTTCAATATCGGGGCGGAGGGCCTTCAATTGCGCGCGCCGGCGCTGGCTGCTGGTTCCTACGCGCGCACCCTGCGGAAGCGCGGCCAGGTTGGCGTAGTTGACTGAAACGAACACGTCTCGCGGATCGAGGCGCGGCGGTGTGGCGGCGAGGGCAAAGGGCTCCGGAAGCTCGGTGGGCAGGTCTTTCAGCGAATGCACCGCCAGGTCGACGCGGCCATCGGCGAGGGCCTCTTCGATTTCCTTGGTGAACATGCCCTTGGAGCCGACCTGCGCGAAGGTAACTTCCTGCAGGCGGTCGCCGGTGGTCTTGATGATCTCGATCTCGACGGAATGGCCCTGGCCGCGGAGAAGGTCCGCGATGTGGTGGGCCTGCCACAGTGCGAGTTGGGAACCACGGCTTCCTATGCGCAGGTTCATCGGCGGCCTGCCACTCTGGCTTGGGTCACGGGTGTGTCCTCCGCCTGTTGGGGGTTGGAAATTGTTAGATTTGCCGCGTCAATTACTGGCTCGGGATCCGCCTCGCGTGGAGCGCTTGACGGCAGCGACCATGTGTCGCACAAGGCCTCGACGCGCGCGGAATCGTTCTCGCGGGCAGCTTGCTTCAGGGCCTGCATGGGCGGATGGAGAAACTTGTTGACCAGCCCGCGGGTGAGAGCTTCGACTGCGGCGGTCTGTTCGGCGGTCAACGAACCCAGCCGCGCATGAATGTGGCGGAGTTCGGCCTGGCGAAGCTCCTCAGCCTGGCGCTGGAGGGCCACAATCGCCGGAGCCACGTTGACGGTGCGCTGGCGCTGATGGAAGCGCTCGACTTCGCCTGCGATGAGGGCTTCGGCGTCGGTGGCTTCGCGGCTGCGCTCGGCCATGTGGGAGGCGGCGACGGACTGGAGGTCGTCAATGTCGTAGACGAAGATGCCTTCCAGCTTGTTCATCGCGGGATCGACGTCGCGGGGCACCGCAATATCGATGAAGAACATGGGCCGGTTGCGGCGACGGTGCAGAAAAGCCTGGCCGTGTTCGCGGCGGAAGATGGGGTGCGGTGCGCCGGTGGAGGTGATGACGATGTCGGCCTCGCTGGCGGCTTCGTAAAGCTGGTCGAACGGGATGACACGGCCGTTGAACTGATCGGCCATGCGCTGGGCGCGCTCAAAGGTGCGGTTGGTGACGATAATGGCGCCTGCCCCCTGCTGGACTAGGTGGCGCGCTGCCAGTTCGCTCATTTTTCCCGCGCCGACGAGGAAGACCGTGCGGCCGGTGAGCGAGCCGAAGATTTTGCGGGCCAAGTCGACGGCTACCGAGGCGATGGAGACGGAGTTGGAGCCGATTTCAGTTTCAGTACGGACCTTTTTGGCAGCGGCAAAGGCGCTCTGCAGCAGGTGTTCGAGCTGCCCGCCGACGGTGCCCGCGGTACGCGCGACGGCGAAGGCCTCCTTGACCTGGCCCAGAATCTGCGGCTCGCCGACAACCATGGAGTCGAGGCTGGCGGCTACGCGGAATAGATGGCGTACGGCTGCCTGATTGCGGTGCTCATAAATGTGCGCTTTGAGCAGCGCGGGATCGAGGGCGAAATAGTCCTGCAAAAAGCCGGTCAGGTCGATGGAGGGCGATTCGAGGGCGGTGAGAATCTCCACGCGGTTGCAGGTGGAGACGATCATGCACTCGGAGACGCCGGGCACGGCAGCCAGGGCGCGGGTAACCTCGGGCAACTCTTCGCGGGAGATGGCGATACGTTCGCGCAGCTCGATGGGGGCGGTTTTGTGGTTGACGCCGATGAGGGACAGGGTCATGGCGCACCGAACCTGTGAACATGGCTGAAGATGTTGGCGGCCCAGACCGCGAACATCACCAGGAAGACGGCGCCGGAGAGGTAGGCAGCCTTGCGGCCGCGGAGTCCTGCAGTGCTGCGGACGAAGATCAGCAGCACGTAAATGGCCCACATCACGAAGGAAGCAATGACTTTAGGATCGCGGAAGTAGGCGGCGCCCAGCGCTGTTTCCTGGGCCAGAACCGAGCCGATGACGAGGCCCACCGTCATGCAGGGAAAGCCAAAGAGGAGGGTAGCGTAGGCGATGCGTTCGAGAGTGTCGAGCGGCGGCAGCCACTCCAGGGGGGCCCACCAGGAGTCTTGGCCCGGCTTGTGCTTGCTCTTGATGCGGCGCTCCTGGAGGAGGTAAAGCGCGGAGGCCAGGACGCTGAAGCCGAGCGCGGCATAGGCGGTGAGCAGCGCCACGATGTGTGCTACAAGCCAACTGATGCGAACTCCAGGGGAGGGAAAAATATAGCGGTCTGTCCCCAGCGAGGGCACAAAGACGATGAAGAATGTGATTGGTAAAGCGAAGATTCCAAGGGAGAT
>PLXP01000269.1 GCA_003151435.1 Acidobacteriaceae bacterium
GCGCCAAGGCCGAGCATCGTGCTACGCCCTTGCCAGCGACGGGGTCCCCGGCAAGCGGTCTTTGCTTGCTGGGGTGTCTAGAACGGCCACAAGCAGCTCCAGCGTCGACGCATCGAATCCATGCGCAACCTCGATCCGTCGGCCGTTGGCCAACTCCACCCACAATGCTCTCGAACGCTCCACCGCCGAAGAACAAGTATGAGAGGCGCAGACCTTGACGACATTCGTCGGCTGCTCGGCCAAGCAGACCTTCGAATGACTATCCGGTACGCTCACCTGCTCCCCGGTCATCTCGGGGCCGCGGCCTCCCGGCTTGATGGCGTCTTGTCTTTACCGTCGGCGGAAGATGAAGCGGACAAAAATGTAAAGAGCTGATGGGCAAGGACAAACGCGAGTCGATCTGGGTTGTGCATCAGTGGCGTGAAGTCGCAGAATTCCAGTGCGATGAGGGAAGAGGTCAAGGTTCAAGTGATCAGCGTGCTTCTAAAGGTTTCGGCAACCTCTTGCTCTGAAGTTACCACAGCGTTACCAAGAATATCGACGACGAGCCTATTTGGTCTTAAATAGTTGATTCTATTGGCGTCCCATGCGAGTTCCAGTTGGAACACCCTCCTAACGCAACTGAAAACGCTGGATTCGCTCAGGCAGAGCTTCATGCCTGCGTAGAATCAATGGATTACGGGTTGATTTCATAGGGCTTCGCCGCTCCACCATGCATCCCAATGCTGTGTTGAACCCAGTAGGCGGACACAAATAACTGATCGACGGCTGTGAAGGTCGGTAATCGTATGTCAGCTATTGGGCAGATCGGCTGGCAACGATATGCAACCGGCTACCGTCAACCTGAAAGCGATACCAGCAGGCCAACAACAAGCTTGACGGACTAAGGCTAATGATCTTTGGGTCGCTCACTCAGTTTCCGGTGAATTTCCGTGATTTCATTTTGAATCTCGGTGAGATGCCGAGAAATGCTCGATATTCCAAGTGCAATCACGAGGAGAATGCCCCACGTCCCGTAGATCTCCCATCGGCCCATGTCTGTCATCGGATG
Organism: Acidobacteriaceae bacterium; assembly: GCA_003151435.1. GTDB lineage: Bacteria > Acidobacteriota > Terriglobia > Terriglobales > Acidobacteriaceae > Telmatobacter. The sequence continues at coordinate 1,052 of PLXP01000269.1, forward strand.
GTCCTCTTTCGCTTTCGTTTTCTCTCTGAATGAAACGCAATTGTGTCTCCCGGTTTCAGGGCTGATCGCGGATACACATCCGTATCTTTGCAGATGCGCCTCAGATCGGCCTCATATATCATCCCGCCCAATTCTTCCTTGATGACAATGTATCTGGTCAGTCTGTTTAAGTTCTTGCGGGGTCTCTCTGGGCTTCCAGAGCGCAACCAATTGAATGTTTCCCATGCGAGAATGTCGGACGGTTGAACCTGCGGCATCTCCTTTGGTACTCGATTTGGAATGGGTACTTTATCCCGCTTGCATACTTGTTCCAGATCACCATAGTGCTTTGTGCCCTGTTCGATGAATGTAGATGAATGATCGCCGTCCGTTAGGTTGTGTCTTTCCCAGAGATGTATTGCCCGCATAAGCGACCTGAAGGTCAATGCGAAGGGTGCTCCATGGCATTCCTCAAACGCGAATTCTTCATTTACGCGTTTGTATGCAGCAATGTCGAGCGCACACACAAAGGGATGAAGGGTATTGCTCTTTGTGATTCTGGCTAGTTCCCCAAGAATCTGATCGCGACGCAAAGGGGTGTACCTCTGTCGCATGAAGTCAGTCATGTGAAACGCATTCCCCAGTTTGAATCTGTCGAGCGCGGCTTTCCAGTGGGCCTCGAATGCAAGCCACTGAGAATCTGATGCAACGTATCCCGCGACCACCAAGAATGGCTGATCATTTGGATGGCCCCCGTCATCAAGGTAGAACGCAAATTCCGTCATGGCTCAACCTGCTTCGATTTCAGCAGCCGGAGGATTGTGTTGGGTGACCTCTTGACCTCCACGGCAATCGCTCGGATGCTCTTCCCTGCCGCACGCAGCTTTGTAACCCTCGCCACCAGTTTCTGATCGTCCGAAGCCTTGGGACGTCCACCGACCCGGCCTTGAGCCTTGGCACGCTCCAAACCGGCGATGGTGCGCTCACTGAGTCGCACACGCTCTTGCTTCGCTACTGCGGCCAAGATGCCGATCACTGCTTCCTTGAATATGCCAGTGCTGTCGAGATATAGCTCCGTGAACGACCGGTAGTTGACGCCGTAGCCATTGAGCCGTTCGAGGTGATTCAACGTCTTCACGGTGCCTTCCCGGCTCAAGCGGTCTAGGCTCCAGAACAGCAGGCAGTCGAATTGACGCTTGGAAGCCGCTGTGAACATCTTCTGGAATTGATCACGGTCTCCACGCTTGCCGCTGGCCTTATCGACGTACTCGTGGACGATCTCCCATCCCTGAGTGGCGGCGAACGTACGGAGTTGCTTCAGCTGGTTCTCTGCGTCCTGCCGACCGTCCTTGGTGGATACCCTTGCGTAGATTGCCGTTTTCATGATGTAGCAAATGTATCATAATACGGTCGTTATTTGCAACGCTAAAAAATGGCCTCCGAGGTCCACGCCAATGAGATTACGAAATCGACCCCTTTTTTGATACAGACTTGCTTAGGCGTACGACCCAGCGACTCCAAACCAGATAGGCACCCGGTAGGGGGTCGAAATAGCTTCAAGGCTTGACTCTGGCCGGACCGTCGTCCAATCACGCACACTCCCCCGCGAAATTCGATCCTTGTTGCCAACCCGAGTCGGAATTGACTGGTCTCACGAGCATCCTTCCAATCTCATAGCCTCCCGGCGCGTCGCAGATGTTCGGTCTTCACGCAGAGTGTGCAATGAACTCTGCACCAGTCGATGCTAAGATCGAGTCTTCATCGCAATTAGTTTAGAGAAGAGGGTCGATGACCGACGACCAACGTGCCATTCAACTTAAGCAGCTTGCGAACATCGTTATCGACGCCTACCTAAACCGGGACAAGCAATTCATTCCCAGTTTCGGTGAGTATAACGGGATCATGTACTTGACTCGTCCCGAAGGCGATAAGGACCACTCAAAGCTGGAGTTGAACTTCTTCTATGATCGCGCCGACTATGAGCCGGAGAATCATTCATGAAGAAGCCCAAGTGCCGGATTGAGAAGACGAACGCTGTCGTTTACTGCCGGGTATCCACTGACGAGCAGGTAGAAAATCTCAGCCTTGGAACACAGGAGCAACGATCGATCACCTATTGTTCGCAAAAGGGATGGATGGTTACCCGAATCTTTCGTGATGAAGGCCAATCGGCCAAGACTGCTCTGCGTCCTGAATTTCAGGAAATGGTCAAGTACTGCAAGAACGAGCACAACGGTATAGGCTTCGTTGTGGTCAACGATCTGAGCCGCTTCTCTCGGAACTCAGGGGATCAGATTGCGATCCGGGCAGAGTTGTACGCTGCAGGAGTCATGTTGCGGTCCGTTTCAGAACCCATCGATGAGACTTCCACGGGCACTCTAATGGCCAACGTCTTTGCTGCTTTAAACCAGTTCGACAATGACCGCAAGTCGGAGCGAACCAAGACCGGAATGCAAGCGGCCGCCGCTCTGGGGCGATGGCCGCATAAAGCGCCCATCGGCTATGTGAATCAGCGTCCATCTGGTGACGGGCCTAACATCGTTCCTGATCCCGAGCGGTATGGCTTGATCCAGAAGGCGTTTGAACTGGCTGCGACTGGCCTCCATTCCAAGGCTGAGATACTGCGAGTCATTACTAATCTCGGATTGAAAACAGTTCAAGGTAAGCCGCTACCGATGCAGACGTTCCAGAGGGTGCTAGTGAATCCTTTCTACGCGGGATGGATGGTGTTCTCCGGTCAAGATACACCAATTCGAGGCAGTCATACTCCCTTGGTCAGTCAGGAGATGTTTGATTCAGTTCAGGACGTCTTGGCAGGCAGACGGCCCAACCTGACCGGATACCAGAAGCAACGGGTAGAGTTTCCATTGCGTGTGTTTGTCCGGTGCGGTCATTGTGGCAAGCCATTGACCGGCAGCTTCTCGACAGGCAGGAAGAGCAAGTATCCCTACTATCGATGCCGCGAGAACTGCGAAGCCGTCACGGCTAAGCCCGATGAGCTTCACGCCAAGTTCATCGCATGGCTCGAACAGATGGCACCTAAGCCGGAGTCGATGGTTGCCATCAAAAACACGATACGAGAGGTCTGGACGCAGCGCCAAGGGGACGCAGAGGAGTTGCGCTCTGTTCTGAAGCGCAAGTTGGGGCAAGTCGAATTGAGGAAGACGACTCTGGTGGATCGTTGGCTCGATGGCAAGGTCGACCAGTCCATATACGAGGAAAGCATCGGGCGAATAACAGCTGAGGTCGAGAGCGTACGCAGTGAACTACGAGGGACGGAGCTGGAGCACCTTGACCTTGAACTCGTGCTGCAGTTCGCTGACAGGATCATTCTGCGACCGGCACGGCTGTGGGTGGAGTCCTCTCTTGAGCAAAAGCAGCGGCTGCAGAAGACGTTGTTCCCCGGTGGAGTGGAGTTTGATGGCAAGCAATTTGGAACCGTGTCAACTCCCTTATTCTTCAACCTGTTAGAGCGAGATTTGGATGATGACTACGGTTTGGCGTCCCCGACGGGATTTGAACCCGTGTTATCGCCGTGAAAGGGCGGTGTCCTAGGCCGGGCTAGACGACGGGGACGCTGGGACGGCGCATGGAATTTCCCAGATTTGCCGTAAGAGCGGGCCGGTTGGCCAGAAGCGCCCTGTTTGAAGGCTATCAACTCAGGGTGTGTGTGTCAAAAAGCCTCCTGTCTCGATCCCTGCGGGCCCAGGTGGCCGCAATCGGCTTCCACGGAGCCCGGCTCCATTCGCCGAATGCGATTGGCCCCGGCGCAGGTTCCATGGGAGCCGCGCGGTAATCGCAACCGCATTGGCGCTCTGCTCGGAATGTGAGGGACGGTTCTCCTTGTCCTGGCAGCTGGAGAATTGCTCTGCGCCGGTCATCGTGATCTGAATCGCCACGATCTCGTTGCGGAGCGCCCCTGGGAGAGCCATTGACCGGCCTGCAACATTCGCCCACAGGCCTGGCACATATTTTGCGACAATCGTCGGGTTAAAGTCGTCAGATAAATGGCTCCATTCAAACGTTTATCCGGCGACCCGGAGTCGAACCTTCCGGTGATGGCTCACAGGCGTAGGGCAGGGTCGCAAGGTAAGATCAATTCCGCAATCGTTCGTCGTTTTGAATCCGGCACAAACCGGGGCCAGGCCCTGGCGCCATGGCAGAGAGAGAAGCAAGTGAGGGTGACTGCGTTGAAACGCATAGTTGGGATGAGTTGTGTTCTGTTGGTGCTGGCAACGGCCGGGTGCCAGAAGAAAGCCGCGCCTCCGGCTGCCGGCGGCGGCATGCAGGCAATGCCGGTACAGACGGTGGCCGTGAGCCTGTCTCCGGTTCCCCAGAGCAGCGAGTACGTGGCCACCATCAAGTCGCGGCGTTCGGCTACGTTGCAGCCGCAGGTCGATGGCCGGCTGACGCAGATTAAAGTGCGGTCGGGCGACCACGTCAAGTCGGGACAGGTGATGATGGCGATCGATCCGCTCCACCAGCAGGCGTCGGTCGATACACAGCGCGCCACGGAGCGGCAGAAGAAGGCGGTCTTCGACTACAACACGCTTCAGATTGAGCGGCAGAAGAAGCTGTTTGCGGCGGGGATTATCAGCCGCGACGTTTTCGACCAGGCCCAGCAGGCCTATGACAACTCCAAGGCGGATTACGAGTCGGCCGTAGCTTCCAGCAAGACACAGGAGGAGCAACTGGCCTACTACACCGTGAGCGCGCCATTTGACGGTGTGGTCGGCGATATTCCGGTGCATATGGGCGACTACGTCTCCTCCAGCACGATATTGACCACCGTGGACGAAAACAAGGACCTCGAAGCCTACATCTACATCCCCACGGAGCGCGCAACCGAGGTGAAAAACGGCCTCGAAGTGGATTTGTCGGACACCAGCGGAAAGCTGCTTGAAAAGACGAAGATCGATTTCCTGTCGGCTCAGGTGGACAGCTCGCTGCAGGGGATCCTGGTGAAGGCCCCGGTGCACTTCGGGCCTGAGGTGCTGCGCAATGCGCAGTTGGTGAAGGCGCGGGTGATCTGGAAGACGACCCCCATGGCGGTGGTCCCGGTGCTGGCGGTGACGCGGCAGGGCGGCCAGAGCTTTGTGTTTGTGGCGCGGCAGCAGGACGGGCATTTTATCGCCAGCCAGACGCCGGTCACCCTGGGCGATACCGTGGGGAACGCCTATTCCGTCACGTCAGGGCTGAATGCGGGAGACAAGGTGATCGTATCGAGTACCCAGTTCCTGGTGAATAACATGCCGGTGATGCCACTGGGCGCCTGACGCGGCCGGCTTTAGCCGTTCTCCGGCGCTGAGCGGGAGGCGGGCTTGGGCCACATTGCGCCTGCTGCGAACCGTAGGGAAGGAAGGCTTACTTTGTTCGTTGATTTTTTTATTCACCGGCCGGTATTCGCGACGGTGTGCGCGCTATTGATCATTCTAGGCGGTGCTGTGTGCATCCCCACTCTTCCCGTCGCCATGTATCCCACCCTGGCGCCGCCGCAGGTTGTGGTCAGCAGCAACTATGTGGGCGCCAACGCCGACACCGTCGAGAAGGCGGTCACCATTCCGCTGGAAGAATCGATCAACGGCGTTGAGGGCATGCGCTACATCAACTCCTCCAGCACCAACAGTGGCACCAGTTCCATTACCACCACCTTCCGAACCGGCTACGACCTTTCCATCGCGGCCGTGGACGTGCAAAACCGCGTCGCCAGCGTGCAGGGCCGCCTGCCCTCCGCGGTAAACTCAACCGGCATCAGCATCACCAAGTCCAACAGCAACTTCGTGTTTGGCGCGGGCTTCTATACGCTCGATGGACGCTACTCCCCGGAGTTTATTTCCAATTACCTTGACGTCTACGTGAAGGACGCCCTCAAGCGCGTGCCGGGCGTCGGCGACGTGATGATCTTCGGCGAACGCAAGTACGCCATGCGCGTTTGGCTCGATCCAGTGCGGCTGGCGTCCCGCGGATTGACTGCCACCGACGTGGTAAACGCGCTGGTGGAACAGAACGTGGAGATTCCCGCCGGACAGCTCGGACAGCCTCCTGCCGACAAAACGCAGGCCTTTCAGGTCCCCGTGCGCGTTGTCGGCCGCCTTACCGATCCTGCTGAATTCAACAAGATCATCGTGAAGAACTCCGCCAACGGGCTGGTGCTGCTCCAGGACGTGGGGCACGCCCAAATCGGCGCCGAGGACTACGGCTCCGCGCTCAAGTTCAGCGGGCGCAACGCCATGGGCATCGGCGTCGAGCAGCTTTCCAACGCCAACGCTCTTGAAGTAGACCGCCAGGCCAAGGCCGTGTTGCAGGAACTCTCGAAGAGCTTTCCTCCGGGGCTGCAATACGTCATCGCGTTCGACGCTACGACCGTCGTCGGCGACTCCATCCGCGAAGTGCTGGTGACCCTGGCGGAGGCCATCGTCATCGTCATTGTGGTGATCTTCCTGTTCCTGCTCGATTGGCGCGCTACCATCATTCCCGCGGTCACCATTCCGGTTTCGCTCATCGGTACCTTCGCCTTCATCAAGGCTTTTGGTTTCTCCATCAACTCGCTTACGCTGTTCGGTATCACTCTGGCCACGGGGCTGGTGGTCGATGACGCCATCGTCGTCATCGAAAACGTGCAGCGCCACATCGCCATGGAGCACTCCGATCCGCACGAGGCCACTTCGCGCGCCATGGGCGAAGTAACCAGCGCTGTCATTGCCACCTCGCTTGTGCTCATTGCCGTGTTCGTGCCGGTGTCGTTCTTTCCTGGCACTACAGGCATACTCTACCGGCAGTTCTCGCTGACCATTGCATTCTCCATCGCCATCTCAGCCTTTAATGCACTCACTCTTTCACCGGCGTTATCAGCGTTGTTCCTGCGCGGCGAGGAAGACCGTCCTCATCAACTCGACTTCCTGCATATCCGCCCCGTCTCGCGCGCCTTCGCCGGATTCATCCATGGCGCGGACGCCACGGTGAGCTGGACGTCCAGCACCTATGCCAAGTCCATTCATTTCGTTCTGCGGCTTCGCTATGTCTTGCTGTTTCTCTTCGTTGCAGGACTCGCCGCCACGGTGTGGATGTATCAGCGCGTACCCACCGGGTTCATTCCCCAGGAAGATCAGAGCTTTCTGATGGTGATCGTGCAGGCGCCTCCCGGCTCCTCGCTGTCGTACACCAGCGCACTTGCCGACCGCGGACAGGCGATCATCGCGCAGGACCCGGACATCGCGGGCGCCTTCTCCGTGATGGGCTTCAGCCTCTCCGGCGCCGCTTCCAACGCCGGTATGATGTTCGTGTCTACCACGCCCTCCGATAAACGACGCGCCAAGGGCCATTCCGCCGCCGACATCGTTGCCCGGCTGTCGCCAAAACTCCAGTCCCTGATGTTTGCTCCCAATGGCGGACTGGTGGCCATGATTCAGCCGCCTGCGGTGCAGGGTGTGGGCAGTTACGGCGGATTTCAATTCATGCTGCAGGACCAGGGCCAGAACACTCTGGCCGATCTCGATCGCGTGGCGCACCAGATCGTGAGCGCCAGTCGTGCGCGCAAGGACATGACCGGGCTTATCACCACCTTCTCGGCCAATGACCCGCAGGAACTGGTAACCATCGATCGCGAGAAAGCCAAGGCCATGAACATCTCGCTCTCGCAGATCACCACCACGCTCGGTGTGTTCATGGGGTCGCAATACGTCAACGACTTCGATTTCAACAATCGCACGTATCGCGTCTATGTTCAGGCTGACCAGCCGTTCCGCATGACGGCCAGAGACCTGCACAATTATTACGTGCGCTCGGATACGGGGCAGATGGTCCCGCTGGACAACCTGATCAGTGTGGTTGAAAGCTCAGGCCCCCCGGTCATCACTCACTACAACCTCTTCCGCGCGGTTGAGATCGACGGCTCGCCTGCGCCGGGTTACAGTTCCGGACAGGGAATCGCGAGCATGGAAGACCTGGCCAAGCAGGTGATGATGCCCGGCATGACCTACCAGTGGACCGGCTTGACCCTGGATGAAATCGAGTCCAGCGGCAAGGCGATGATCATCTTCGGACTCGGCATCCTGGTGGTCTACCTCACGCTGTCGGCGCAATACGAGAGCTTCGCATTGCCCTTCATCATCCTGCTGGCGGTGCCGATGGCGGTGCTGGGCGCGCTGGGAGCCGTGTATCTGCGCGGCCTCTCCGATGACGTCTACTGCCAGATCGGCCTGGTCATGCTGATTGGCCTTTCGGCGAAAAACTCAATTCTGATCGTCGAGTTTGCCGAACAGATGCGCCGCAAGGGACGCTCCATCGCTGAAGCTGCGATTGAGGCTGCGGAACTGCGGTTGCGGCCCATTTTGATGACCTCATTCGCCTTCATCCTCGGCATTCTGCCTCTGGTCTTCGCGACGGGCGCAGGCGCCCTGGGCCGCCGCTCAGTGGGTACAACCATCGTGGGCGGCATGTTGCTCTCCACGTTGCTCAACCTGTTCTTCATCCCCACGCTCTACGTCATTCTCAGCACCGCGCTCGCCCGTTTCGGGGGCAGGAATGCGAAGACGCTGGAGCACGCACAAGCATAGGCGCTACTGGTTTTCGCGATGGGCGATCACGTAATCCTTGATGCGCCGGTAAACTTCGCTGCTGACCACACCGCGATCCAGCAGATCGGATTTTGCGTGATAGGGCCGGAAGCGCACAATGCGACCGGCCCAGCTCGGCGTCATTCCCGGCACCTTCACTAGCTCCTCAAGGGTGGCGTGGTTAATGTCCACCCGTTCTTCGGCTGAAGCTGCGACGTGCGGCGTTGGCTTCGATTGCGGGTGAACGCCCACGGGAACACACAGGATTGCCACTGCCAACGTCGTGATGAATGCCCTCGTTTTCACGGGACCATTCTCCGCTTTGACGCAGCCAAACCGCAAGTCACGCACGGATCGCGACCACGTCTCTTCCCAACTCCACAGGCTTTGAGACCCCTCAACCGTTGGCTTGTCTTTCGATTTGTGGTCGCTCACCCCTGACCAACCTGTGACAATAGTTCTATGGCGATGCCCCCCGTTGCTCCCGCTCCTGACCGTAAGTTCCGTATCCGGCTATTCCAGCGGACCAGGGGCACCGTCCTCACCGTGCTCGTGGCCCTGTTCATCCTCTGTGTGGTGTTTTCCTGGACCACGCGCGACGCCTTGGACCATCTTCACTTCAGCCGGATACAGGGCAACACAGCAGCGATTGCCGGCGCCAGGAAGACCGTCGTCGACCTGAGCCCTTGGCAAACGGCCGCGGCATTGGCGCCGCTGGCTGTTACCGCTGAAGAGAAGGACTACGCGCAAGAGGCCGAACGTCTGGCCGATCACGAAGTAGACCAAGCATTCGCCGCCGCGTTGCGTCTTTCCATCCTGCAGTCGCAACGTCGCACCCTGACCGGTGAGGCGCTCGCCCTGGCACAAAAGGCCGATCAACTGCAACAGCTGGTCAATCAGGATCAGGCTCTCGTCCATCAACTTGGTTCCGCATCGAACGTCGCGGCGCCGCGAGCGAAAGATGATGCGCCGGTTGCAAGCGGCAGCGACGATCTCGAGGTTGCCAAGGCCCAACTTGGACTCGATTCCGATGAACTTGCCGATGTTCAGCAAGACCTGGAACGCGCATCCGGCGATCAGCGATCCCAGATTCAGGGCGAGCTCGTGGCCCATGAAGCGGCAATGAAAAAGTACGACAGCGAGTCGCACGGTCTGGGCGAAATCGCCGTTCTCTCCGTGGCGCATTACGCCACTCTCGCAGGACGAGTAAAGTCATGGAACAAGCAACGAGACCGCCATCGGCTTATCGAGCAGGCACTCCAGCAGGCTCAGGCCGACATACAAAGCCTGACCGCGGAACACAACGCGCTTGAGGCCAAGGCCAATGCCGGCACCGCCGCGGCGGCAGGTGATGAGCAGAGCCGAATAGACAAGCTCGCCGGCATAAAGGACCGCAGCGCGGAACGCCAGCTTCTAAGCATCTACGACGATCGCATTCAAACACAGCAGCAGCTTGCTACGGTTTACGCGAAATGGTCCGCCCAGGTGTTCCTGCAACATCGCCTCCTGTTGCATCTGATCTTGCAATCGGTCGCGCTGATTCTTCTCATTCTCATTTGCATGATGCTCGGCAACGGTCTGGTGCGGCGGCTTACCACTCATGCAACCTTGGAGCGCAGGCAGGCGCAAACTTTGCGCACCATTCTGGAACTGGCCGTGCAGTTTCTGGGCGCCCTCTTCATTCTGCTGGTCATCTTTGGCACCCCGCAACAAATGCCCACCATCCTGGGCCTTGCCACCGCGGCACTCACCATCGCACTGCAGGATTTCATCCTGGCATTTTTCGGTTGGTTTGTTCTCATGGGGAAAAAGGGTATTCGCGTCGGCGACTGGGTTCAGATCAACGGCGTTGAAGGCGAGGTGACAGAACTCGGCCTGACCTCCACTACACTGCTCGAGACTGGAACCAATAAAGGCTACCCGACTGGACGTCGCATCTCATTCATCAACAGCTTCGCGATTCGAGGGCAATTCTTCAACTTCTCCACTGCGGGGCAGTGGATGTGGGACGAAATCACCGTCGCTGTCCCTGCATCCGACGACACCAACGCGACCGTCGAGCGCATTCTCAATGCCATGCAGGAAGAGACCAAAGACAATGCACGCATTGCCGAGCAGGAGTGGAAACGCGGCACGCGTGGCGATGGCCTCAGCAAGTTCAAGGCCGCTCCGTCGGTCAACCTGCGACCCACTGGATCCGGGGTTGAACTCGTAGTGCGCTACGTAACGCGCGCTTCGGAGCGATTCGATACCCGTAATCGCTTGTATCGGCACGTCATCGACTTGCTCCATGAGCCGAAAACAGCGGAGCCGGGATCCACGGAAACGGTCGCATAGAGACGTTTCACCCGCGGGAGTTGACACGGGACCAGGTTTCCCCTTAAGGTTTCAATTAGATGCAGAGCCACCGCCATCACGGTCACCACCATCATCATGGGACCTCCATGCCGGCGGACTGCTATGGCCTGATGTAAAAAAACAGCCAGACAGATTCAAGAAACACCCAGGCCCGCCGGCGAATCCGCCAGCGGGCTTTTTCGTTTTCGGCAAAAATCCCAAACACGATCGGAAAGAAAATGAGCAACGACGCAGCAACAATCGACTTTGACAAAATGGATGGGCTGGCCCCCGGCATCGTGCAGGATGCGCGCACGGGCGAAGTGCTGATGCTGGGTTTTCTTAACCCCATCAGCTATGCCAAAACCCTTGAGACCGGGTTCGTCACCTTCTGGAGCCGCACCCGCCAGAAGCTGTGGATGAAGGGCGAGACCAGCGGCAATCGCCTGCGCGTTGTCTCCGCCTCAACCGACTGCGACAACGACACGCTGTTGTTTCGCGTGGAAGTGGAAGGCGACGGGCTGGTCTGCCATGAGGGCACCGTCAGTTGCTTCACGCGCCCCATCGCAATCAGCGCGGCAAACCAGAATACGGAGGCATTCGGTGGCAAATAAGCTTAGACTCGGCATCCCCAAGGGCAGCCTGCAGGATGCGACAATCGCTCTCTTCAAACGCGCCGGATGGAACATCTACGCCGACGGCCGCTCCTACTTTCCCTCTATCGACGACAGCGAAATCGAGTGCATGTTGATCCGTGCGCAGGAGATGGCGCGCTACGTCGATCACGGCGTGCTCGACGCCGGCCTCACCGGCATCGACTGGGTGGTCGAGAGCGGTCTCGATCTTGCCAGCGTCACCTCGCTCACCTATGCCAAGCAGAGCCGCCGCAAAGTGCGCTGGGTGCTGGCTGTTCCTGAAGGCAGCGGCTTTGAAAAAGCGGAAGACCTCGAAGGCAAGATCATCGCCACTGAACTCGTCGAAGTCACCAAGCGGTACTTCGCTGAAAAACGCGTGAACGTCAAGGTGGAATTCAGTTGGGGCGCGACGGAAGTGAAGCCGCCCATGCTGGCCGACGCCATCGTCGAAGTCACTGAGACAGGCAGCTCGCTGAAGGCCAACCACCTCAAGATCATTGACACCGTGATGGAAAGTGAAACGCGCCTCATCGCCAGCAAGGCCGCTCTCGCCGATGCGTGGAAGCGCGAGAAAATCGAGTCGCTGGCGCTCATGCTGCGCGGCGCCATCGATGCACAATCGCAAGTAGGCCTCATGCTCAACGTGAAGCGCACTGATCTTGACGCCGTGCTTGCGGTGCTGCCCGCGCTCAACTCGCCCACAATTTCGCATTTGAGCGATGCGGAGTGGGTCGCCGTGAACACCATCCTCGATGAACGCGTTGCCCGCGAAGTCATCCCCCGGCTCAAAGCGGCAAAGGCCACCGGCATCGTCGAGTATCCCCTCAACAAAGTCGTGCTGTAACACAATTTGCTTTCGCACAAAACGTGGGTGCCCCAGGTCTCGCTTTTGAGACCTGGGAAACCACAAACGACAATCAATTAGCTTTGAAAGGGCGCGGCTTTATCCGCCCCGCTAGCTTCCCAATATCGGCGTGTGCTTCAGCCCCTGAGGGAATGCGGGTCTGCGATATCAGCACCCGGAGGAACGAATGAAGCTGATCCGGACCAAAGGTCGAGGCGCGCAGCAAACCGCCGCCGTCCTCACATCATTGGAACAACGCGGCGGCGCAGCTCTCGACGCTGTACTGCCCGCAGTCGCGCGTATCGTTGCCGACGTCCGCCGCCAGGGAGATCGCGCGCTGCTCCGCTATGCCTCGCGATTCGACGACCTCGTCGGGCCGTCCGTCCTCCGCGTCAAGCCCGATGAGATGGCCGCAGCCTGGGACGCAATCGATCCCGCGTTGCGCGAGGCATTGTCCACAGCGGCAGAGCAGATCCGCAGTTTTGCCCAGTGTCAGATGCCTGCCACGTGGACCGTTTCTCCTATTGCGGGCCTCACGACAGGACAACTCGCGCGCCCCCTCGGATCGGTTGGTTGCTACGTGCCAAGCGGCCGTCATCCTTTGCCTTCCACGCTGCTCATGACCGCCATCCCCGCGCAGGTCGCGGGCGTAGAGCGTATCGTGGTCGTCTCTCCCAGGCCCGCGCCCGAAACGCTCGCCGCGGCGCATCTGCTCGGCATCACGGAGTTCTATCGCCTTGGCGGCGCCCATGCCATCGCTGCGCTTGCTTACGGCACAGTCAGCGTGCCGCGCGTCGACAAGATCGTGGGGCCGGGCAATCTCTACGTCACCGCGGCCAAACGCCTCGTCGCCTTTGACTGCGCCATTGACATGCTGGCGGGACCCACCGAGATCGTCGTCACCAGCGAACGCGGCAACGCTGCCGGCATCGCCAGCGATCTTGTGGCGCAGGCTGAGCACGATCCCGAGGCGCTCGCGATCTTCATTACCACCCGCGCAGATCTCGCGAAAGAGGTAATCGCCGAGACCAAACAACGCAGCCGCGGCAACACCGTCGCGCGCCAGGCGCTCGATCGCAACGGCCTGGTCATCATCGCAGCGAATGTGGATGAGGCTCGCCGGATCACCAATCGCCTCGCGCCCGAACATCTCACTGTGGATGCACACAGCGATCTCGATTGGGTACAAAATGCCGGTTCGGTCTTCGTGGGCCGCTGGTCCGCGCAGCCCATGGGCGACTACATCTCTGGGCCCAACCACACGTTGCCCACCGGCGGCATGGCGCGTGTGCGCGGCGGATTGAGCGTGAACGACTTCGTTAAACTCATTACCGTGCAGCAATACTCGGCCGAGGCATTGCGCACGCTCGGTCAGAAAGCCATCTTGCTGGCAGAAGCCGAAGGACTGACAGGCCACGCCGAAGCAATCCGCACGCGGCTGCGCAAGAACGCGCGAACAGCCTCGCCCGCCAGTCCGCGTCCAAGGAGAAACAATGCCTGAAATGGAAACCGCTGTGCGCCCCGTGCCCCGCGCGCGTGTGCAAGCGATGAAGGAGTATCATCCGCCGCTGGGAGGCCGCGACTCGCTGCGACTCGACTTCAACGAGAACACGGTGGCCTGTTCGCCGGCCGTGCGCGAAGTGCTGGGCCGCATCTCGATGGGCGATCTCACGCGCTATCCCGAGCGCGAACCGATCGAGGCCGTTGTTGCCGCGCATCTCGGCCTCGCCGCTCCGCAGGTGGCGCTCACCAATGGTGTGGATGAAGCCATCCACGTGTTGTTTGAGGCGTTCCTCGAGGCGGGCGATGAACTGCTGCTGCCCGTGCCCACCTACACCATGTATGAGGTCTACGCTTCGGCAACGGATGCGCGCGTCATCGCCGTGCAGGCTGCGGACGATCTGCAATTCCCGTTCGAGACCTTGCTCGCCTCCATCACTCCGCGCACCAAGATCATCGCCATCGCCAATCCCAACAGCCCCTCCGGCACCGTGGCGACGCGCGAACAGATTCTCGAACTTGCGCGCCGCACGCCGCACGCTCTCGTCCTCGTGGACGAAGCCTACTTCCATTTCCATGGCGAAACGGTGATCGATCTGGTGGGCACCGTGCCGAATCTCATCGTGGCGCGCACCTTCTCAAAAGCCTACGGCCTCGCGGGTCTGCGTGTGGGCGTACTCGCCGGCCCGGTGGAACACATGCGCTGGATTCGGCGCGTGCTGTCGCCCTATAGCGTGAACTCCCTGGCGCTGGCCTGCCTGCCTGCCGCACTCGCCGATACTGCCTATCTGGATTGGTACGTCGGTGAGGTACTGGCCGCGCGTACGGAGTTCGAACAGGCACTCGATGCGGCCGGCGTACGCCGCTGGCCCAGCAGCGCCAACTTCGTCCTCGTTGAAATCGGCGCGCCGCACGCCGAGTTTGTGCGCCGGATGCACGCAGCCGGTGTGCTGGTGCGCGACCGCTCCAACGACCCCGGCTGCGACGGCCGCGTGCGCATCACCATCGGTACGCGTGAACAGATGCAACAAGCCGTCGTAGCGCTCAACGAAACTATGGCCGCGCTGCACGACGGACAATCCCATGGAGGAAGAGAAGTGCGATGACTACCAGGAAGAAAGACTCCGCCACAGCAAACCCGGAAGCGCACACTGTCACCCGAACAGCGAGCTTTGAACGCAACACCACCGAAACACGCATCGCCATCAAACTGACGATTGAAGGCATGGGCCAATACAACGTCTCCACCGGCATTCGCTTTTTCGATCACATGCTGGAGTTGTTCACGCGTCACGGCGCCTTCGATCTCGATCTCAAGTGCGATGGCGATCTCGACGTGGACCAGCACCACACGGTCGAAGATGTTGGCATCGCTCTCGGCGAGGCCTTCGATCGCGCGCTTGGCGACAAACGCGGAATTCTGCGCGCAGGTTATTTCCTCATGCCGATGGACGAAACCCTCGCCATTGCTGCCGTCGACCTCAGTGGCCGCGCAGCCTTCGCTGTCGATACCAAGGTGCGCACGCGGCTTGTGGGCGATTTGCAAACCGAGTTGGTGACCGATTTCTTCGAAGGCTTTGCTCGCGGTGCGCGCGCCAACGTTCACGTCAAGACAATGTACGGCCGCTCGAATCATCACAAGATCGAGGCCATCTTCAAGGCCTTCGCACGGGCGCTGCGCGTCGCCTGTTCACGCGATAAACAACTTGGCGAGATGCTGCCTTCGACAAAAGGACTATTGTGATGCGCGTAACCGTCATCGATTACAAGGCCGGCAACCTCACGTCCGTGCTCAAGGCGTTGCGCCATCTGGGCGCGGAGGCTGAGGTCACAGACGGCGATTTATCCATGGTCGAATCCGCGGAGCGCCTCGTCCTGCCTGGCGTCGGCCACTTCGCCGCCACTGAGCGGTTGGACGCGACCGGCCTCACTCCCGCAATCCGCGCCGCGATCGCTCGCGGAGTTCCATTCCTCGGCATCTGCGTCGGCATGCAGTGGCTCTACGCGGGTTCAACCGAAGCGCCAAATCAGAGCGGACTTTGTCACTTCACCGATGGCTGTACGCATTTCGCCGAGAGCACTGAGAAGGTTCCGCACGTGGGCTGGAATTCGCTCGAGGTGAAGCGCGGCTCTTGCCTGCTGGCTGGTGTCGAGCCAGGCGAGTACGTCTACTTCACTCACTCCTACAAAGCCCCGGTCACGGACGACACCGCAGCCACGACCTACTATATCGAACCATTCGCCGCCGCCGTCGAACGCGGCAATGTAATGGGCGTGCAGTTTCATCCCGAAAAGTCCGGCGCAACCGGCTTGAAGATTCTTCGCAATTTTCTGGAGTGGAAAGCAGAGGCCACCGCATGTTGACGAAGCGAATCATCGCATGTCTCGACGTGCACGCCGGTCGCGTCGTCAAGGGCGTGAAGTTCATCGACATTATCGACGCGGGCGATCCCGCCACGCAGGCCGCGCGCCATGCCCGCGAAGGCGCGGACGAAATTGTGCTGCTCGACATCACCGCTACACACGAAGGCCGCCAGACGTTGCTCGACACCGTGCGGCGCACCGCGCGCGAACTGTTTGTGCCTTTCGCGGTGGGCGGAGGCATTCGCTCCGCGGACGATGCCGCGCAGGTCTTCGAGGCCGGCGCAGACAAGGTGAGCGTGAACTCCGCGGCCCTCGCCGATCCCATGCTGATCGACGCCATCGGCCGCAGCTTCGGCGCGCAGGCCGTTGTCGTCGCCATCGACGCCCGCCGCGATCCAAATGCCGCCGATCCGGTGCGCGATGCGCAGGTGTTTGTGCAGGGTGGACGCAAGCCCGCCGGCCGCCGCGTCATCGAGTGGGCCCGCGAAGCCGAAGACCGCGGCGCCGGCGAAATCCTGCTCACCTCCATGGACTCCGATGGAATGCGGACAGGCTTCGATTGCGAGTTGACTGCCGCTGTCAGCGAGGCGGTGGGCATCCCCGTCATTGCGTCGGGCGGAGCCGGCACTGTCGCTCATTTTGTCGATGTGTTCGGGCGAGGCAAGGCCGATGCGGCGCTGGCCGCGAGCATCTTTCACTTCGGCGTATCCAGCGCTCGCTCGCTCAAAGAAGAGCTCGCCGCAGCCGGCATTTCCGTGAGGCTTCCATGCTGATTCCTTCCATTGATCTGTTAGGCGGTCGCATCGTTCAACTGGTGCAGGGCGAAAAACTGCGCCTCGCCTTCGACGACTTCAGCTACTGGATCGAAAAGTTCGCGCGCTTTCCGCTGGTACAGCTCATCGACCTTGACGCTGCGATGCGCCAGGGCGATAACTCAAAACTTGTCGCGCAGATTGCCAAGCGGCTGCCAGTCCAGGCCGGCGGGGGAATCCACTCCGTCGAGCGCGCCAAGCAAGTGCTCGATGCCGGCGCAAAGAGAGTGATCGTCGGCTCCGCCCTGTTTTCCGGCAACGAAGATCGAGGAGGCGTCAACACCAGCTTCGTCACCGAACTAGCTGCAGCAGTCGGCCGAGAGCAGGTCGTCGCCGGTATCGACACCAAGAACGGCCGCATCGCCGTCAAGGGCTGGAAGGCGCACGTGGAACTCACTCCCGACGAGGCAATCCCGCAACTGGAAACGCACGTCGCGGCATTCCTCTACACACACGTCGACGGCGAGGGGTTGATGCAGGGCTTTCCCATCGCAACGGCTGCCCGTCTGCGCAAACTCACGCAGCGCCAACTCATCTTGGCCGGCGGCATCCGCAGCCAGCAGGAAGTGGACACTCTGGACGCGCTGGGGGCCGATGCGGTGGTAGGCATGGCGGTTTACACGGAACTGCTGGCCGTGTGAAATTCCCCGAATCGCGGACAGGCTCAAGTAATCCTTCAAGACACTCAAACCAGCTTCGGCTATGCTAAAAGGACTTCCGGTGCGAAAGGAAACGGCATGACTTCGAGCAAACAAAGTGGGATTCGGCTGGCCAAGCGGCTTGACGAGGTGGGCTTCTCCGACATCGTGCAGATGCGCAACAAGGTCATGGCCATGCGCGCCGAGGGCCTCCAGGTGCACGCCCTGCACGGCGGCGAGCCGTTCTTCGAGACGCCTGACGAAATCAAATTCGCCGCGGTCAGAGCACTGGTCGACAATCAAACCCACTATGCGCCGTCCTCCGGCATACTACCGCTGCGCCAGGCGCTGGTAGAGAAGCTGGCGGCGAAAAACGGCATCCAGGCCACTACCGATGAAGTGATCGTCACCGTGGGCGGTGCGCAGGCTTTGTACGCGTCTTTCCAGAGCGTGCTCGATCCAGGCGACGATGTGCTTGTCTTTTCCCCGTATTGGACTCCCATTGGCGATCTCGTGACCGGAGCGCAGGCGCGGCCACTGCTTGTAGCCACTATCACCGCTCGCCGCAACGGAATCCGCAAAACGCTGGAGCAGTTTTCCACCCCCAAGACGCGGGCCATCTATTACAACACTCCTGCAAATCCTAGCGGTACCGTCTTTACGCGCGCAGAGGCTGAAGAAGTGGCGGCCTTTGCCATCGCGCGCGACCTGATTGTGTTTGCCGACGAAGCTTACGAAGACCTGGTCTACGACGGGGAGCATGTTTCCATTGCGTCCCTTCCCGGCATGGCAGAGCGCACCATCACCTCGTACACTTTCTCAAAGACCTATGCGATGACCGGCTGGCGCGCCGGCTATGCGGTGGCGCAGGAGCCGTTCATGACCGCGCTACGCAAAATCGTCCTTTACTCCACCAATGGCGTCACCACGCCGGTGCAGTACGCGATGCTGCAGGCACTCGCCACGCCCGAGTCGCAGATCGCCGCGCGCCGCGAGGAATATCGCAAGCGCCGCGACTTGCTGGTGTCGGCCCTGAATGAAGTGGGGCTGCAGTGCGAGCCTCCCGCAGGCGCGTTCTATGCCTTCCCCAACGTGGAAAAGATTCACAAGAACAGCCGCACGGCCGCGCAGATCCTGCTGGAAAAGGCGCATATCGCCACCATTCCCGGTTCTGTTTTCGGCGCACAGGGAGAGGGGCACCTGCGTTTCGGTTACGCTGTCACCATCAAGGAAATCGAAGACTGCGTTGCGGCTCTGCGCAAGCACATCGCGTAGCCAACCTCGGTTCAGCGTCTGCTACGATTTCTGCGCTTCGCCAACCGCGCGGCTGGTCTCAACGCGCGAGGCCCTCAGCAGCCGCGCAATCTGCTTCAGATGCAGCTGCACGGCATAAGCGCGCAAAATCTCGGCCTGTGAAAATGCGATGCCTTTCGGCCGCACAGCCGACATGCGGTCTTCCAACTGCGCGATGTCATCCTCCAGATGAAGTCCTTCCGGCGGCACATGGAAGCGCCAATTGTGAATGCACCCGGCTACGTAGTGAAACCCCGCATGAATGTCCGTGACGAGCTTTCCAAGCGCAGGCTCAAGCTGCTGCGCATAGCCGTCGTCGCGGCTTTCTTTTACGGCGAGTTCGAGCGCTACCAGCGAATCGAAGAGCGAACGGCCAAACTGCGCCAGCATGCCCAGGCCTTCTCGCCAGCCCGGCCCCCCGGACGGTTCATTGCGTGAGGCTTCGAGCAGCTGGTTGTTGCCGCGCAGCATGGCGAGAGCATCTTGGCGCAGGGCCCCCAGGTTCTCGGCCGGGGCGCCGCGAAACCCCTCAAGAATCGCCTCAAAAAACGCACCCAGCACAAGGAACTCCTGCGCCAGTCCATCCCGCAGGCGCAGGCGGGCACGATCGGGCAAGACCAGCGTAGTAACCGCGACGGCTACAACGATGCCGAGAACCACTTGCAGCACGCGATCGAGCGCAATCGCTTTATGTGAGCTGGATTGCACCAGCATGACAATGGTGATGGTGACCCCGGCCAGGCGCGAACTGCTGCGAAACCCCAGCAATCCGCAAAGCGCTACCGCCGCAAACACCGCTGCGATATAGTTCCATGGCAGCTCACCGAACAGCGAAAACGAAAACCCGAACGCTGCTCCGATGACCGTGCCGAGAATGCGATCGCGTGAGGCCGTGATGGTGGCGCCGAAGTTCGACTGCAGCACGATGATGGCGCTGATAGCGCCCCAATAGCCATCGTGCAGGCCAAACCGCAGCGCCAGCCACCAGCACAGCGCCGCTGCCAGCGCTGTCTTCGCGGCGTGGATCAACAGCCGCTGGCGCTCCCACGTGAGGAAGCCTTGCCGCTCCCGCCCCGAGGCGCGCAGCTTCACCGCAAGCTGTTGCTGGGACCACGTCTTGTCTAATCTCAGGCGCATCGTCGTATCCTACGGTGAACAGCTTGCATGAATTAAGAATGCTTCATTCGAGCTCGCTGCAGCGGTGACCAGTCTCACGGTTTTCAGTGGGGCGCGTCAACAGGACAAAAATCGTCCGGCTCTTCCACCGTCGCAATCGAACCGTGCATGTAGCATAAAGGCAAAGGGTTCTTATGCTACGAGTGGGTTATCCGGCGAAATTGGATGCAGGGCTGCTGAGTGTCATGCCGGCGGGAATCGAGTTGATTCCGCTGGCCGATGGTTTGGATCACGACGTTGAAATCGATGTGTGGATCCCCGATCCGTATTCGACGCGCGCTCTGCGCGTCTGGCCTCGACTGCGCGGAGTGCGGTTGGTTCTCTGCCTGATGGCGGGCACGGAGTGGATTCCCGGTGCGGTCGGGCCGCACGTGACCATTTGCAATGCGCACGGCGCGCACAACATCTCCACCGCCGAGTGGGCCCTCTCCGCCATTCTCGCCACTCTGAAATATTTTCCGCTGTACCTTGACATTCAACACTCGGGCGATTGGCGCCGCCGCGGTGAGGCCACCGCGCACTACGAGCGCCTGAGCGGAGACCCGCGGCCTTTGTATCCGCCGGTGATGCTTGAAGAGCTCACAGGAAAGACCGTAGTGCTGGTGGGTCACGGCGCCATCGGTAAAGAGATTGAGCGCATGCTTGCGCCGTTTCGCGTGGAGATGTTGCGTGTGGCCCGCACTCCTCGCACCCAGCCGCCGGTGCACGCCGTAAGCGAATTGAACGGCCTGTTGCCGCGCGCAGATGTAGTCGTGCTGATCCTCCCACTCACCTCGGACTCGCGTGGATTGATCGGTGCCGAACAGCTAGGCTTAATGCGTCAAGGCGCGCTGCTGGTGAATGCCGCCCGCGGACCTATCGTCGATACCGATGCCCTGGTAGCGGCGTTGAACGCGGAAAAAATTCGCGCCGCCCTCGACGTGACTGACCCCGAGCCGTTGCCCATCGGGCATCCTCTCTGGAGTTGCCCAAATCTGTTGCTCACGCCCCATGTAGCCGGATCGAGTCCGCAGTTCGCGCCGCGCTCACTCCAAATTGCGGTAGATGAGTTGCGGCGTTTCATCAATGGCGAGCCGTTGCACAACGCGGTGCAACTCGCGGTCTAGGCCGCGGCGGATGCGCGCCGCCAATCGCGCAATCCCAGCACGGCGAGTGCGACAAGACCTGCATAGAGAACGGCCGTGAGCCACAAGTCCTTGTAGAGATACTCGCCGATGTAGATGAGATCCACAACGATCCAGAGACCCCAGTTGGCGGTGTGTTTGCGCGCCTGCCACCAACTCGCAACCAGGCTATAGCTCGCCAATGTGGCGTCGAGATAGGGCAGCGCTGCGTGCAGGCGCTTGGCCAACTCGCCCAGCACAAAGCTTCCTGCAGCGCCAGCCGCTAACGCCAGCAACAGGCTCGACATCGCCAGCGGCTCTACGCGCACTTCGCCTTCCAGGCGCACGCCGCGCCACCAGTGCCACCAGCCATAGAGCGTAAAGACAATAAAGAACACCTGCAGGAGTGCATCCGAAAGCAACTGTGCGCGATAGAAAACGACCAGGTACAGAACATCGGCGGCCAACGTGATGGGCCAGCAGATCAGCAGGCGGCGCGTTGTGAGCCAGATGCCCAGCACGGTAGTGACGGTGCCTGCAAGTTCAAGCCAGTGATCCGCAAAAAATTGCGCAATTCCATTCCAGTTCATCGCCGCACCGCGTCATGCACTTGTCCATGCACTGCAGCCCATGCGCGAAGCGCATCCAGCAGTTTGCTGCCCGCGCCGCGGAACCATCGCGCGTGCGCGACCAGGTATCCTTCGCAAGCCATGCGAGCCTTCTCTTCCGAATGCAGCACGCTGAGAAAGTAATCCGTCTCCGACAGCGCGAACTCGGCATGACACAGCGCGGTCATGGGCGCGAGCGCTGCGGCTTCTTCACACTTGAAAGGGCGCACCGACTCGTATCCATCGAGCAGCGCATTCAGGTGGTCGAAATGCACAGGCACGCGTTCGGGGTGCAACGGTTCTTCGACCAGTGCAAGCCACTCAACGATGTTGCGTTCGATTGCCTGCGCCAGATCATGCACAGCGCTCGTCCGATCGGCGAGTCCGAAGTCGATGACCGCCACGGCCCGCGCATCGGCGCTCGAGTCGCTCCACAGCAAATTCGAAGCATGAAGGTCATTGTGCGTCCATAGTGGCGGCACTGCATGCAGCAGCTGCAGCAACTCCGCGTGAAATGGAGCAAGCAATTCAAGAGCTTCGTCGCGGCACGAACGCCGCTCGAGATAATCGGCGAGTGCAGGCCGTGCGGCAATGTAATCGTTCAGTTCCGCGCCGGGGTCAGGTCCGGCAAAGATCGTGAACCCCGCGACCAGCGGCCTGTGTTTGCGCACAGGCGCGTCGTACCCCGCGGACGCCTGATGCAGCCGCGCCAGTGCCTGTCCCGCCGATCGCGCATGTGCGACAGACTGAAACGGCGTCCACGAGAGCGCGTCTTCATACAGGTCTGCGCCGTCCAAAGTTTCATGCACCTCGTAGGTCCACTCGTCCAGCTCAATCGCCGTCGCGCCTGAAGCCGCTGCGTACACTCGCGGTGTCGCCGCTCCATGGGCGCGCAGATATGCGATGAACCGATGCTCTTCGTTCAATCCATTCGCATCGCGCACGGCGCGGTGATGGCGTTTGATGAACACGTGCTCGCTTGGAGTGGCCACAACGCTGGCCGCTGAAAACGGCCGCGGACTGACGCTCAAAAGTTTTGTCGGTTCACCGAGGTTCTGATATTCGCCAAGAACCCCGCGCACTTCGTCAAGAGTCAGCGGAGGCCAATCAGGCTCAACCAGCGTTCCGTCCAATCCGTGCGCTTTCATCGCTGAACTCATTCGAGCCGTGTCCTCGTTTCCAGCCGCCGCAGGGTTCTAGAAAGTGTAATGTGCCGAGAGCCGCACCGTCGTGGGTGCCCCCAGGTGAATGAAGGTGTCGCCGTAGCTGGCGCCCGTGTCCTTCCAATAGCGCTTGTCCGTAATGTTGTCGGCGTAAAGGCGCAGCGTTACGCGGCCCTGCTCGCCGCCCGGCGTATAGCGCGCGCCCAGGTTGAACAGGTTGAAGCCGGCAACGCTCACCGTATCATCGCGTGTGGCATCCTTGCGGCCCGTGTAGCTCCATCCCGGCATCAGGTGCAGGCCGCGCGCGTGGGGCAGCGCCACATCCGCAAACAGCGTTGTGCGCAAGCGAGGAACATTGATCACCTGCTTGTTGTCAAACGCCGGCGTGCCGGTGTCGCTGGCCTGTGCGCGAATGGCGGCTGCCGAAGCCGTCAAGTGCAGCCAGTCCGCGGCCTTGCCTTCCGCGTTCAACTCGATGCCATCGTGGGTCTCGCGGCCTTGGGATACGAAGCTCTGATCGCCCGCGTCATCAATCACCTTTGGATAAAAGAACGGTGCGCGCATGTGAAACAGTGCTGTTGTCAAAAGAATGCGCTGCCCGGGCTCATACTTCGCTCCTACTTCGGCCTGGCGCGTATAGAACGGCGACAAGTAGAATCCGCCCGCCCACCACGGCGCCTGCGGCCCCAGCGACAGCATCACGTTGTAGTTGGCATAGAGCGTCAGATTGCTGCCGGGGTCCAACGTGATCGCATATTGCGGCAGCCAAATGAGCTTGTTCGAGATGTTGAGCGCGCCCGTGCTGGTTGTGCCAGAGATGTTATGGTCGCGCTCTGAATCGAACCTGCCCCCCGCCAGCAATTGAATGCGGCCGGGCAAATGAATGCGATCCTGCAGCACCGCGGCCGATTGATGATTATCTTCGTACAGCACGCGCGGTCCGGCCTTGTCTGGTGCGCCATTCACCAGCTCAATTGGGAAGGCTTGATTCGGCTGGTAGATATTTTCCGAACCCACGTAGTCATACACCGCCGTTGACGGCATCTGTACGCTGCGCCGAAACAGCACGCCCCCGCCCGCGACATCGTGACCCACTGCGCCGGTCCTGATGTGCCCGGCTACCAGCGCCTCGGCCTGCGCGTTGATGCGCAACTCGCCGGGGTTGCGATAGTCGTAGATGTCGTATCCGCCGTCAGGCGCAAAGAAGTAGTCGGGCGCAGTGCCGCCCATATCGGTGCATGCAGCTTCATACGCGCACCCGTAGGCATAGACCACGTTGTCGTCAATCAGCGAATGGCTGAAGCTCGCCGCGCCAAAGGCGCGCCACGCGTGCGCCAAATCATAGTCGAACCGTGCGCCCGTGTTGAATGTGTCAAAGGTGTTCGGCTTTGACCACGACTGTTTGCCCAGCATCGTTGACGGGTGAACCTCATCCAGAGAGGGAACTGTGGTCCCTCCAAGCAACTGGTAGCCCGATACCGAGCGCTCCACTTTGTGCTGGTATTCGAAATCGGTTTTAAGAATTGCCTTCGGGCTGATCTTCCAATCGGCCGCGCCTGCGCCCACCGCGCGCCAGCCGTTGGCGTCGTTCACATAGCTCTCGATCTTTTCTCCGGCAAGATTCACCCGCACGCCAACCTGCTTTTGCCCGCCGAAAAGTGACCCCAGATCGACCGCACCAAAGCTGCTTCCACGATGATCGGTGGCCAGGTCAAGCGCTTGCACCACTGCCGGACGCTTGGTCACGTAGTTGATCAGCCCGCCCGCCGAAGCCACTCCGCTCTCCACGCCGGCGATGCCTTTCAAAAACTCGACGCGTTCCTTGTTTTCGAGCGGCACATCCTGTTCGCCCGCAATCGTCATGCCGTTGATCTGCAAACCGGTGGCCAGATCGATCGGAAACCCGCGAATCTCAAAGTCGCCGTAGTAGCCCACCGGCGCATAGTCCTCTCCGATGGAGGCGTCATTCTTCACCACGTCCGACAGCACCCGCGCACCTTGATCGCTCAGCAGGTCGCGTGTCACCACCGTGACTGAGATCGGCGTCTCCCGCAGCGGAGCGCCTTCCAGAGTGCCTGCCGTGACAGTCTCAGGAAGATAGTTATCCTTCGCCTCATCGTGGACGGTGACGGTCGTAACGACACGAGGGATCGACTGTGCAGGCGCGGCAGGATTGGAGGATGCAGGCAAGCTCGCCGGGCTGGCAGGGGGCGTCTGATCCTGCGCAAATGCGCCCGCGGTGAGACCCACGCAGCACAGCAGCATCCATCCCGCGATCAACCGGCCCCGGAACAGGCCGCCTCCAGCCGCCATTCGAGCGCGGCTCGCACGCCATGAGCGCCGCATGGGCGTCGAAGAAACAGATTGAATGGGGGAAACGGTCGCTGCGGGCATAGACTCCTCATTGTTTTCAACTGAAACAAGAGAGTCCGCTGTGTGATCCGTCTAGGAGCCACTTCGAAAACTTCCCACGCCGGTATTATCCGGATCGGGTTCGAGGGTATTTCTCAGCCCCGCCTATCGGAGCACCCCTGTTTCAATTACATGATTGAAACACTCCCGGCACAGTTTTTGCAAATCCGTGCCCAATCCGTGCCCGGAGCGTTTCATCCGGCAAAGACGCTTACTTCCCCGTTCCTTCCGTCAGCGTCACAATGCGATCCACGCCCGGCACGGTAAACTTCTCCACCTTGCCGCTGGGCCAATGCACCTCGATTGCATCCACGGTCGTCGCCTGGCCCAGGCCGAAGTGCGGCCGCAGGTCGTTGGTCGACAGGTAGCTGCCTCCGCTGATCACGTCCCCGCGCTGCTTCATGCCGTTGGCAGTCACGTACACCGCGGCGTCCACCGCGTCGCGCGGGCTCTTCACTCCGCCCACCAGCTTCAACTCCAGCCAATGATTTTTGTCCGGCGATACATTGCGTAGCAGCACCGGGGGTCCGTCCATCACGTTGATCACGGCGTCGAGCTTTCCGTCGTTGAACAGGTCGCCCACGGCCATTCCGCGCCCGGCAATCACCACCGCCAGCCCCGTGCCCTCCACCGCCGGCACCGGTTCGAAACGCTTGCCCTCCATGTTGTGGAAGAGCATCGGCCGCTGCTTCCAACTCGTTCCCCACGCGTACTTGTCCGCCTCGGGATACACGTGCCCGTCCGACATCAGCAGGTCTTTCCAGCCGTCGTTGTCGTAGTCCATAAAGGCGTCGCCCCAGCTCAGGAACGGCACCGAAATCTCCGCGATTCCCAGCTGATAGCTGATGTCCGTCAGGTTCGCATCGCCCTCGTTGCGGTACAGCGGCTTGTAGTCGTCAGAGAATGTGGTGTCGAAAATGTCCAACATGCCGTTGTTCTGGTAGTCGCCTACCGCGATGCCCATCGACGCCGTCTCGCGGCCCGCCTCGTTCAGCGCGAAGCCCGATGCGTAGCTCACATCCTCAAACGTGCCATCGCCTTTGTTCAGGTACAGATAGTTGGGCGTCGAATCGTTGCCCACCAGCAGGTCGGGCTTGCCGTCGTTGTTGATATCCGCGAACACAGCGCCCAGTCCGTAGTAGCCGGGCTTATCGGCCACACCGGCCTTCTCGCTCACGTCGGTAAACGTCCCGTCGCCGTTGTTGTGGAACAGATGATCCGGTTCGCCCTTCAGCCCTCTCGGCCCGCAACTCACCTGCTCACCGCGAAAGGTGCAGAATGCATTGGGCACGCCGTTCTCTCCGGCGATGGGCAGGTTATTCCTGTCATAGTGCAGGTAGCCCGCGACAAACAGATCCAGACGACCATCGCCGTCGTAGTCGCCCCACGTGGCGCCGCTTGACCAGTTGCCAAGCGTCACGCCGGCCTTCTCGCCCATGTCGTTAAAGGTGCCGTCGTGGTTGTTGTGGTACAGACGATTCTTGCCCCAGTTCGACACAAAGATATCCGGCCAGCCGTCGTTGTCATAGTCGGCCACAGCCACGCCAAAGCCCCAGCGGTCGTTGGTCACGCCGGCCTTGGCCGCCACGTCGGTAAACGTGCCGTCGTGGTTGTTGTGGAACAGCGCGGCATGTGGCGGCGTCTCCTTGCCGTCCAGCGCGTTGAAGGTCGAGCCGTTCACAATGTAAATGTCGAGCCAGCCATCGTTGTCATAGTCGATAAGCCCCACGCCCGAGCCCTTGGTCTCGACGATGTAGCCCTTCGCCGGCGTGCCCATCTTGTGGGTCCACCGCGTCAGCCCGGCCTTCTCTGAGACGTCCTCAAAGATCACGGGCCCCGTCTTCACAAAGCCGCCCGCCGTGATGGGCCGGTGCTGCACATCCAGTTGCATCGCGTGGAGAGGGCTCACTTCCGGGCCGCTCTTCGCCGCCTGTGCGCCCTCGCTGCTCTGGATGGTCTGCTGGCCTGGGGGAAGAGCGCCGGGGACGGCGGCCTGGGCGGAAAGCAGTGCGGGAATTCCTGCCGCCAGCAGTCCCCAGACGGTCATGGTACGGATCGCCTCAAACATAGGCTGCCAGTATACGGGGCCGGATGTAGCGGAGTCTCGACCGAAAGTTGGAGAGAGAGCCTACATCTGCGGAGTACCCGGCTGCACGCTCTGCACCATCCACCCGTCGTTGCTCTTCGCCAGTTTGGCCGTTGCCGTCTGCTGCCCCGAACTCTCTGAGGCAAGCTTCGGAAACGCCGTCTTCATCTCGGTGGAATCAGCCCAGCCCGGCAAACTGCCCGCCGCATAGTGATAGGTCACGTTGTACTGGGTTGCGTTGTCGTCGGCCGGCGTATAGCTGTCGATCGCGGTCACCTCGGCGTGCCCGTAGCAGAAATTGCCATACCCCGGCTGCGTCTGGTCGGCCGTCCACGCTGTACGCCCCTTGTCCGACAGGTCATAGTCGTTCACCTGCTTTGACCCGATCAGGAACCGCTTCTTCTCCGCCGACTTGCGCGTCAACAGGCCCGCATCGGTCAACGCATCATAGCCCTTTGTCTGCTCGTCATTCGACGTATCCGCCTGCGCCGGAAACTTGATGGGCGCAGTCCACAAACACTCCTGGCGGGCGCTGTAATAGCTGTTCAGTGCGGATTTGAACGCGCCCTTGTCGACAGTGTTCTTCTTGCATCCCACGCCGAAGACCACCGTCGCTGCCATCACCATTGCCACAATCCTGATTATGCGCATCCCGTTCTTCTCCTGAACCCTTGGATGCAAAGCCGGATCGCCTCGCAAAACGGATCTTTCCCCCGAAGCTGCACCGGCCTGCGTCAGCCAAATCGTCCCCTGAACTTCAAAAAGATGATCTGCCGAGAAGGCCTCGTTTTCATTCGCGGAGCAGAGGGATTGGGTCGGAACTGCGGGATTTCCCACTCTGCGCGGCCAGATCGGCGATAAAAGCCTCATCCAAAACGTCCAGCATGGCTTTCTGTGCCTTCGCCCACACCGGGTGTGCCGGACACCATGCCTTCCTTGCGCAACTTCTTCCCGCAACCAGGCAAACGTTCAAGATCACCGGTCCGTCAATGGCCTCAATCACTTCGCGCATCGAGGCCTGGCGGCCGCGCAGTGAAATCTCAAAACCGCCCGTTTGCCCTCGCCGCGAAGAAATCAGCCTGGCGCGCGTCAGGGCCTGCAGCACTTTCGAAAGGAAGCTCTCCGGCGCGCCCGTGGCCTCGGCCAGCGACAGCAGCGACACGCGCCCGTCGCGCGGCAACGCGGCTAAATAGACCATCACGCGCACGCCATAATCGGCCGCCCGCGTCAGTTGCATCGACGAATTGCATCTCTCCATGGCTGGCCTCGTCGAGATCGTACCTGCCCCGGAACGCCCTGACCCGATACGCCCGGGTCGCGATCGTTGGGTGAACAAAAAAGAGTCTAGCCGAGAGTGTCACAGCAGAACGTGCTCGTCATCACATACCACGGTTTCCCTCCAGCGATAACTTAATCCTTCAAATTGAAATTGGAGAGAAACAGTCCAAAATGTTTCGCACGTCTTCGGCCTCCCCTCCACACCGCCCGCGCCACCCTGCCAAAACCGGGTGGCGCGGGCCCTCTCAAGTCCCTCGCGAAGCCTGTCTTTGCCCATCGTTTCCACCTGGAGAGTGAAAGGAAATCTCTAGAGCGCCATGCAATTATTTCCCGCCGTCGATCCCATTCCCTTGCCGGCCCCGATATGGCTCTTCAAGCTGCTGCATATCGTCACGCTGGCCTTGCACTTTGTCGCTGTGGAGATGTTGCTGGGCGGCCTGCTGCTGGCGGTCCTTCTCAGCCTCTTCCGCGGTTCACCCGCCTCGCTCGTCGCTGCGCGGGCCATGGCGCGCCGTCTCACGGTGGTCATGACCTACGTCATCAACCTGGCCGTGCCGCCGCTCCTGTTTGCCCAGGTGCTCTATGGCCGCGCTCTCTACACCAGCAGCGTCCTTATCGGGCTTTACTGGATCTCCATCATCGGCATTCTCACCCTGACCTACTGGCTGCTTTACCAGTTCAGCGGGCGGCTTGAGAAAGGCAAATCGGCCTGGTGGCTGGGCCTCGGCGCGTGGGTGCTGGCGGGTTTCATCGCGCGCCTGCTCTCCACCAACATGACGCTGATGCTGCGTCCCGAGGCGTGGCAGCAGATGTACTCCGCCTCAGCCGCCGGCGCCTACCTGCCTGCGGGCGATCCCACCCTCACCCCGCGCTGGCTGCTGATGCTGGCCGGCGGTTTGTTCATTGGCGGCCTCTGGATGGTCTATCTCGCGGGCCGCAGCACGTTTACCGCCGAAGAAAAGCGATTCGTGGCCGGGCTAGGTGGCAAGGTCGCCGCTCTCTTCGGCGTGGTTTATCTCGCTGCCGGCTTGTGGGCGGCGAGCGTTCAGCCCGCAGCGGTCAAGACCGGTCTCGTCCATGACTCCCTCTATCGCTTTGCAGGCTATGCCGGTTATCTGTGGCTCGCCCTGGTCGTCGTGGCCGTTCTGGTGGGGTGCATCGCCGGATTCGCAAAAGTCTCCGCAAACTGGCTGGCGTGGACAGGCGCCCTCGTGGCTCTCC
Source organism: Acidobacteriaceae bacterium (assembly GCA_003151435.1). Taxonomy (GTDB): domain Bacteria; phylum Acidobacteriota; class Terriglobia; order Terriglobales; family Acidobacteriaceae; genus Telmatobacter. Next base: position 31,056 of record PLXP01000269.1, read on the forward strand.
TCACTGAAATTGCCTTCACCGTCTATCGCGACGGTGTACGCGACCTCACCCTGCTGAGCAAGGGCTTCAATGTGTGGGATCGAGTCGTGGTCACCAACTGGGGCGTCGTCGGCATTTTCCTGGTGCTGTTCGTTGCCGGCCTCGGCGTCGTTGGCTGGCTCGTCTCTGTCGTAGCCCGCGCGCAAAAGCCCATGGAAGGAGCGGCGTTATGAGCACTCACATCGTTCTCGAAGAGCCAAAGCCGCAACCCGTGCCTGAGTCGTCCGGCGAAGCCACCACCCGCCGCGCCTTTCTCGCAGCGGCTGGAGCAGCGGGCCTGTGCTACACCGCGGCCCTGGGCTATCCCATCTACCGCTACCTGGCCTCGCCCATGGAGATGGCATCCAACGCCACCGCCATCACCGAGGTCACCCTCAAAGACGCGCAAAAGCTGCCAACCGGTTCCGTGCTGATGTTCAAGTTCGGCACCGCTCCCGCCATGCTCATTCATCACGCGGATGGCAAATGGGTGGCCCTCACCGCTGTCTGCACTCACCTCGGCTGCACGGTGCAATACGAGCCCCAGGCCGACCGCATCCACTGCGCCTGCCACGGCGGTGTCTACAACCCGTATACTGGCGCCAATGTCAGCGGGCCTCCGCCCAAGCCGCTCAAGCTTTTCAAAGTGGCCGTCAACGACACCGGCGTGGATGTCTCACGCGCCTGATCACTGATCACTGTCCACTGACCACTGATCACTGATCACTGACCACTGATCACTGTTAAGGATTGCCGCATGACTTCAAAAACCGTTTCGAGCTCCGTTTACGGTTGGGTCGATGATCGCCTGGGCTTGTCGGAGATGGCCGCCTTCGCGCGCCACAAGACAGTTCCCGTTCACTCCCAATCCTTCTGGTACTACTGGGGCGGCATCTCGCTGTTCCTCTTCCTCGTGCAGTGCTTCACCGGCGTGCTGCTGCTGGTCTACTACCGTCCCGGCGCCGAGGCTTTCGAGTCGGTCAGGCAAATCACGTTTGTCATGCACTTTGGATGGCTCATTCGTTCGGCCCACTCCTGGTCGGCGAACCTCATGCTCTTCGCCATCTTCGTGCACATGTTCTCGGTCTTCTTCATGAAGGCCTACCGCAAGCCGCGCGAATTCGGCTGGCTCAGCGGCATGGCGCTGCTCGGCCTGGCCACGGTCTTCGGCTTCTCCGGCTACCTGCTGCCCATGGACGAGCTGAGCTACTTCGCCACCAAGGTCGGCCTTGAAATTCCCGCGGCGGTTCCGCTCATCGGCCCGGCCATCGCCAACATGCTGCGCGGCGGCCCTGAGGTCAGCGAATTCACCGTCCAGCGCTTCTTCGCGCTTCACGTCGTGGTGCTCCCTGCAGTCTTTCTTCCCCTGCTCGGCTTTCATTTATGGCTGGTCCAGCGCCATGGCAACGCGGTCCCCCCCTGCGAAGAGGCCAAGCCCGCGAGCGAACGCAAGAGCATTCCCTTCATGCCCGGTTTCCTGCGCAAGGACCTGGCCATGTGGCTCATCTCGCTCAACATTCTGGCGCTGCTGGCCTCGGTCTTTCCGTGGTCGCTGGGAAAGCAGTACGACGCGCTGTCGCCCGCTCCCATGGGCATTCATCCCGAGTGGTACTTCATGAGTCCCTTTGAAATGCTCAAGCTGCTGGGCAACTGGCTTCCCGGCGAGTTCGGCGAAATCGCGGGACTGCTGCTGTTCTCCGCAGGCATTGTGCTGTGGATTCTTATCCCCTTTTACGATGTCGAGCGCGAGGCAGGCCGGCGCAGCCGCGCAGCTCACTACTTCGGTCTTGCGGCGGTCATCCTGCTGCTCGCCACCACCGCCATCGGCTACTGGACGATCCGTTGAAGCAGCTACTAGCTTCCACCCTCTAGCTTCCAGGCCGCCGTGCTGAATAGAACAGCCCCGGTCCCGGCACAAAGAAGCTAGAAGCTAGGAGCTAGAAGGCTAGGAGCTAAATATGAACTATCCATTCTGGGACATTCCGCACCTGGGCTCGGGCTGGGTCATCGGCCTCATCGCCATCTTCCATGTCATGATCTCGCAGTTCGCGGTCGGCGGCGGCCTTTATCTCCCCATGGCCGAGCGCAAAGCCATGCGCATGGCCGACAAGGAAGTCGCCGCCGAATGGCACAAGCAGCTCGTCCGCCACTCCAAGTTCTTTCTCATCCTCACCGGCGTCTTCGGCACCGTCTCCGGCGTGGGCATCTGGTTCGCCATCGGCCTCACGCATCCTGAGGCCACCAGCACGCTCATCCACAACTTCGTCTTCGGCTGGGCCATCGAATGGGTCTTCTTCATGGTCGAACTTACCACCATCGCGGTCTACTACTCCACGTGGGACCGCATCGATCCCAGGCTGCACCTCAAGGTGGGCTGGGCCTATGCCGTGGCGTCGGTGTTCACGCTTATCATCATCAACGGCATTCTCGCCTTCATGCTCACGCCGGGCGATGCCTGGCTCGCGGTCGCCGGCACGGGCCAGGAGGCCAGCAAATTCTGGAACGCCTTCTTCAACCCCACCTACTGGCCCAGCCTGCTGCTGCGAACCGGTGTTTGCACATCGCTGGCCGGCGTCTGGGCGCTCATCACCTCCAGCCGCATCGATGGCGACAAGCAGCCCGCGCTCAAAACCAGCATGGTGCAGTGGAGCGTCAAGTGGCTGGTGCCGTCGTTCGTCGCCACGCCCTTCCTGCTGGTGTGGTATCTCTTCATGGTGCCCGCATCGCAACGCGCCTTGCTTACTCTGGGAATTGACACCATTGCCGGTGGCACGTTCTCCTCGGTCACGCGCATCGCCCTCATCATCGTCACCACGTCCGCCACCATCGTGGGCGTTGCCTACTACCTGGCCTATCGCAACCCCGTGGACTTCAATCTCTCCCATGCCGTGAGCGTGCTGCTGCTCGCTCTCATTGCCACGGGCGCAGGCGAGTACGCGCGCGAAATGCTGCGCAAGCCCTACGTCATCGGCCGCTGGATGTTCTCCAATGGTGTCCGAGTCAGCTATGTGAGCCGAATCAACACCGAGGGCTACCTCGCTCATTCGGAGTGGACCTGGAACGCCGGGGCAGGGAATCCGCCTCCGTCAAGCTATTCGCGCGGCGAAGCCATCTTCCGCGGCGAATGCGGATCGTGCCACACCCTCGGCGGCTATCGTTCCCTGCGGACGCTGCTCGACGGACGCGATCGCGCCGGCATCAATAACTTCCTCGTCATGCTCCACGAATACAAGGCCGACTCGCCGTATCGACGCTTCATGCCGCCCCTCTCCGGCACAAAGCAAGACGTCGACGACCTCACCGATTACCTCAACGCGCAGGTCAATCCGTCCGCGCCAGTGGCAAAGAAGCCGGTCCTCACAGCCCAAAAATAGCCACGCCAACTCACGAAACGACAAGGCGGCTGCCGGACTCTCCGGCAGCCGCCTTTGTCTGCATCCCCAACTGCTTAATGCCCTTCCGATTCCTCACCCTGTTCAACCGTGCTCGCTTCCGCCTCACTCACCGACCCCGAAAGCTCCGTCCGAACCGGCGCTGCGCTGGACGTCTCCGGCTCGTCGATCCACAGGCAGACGATCCACCACACCAGCACGGCCAGGTAGACGACGGTGTTGGTGTTGAACAGCTTTTCGCGGAGGCCGACAATGCGCTCGTAGTCCGCCATGCTGTGCGCCACCGCCGTGCGGGCGATGGTCTCCCACACGCCCTGCATCGCAAGCTGCGCAATCGATGCGGTGGAGAGGCCAATGACAATCTGCTGCGTGTGGCTGCGCCAACCGGCCTTGAACCGCCGGCCGAACAACACGATGAGCATCCCCAGCGCGATCGTCTCCACGTCCACCAGCAGGCTGGCCTTCTGCGCGATCAATTGCAGCAACTGCAGCGTCGACATCGTGGAGCGCGCGGTGAGCGTCTTCCACGCAGGCCACGGCCCCCACAGCGCCAGCACAGCCGCGCCCAGCGCCATCAGCACCAGCGCGCCTGTCACCCAGGTCGCGCGCCGCACGCGCCCAAAGGCCCTCCGAGCCAGCTCCAGCACCACCATCAGGCCGATGATGGCGCCAATATCGGCCATGACGATGAACATGGTGCTCAGGGTCATTTGCGGCAGGCGGCCAAACAGCAGCCGGGTCGACAGCAGCCGCAACGCAACCAGCACGATACTGGCTGTGAACCACGGGAAACGCGCAACGCGGTCCCGGCCCATCAGCACGACCAGCAGCACCAGGTGCGCCGCGAAGGTCAGAGTCCACAGGATTGTGAGGGCGGTAAATGGAAAATGGAGATGCATTTTTTGGCCTTGTCCGGCCGCGTGATCAAGGGCTCGCGGCTCCTCTTCAGTTTAAACGGGAAACGCACCACTCCCCGCGCGGTGTGTGCCACGCCGAGACTGAGAAACAAGTCAATGAGGGAGAGTGTCAAGTCGAAAGGATGGTGCGCCCGGAGAGATTCGAACTCCCGACCTAACGCTCCGGAGGCGTTCGCTCTATCCAGCTGAGCTACGGGCGCGCTCTTTCAGCATACCGTATTTTCGGGCCCGGCGGCGGTTTAGCTCCCCGACGCGCCGCCAGGTCCGCCTGTCTCGCGGGCAGCCTCCCGCTGCGCCCGCAACTCCTCCATCACCGACTGGATTAGCGCCTTGGCGCCCTCCATGCCGCTCAACACCGCCTGCAGGTCCAGCGCCGGCTTCGAAGGGTTGCGGCTCGACGCGCAATACACCCCGTGCTGCCCCACCATAATCAGCGAATCGGTCAGCAGGTCCAGCGCCACCGCCAGCCGTCCCCGCTCCACGCCCATCATGAACTCGTGCCGCTCCAGTTCCGCCCGCTTCTCGTCAAAAACACTCATAGCTCAAGCCTACCCGAAACCCCACCGCCCGGTAGCCTCACTCAATTCCGGGTGCCCCATCCTTGCCGCGTCTCTGTTCTTGCCCCAGGTTGCCCCACTCAAGCCCGGGTGCCCCATCCTTGACGCGTACTTTGCGGCAAGGGTGGGAGTCACCAACCTTCATCCGCCCACAATCCGTGCCCCATCAACAGAGATCAAAAATAAGCAACTAAACGGTTGCGATTCTCTCGACACCGTTCTAATATGCAACCTGGAGGTTGCTCAACATGAACGACAGGATCGAAAAACAGATCGAACTCAAGGCCCCCGTTTCCCGCGTCTGGCGCGCCCTTACCGACTCCCGCGAGTTCGGCGAGTGGTTTCGCGTAAACATCGAAGTGCCCTTTGTTCCCGGCCAGCCCGCGCAGGGCCAGATCCTTCATCCCGGCTACGAACATGTCACGTGGCGCGCCGTCATCCAGGCCATGGAGCCCGAACGTCTCTTTTCATTCACCTGGCATCCTTACTCGGTCGATCCCGCAATGGACTACTCGCCAGAGACGCCCACGCTTGTTGAATTCCGCCTCAAGCCCACCGCAACCGGCACGTTGCTGATGGTTACCGAATTGGGCTTCGACAGGATTCCCGCCCACCGCCGCCTTGAAGCGTTCCGTAGGAACGATGGAGGCTGGACGCAGCAGATGAAGAACATCGAGGCCTATGTCGCACCCGCGGTCTAATCGCAGGCCGGCGACCAAATCCGCGACCAGTCCGGCGCATTCCCTGCTCTTCGCGGCGCTGGGCGATGAGACCCGCCTCGCGCTTGTCGCCCGGCTATGCTCCGGTCAGCCTCACTCCATCTCTCAACTCACCGAGGGGTCCAGGCTGACCCGGCAGGCCATCACAAAGCATCTCCGCGTGTTGGCGAAAGCCGGTATCGTGCGCTGCACGCGGGCCGGCCGCGAGAGCCTGTTCCAATTCAACCCCGAGCCGATCGCCGCAATGCACCAGTATCTCGATCTCGTCTCCCGCCAATGGGACCAGGCGCTGTCTCGACTCAAGTCGTTTGTCGAAGAGTGAAACTTTGGCGCGCAAAACAATGGCCGGGCAGTCTTGCGACTTCCCGGCCATTGTCTTGTGATTGCGCGTTACAGGCTGAACTTGCGCATGTACTCGGCATCCTGGCGCAGCGCATCCATAATGGGGCCGGTAAACTCTTCCTGCTCGATGAAATAGTGCTTCAGCCCCGTCGCGGCGCGCAACACGGGGTGATAATCCAACTCGCCCTTGCCCATGATCACGGAGTTGTACTTTCCGTTCGCCCCCTTCGCCATATCCTTCACGTGCAGCAGCGGGAAGCGCTCCGGCGTTTTGCTCAGGTAGGCCACCGGATCGTGTCCCGCCGCCATCACCCAGCCGCAATCCATCTCGAACGACACCAGCTTCGGGTCGGTCTGCTTCAGCAGTTCGTCGTAGAACACCACGCCGCCCTCCGTGCCGAACTCCGGAATGTGGTTGTGATATCCAAAGGTCATGCCCGCGGCCTTTACCTTTTCGCCAATGCGATTGAACTCGCCCGCCACCCACCGCCAGTCATCCAGCGTCAGCGGCCCCTTGGCTGCGGGATCGCGGCGCGAAGACGAGGAACAGATCATGTAATCGAATCCCAGCGCATGACCGTACTCGATCAGCTCATCGAGTTGCGGGCGCAAAACACCCAGCGGATGATGGGTACTCACGCAGCGCAGGCCGGCCTGGTCCATCGATTGGCGAAACTCCTTTGCCGTCTTGTTGTAGTAGCCGGCAGCTTCCACTTCCTTGTAGCCCGCCGCGCTCAACTGGTGCAGCGTGCCGTCAAAGTCCTTGGGCAAAAGTTCACGTACGGAATATAACTGCAGGCCCACAGGCTGGCTCAGCGGAGCGGCGCTCAGGCGACCGGCGCCCACACAGGCTGCGGCCGCAACCGCACCCGTAGCCTTCAAAAAAGTTCTGCGCGACGAATGACTCATGATGCTTTCTCCCGGATTCCTGCTAAACCTTGATGGTTTGCGAAGACGCGTCCCACGAGACCGCGTTGCGATGGAGGTAGGAATGATTCGCCATGTGGCATGCGATGGCGGTGTTGTTTCCAAACACTTCATCCTCCACCACGTGCTCCCGCGTCTCGATGGCGTGGAAGAAGTTGGCAATGTGGTCGGCGGTATCGTCGTAGCCCTGCGGTGCCGAGAAGGTTTCCGCTTGCCCCGGCCTGGCTTGCGCCGCGGGATGGTCGGCATGCCATGCGTCGAGATACTGTTTCTTTGCCGCCGCTGTCCAGCCGTTCAGCGAATAGCCCTCGGGCTGCGGCGCGGTGTCTTGCGGCGTCACGGTGAGTGTGTTGCCGTTGATTACCATGGTCGCTTCGCGCCCGTAAAAGATGATCGGCTCGCCGGCTGAATTGTTCTGGTTGCAATGCACGTTCACCGTCACGCCCGGATAGTCGTACAACGTGGCCAGCATGTCAGGATAATCGCGCCCATCGTTGAAGTGGGTCAGGCTGCCGGTAGAATACGCGCGGCTGGGAATCGCATTCATGCCGCTGATGCAATGAATGCCCGACAGCAGATGCACGTAAAGATCTCCCGCGACTCCCTCGCCATAGTCCGCAAAACACCGCCAGCGGAAAAATCGCATCGCATCGAACGGCCTCGAAGGCGCATCTCGTATCCACGTCGTCCAGTCGATCGTCTCCGGGCTCGCGTCTGGCGCCACGGGATACACCCACGCGCCCGACGGCGAGTTGCGGTCGGAGTGCCCCTCGATCAGGTGTACTTCGCCCAACCGGCCCGACTTAAAAATCTCCGCGGCCTTCTTGTACACCATGTTGCTCACGCGCTGGCTGCCCGCCTGGAAGATGCGCTTGTTCTTCTCCACAGCCGCCACCATCGCCAGTCCATCGGCCACGTTGTGCGACATCGGCTTTTCGCAATACACGTCCTTGCCCGCATCGAGGCAATCCACCACCACGCGCCGATGCTGAAAGTCAGCCACGGCCACAATCACCGCATCCACATCCTTGCGATCCAGCAGCGAACGATAATCGCGCGTCGTCGGAATATCGGCGCCCCACGCTTCTCTTCCTGCCTGCTGGTGCATGGTGTAAAGGTCCGCGGTGCCTACGCATTCGCCCGTCGCAACCTTGCGCGCCGACCGCAGCAGATCGCACCCGCGAATTCCTGTGCCGATGGAGACAAAACGAATCTTGCGCCCGCTGCTGCTCGTCGCCGGTGCTTGCGCCAACAAGGTGGACGGCTCAAGCAATGCAGATGTCACGGCCGCTCCTGCCGCCACCGCACCTGCGCCCATGCGCACAAAATCCCGGCGTGTGATTGATGGTTTCATTCTGGTCCTCTTTGCGTGCAGCGCCATTCTCGCTCTCGGGCCCGTGCCGTGTAAAGTCATTCGCAAACAGAGTAAGATTGTCCCTTCACGAGCACTTCAATTGTCAGGTTTCGCTGCGCGTGGATTGCACAACCGGCCGCAAATTCCGGTGCCCGGGTGGCGATGAGAGAGGCGTACAAATGAAAATGAAAACAAGCGAAAGCCCTCGTAAAATAAGGAGATTTCGCATAGCTGTGCCATGCGCATCTATACTCGGGCTCCTCGCATTCGCAGTGGGAACAGCAACCGCGGCACAGCCGGAGTTAAAGCCAACTCCAAATCCTGACTTCGGGCCCAACGTCGTCGTCTTTGATCCCTCCATGCCCGCAGCCGCCATGCAGCAACAGATCGACAAAATCTACGCTGTGCAGCGCAACAACGAGTTCGGGCCTGAGCGCAATGCCATCGTCTTCATGCCCGGCGATTACCACCTTGACGTGCCGGTAGGCTTCTATACAGAAGTCGTCGGCACAGGCGCATCGCCTGATGCGGTCCACGTCGCCGGCAACGTGCATGTTGATGCCAGCCTCCCTCACAACAACGCCACCTGCACGTTCTGGCGCGCGGCTGAGGGCTTCTCCGTCACGCCCACCGGCGGCACCATGCAGTGGGCCGTNNACCGATTCCGGTTCGCAGCAGCAATGGTTCACGCGCAACAGCGAGTGGGCCGGCTGGACTGGCGCCAACTGGAACATGGTCTTTCAGGGTGTGGTGCATCCGCCCGCGGGCGAGTGGCCCAAGCCGCCCTATACCACCATCGCGCAAACGCCCATCGTCCGCGAGAAGCCCTTCCTTCAAGTCGACGCGCACCACCACTGGAGCGTCCTCGTCCCCGAGCTGCGCACCAACAGCGTCGGCATCACGTGGCACAGGGGCGCTACACCCGGCCGCTCCATCCCTCTCTCCCGCTTCTACATCGCGCGCGCCGGTGTCGACACTGCGGCTACCATCAATGCGCAGTTGGACCGCGGAAAGAATGTGCTCTTCACGCCGGGTATCTACGAGCTTGCCGAGCCCATCGCGGTCAACCGCCGCAACACCATCGTCATGGGGTTGGGCTTTGCCACATTGAAGCCCATCAACGGCACAGCGGCCATCACTACGGCAGACGCAGACGGAATCATCGTTGCGGGCCTGCTCATCGATGCCGGGCCGGCCAAGTCCCCGGTGCTGATGGAAGTGGGCTCGCAGGGCAGCAAAGCCAGCCATGCCAAAAACCCCATCTCGCTGCATGACATATTCTTCCGCGTGGGCGGCGCGGGCGTGGGCCGCGCTGGCGTCGATCTGCGCATCAACAGCAACGACACCATCATTGATCACACCTGGATCTGGCGTGCCGATCACGGCGCCGGCGTCGGTTGGAACTCCAACGTCAGCGCCAACGGCCTGGTCGTCAACGGCAACAACGTCACCGCCTACGGCCTTCTCGTCGAGCATCACCAGGAGTATCAGGTGCTGTGGAACGGCAACGGCGGCCGCACCTACTTCTATCAATCCGAAATCCCCTACGATCCACCGGACCAGGCGAGCTTCACCAGCGCCAAGGGCGTCAACGGATGGGCCTCCTATAAAGTCGCCGACAACGTCACCAGCCACGAGGCTTGGGGCCTCGGCGTCTACAGCGTCTTCCGCCGTCCCAACGTCGTGCTCACCCGCGCCATCGAAGTGCCGGTCAACCCAAACGTCCGCTTCCACAGCATGATCACGGTCGCGCTTGACGACAAAGGCGAGATCACCAACGTCATCGACAACGCCGGCGGCGCCACGTCCATCAAGCCCCACGTCACGCCCCGGCTCACCAGCTTCCCATAGCCCACTGCTCTGTCCATCCGGGTTGCCCCAGGTCTCGCATTTGAGACCTGGGATTTCCCTGACCCACAGCCCAATTCACCAGGGATCTGCTAACCCAGCTTCCGCAGCATTGA
>PLXP01000048.1 GCA_003151435.1 Acidobacteriaceae bacterium
CCCCTTAGTTATGCGCGGTTGTATACCAGCGTAACGTCACAGATTCTGTCCTGGTCGGTAAACAGCATGACGGACGGTTCCACCGATATTCTTCCCGCCACGGCAATTGCCGCGGGCAAAACCAGTGGGGGGACTTTCTCTGCCGCGACCGCCGCTAACGCGCTGCAGGCCCTGTTCACGAATACAACCGCCATTTCGATGGTCAGCACTTACGACTTCTACCTTCAGGCGCAGATACCTTCCACGCAGGCGCCGGCCGCTTACACAGGAACAGTGAACTTCCAACTCGATGTGGTCTACACCCCGTAGAGGACAGTCATGATCGATTCTTCAAGGGCCGGAAGAATTTATCCGGCCCTTCTATTTCTCCTCTTTGCCGCGGGACTTCACGCGCAATCGCTGACCTCCATCTGCGGCGGCTCTATAAGTACGATCAACATGATTTCGGGCCACAACGCAACACGCTCGATCGCCTGTTATTCAACTTATTCAGGGATGAAGACATTTGTTTCCTCAACGATGAATGTCTATTTGCCATCTGAACCTCAGTCGGGTTCTTCCACGCTGCCAGCAAGCAGTATCGCAGTCAGTACCGATGGTTCGGCTTTCACGACCTTTACAGGAACGGGAAACGGAAGCTCCATCACGGTATTCAATGGAGCTGCGCCTCCTGGTTCCTCTTCGCCGCTCACAATCTACGTACGAATTACTGTTCCCGGCGGTCAGAATGCCGGCCAGTACACGGGAACACTGATGGCTTCGACGACGGTGACCTATAACCCATGAGATATCCCGTAAGAACAATTGCCCCTCTGTTGGTTGCGTTTGCAGTGTTGGTTCAAGGTACCGCCCTTCGCGCACAAGGCCTCGCGCCGTTCCGTGCTGAATATCACAAACAGGCCAAGGGCTTGCTGACCCTGATTAACGATAAGGACGTCCCCGTGCGGATAACCCTCCGGCCGAAGTCTTTTACCTCCGATTCCAACGGCCGTTTGCAGTTGTTGCCGTTGGACCCCAATCTGAATCTGGTGTTAGCGCAGACCACGCTGCTCATTCCGCCCAAGGAAACCAGGTATGTGTCCTACGAGTCAAAGCCCAAAACCGTACCCGCATGGTTTGCGATCTACGTGACATTTACGCCTGACCAATCTGGAATCGCAGTGGGTACCACGGTTCCGCATTTTGCTTACATCACGGCCGGGAACCCGAAGAGCAGCGAATTGGAGATGACGGCGACTTACAACTCTGGAAATCAACTGTTGCGCATGACGTTCCTTAGCCACAGCCAGCAGCTTGCCCACGTAGAGCAACTCGAGACCAGCGGCGGGAAGATGAAGAAAGATCTCGGCAGCCTCTCCGTGCTTCCGGGCAAGAGTACGGTTGTTGAAGCGAAGATGGAGGGCAGCGAGCGCCCCGGCACGGTGAAGGCCAACTTCGGAAAGTTCAAATTGCAATGCCAAGTTGCCGTGCAGGAGTAACGATCTTGATGCTCTGCGGACTCGCTTGGCCGGGACGCTCCGGATGCCAAACGGTGATCTTGCGCGGCGGCGAATCGCAGCAGGAGCAAGCGCTGGGCGGCGGCGTCACGCTCACCTCTTTGCCCTATTCGCTGGATGTGTTCAGCGGCGTCTTCGACGGGCGCATCGAAATAGGAGCCAACATCAAGGCCGAGTTCAAAGGGTACAAACTGGTTGCCGGCGACCAGATGCTGGAAATTCGAAGCTCCATTTACGGCGACCAGGCCCGCGGGTTCTACGCTCGCGGAGGAGCCGTTACCATCCCGCTGGGGAAACGGGTCAGGGCAACGGTATTTGGCGGCCTGAACGGACTCACCGAAGGGTCATCCATGTTCGAGGTGGTGCGGCCCAATCAACCAATCGGGTCGCTGCAACTGGAACGCACTTATGGCGAGTCGTTCACTGTGTTTCTGCACTCCCTGTTTAGCAGCCGGCAGACCGTCATCGGGGGCTTCGGCTATCGTCACGGCGCGGGCTTCTCTATCGGCGCTCAGGCCGGTGTCGGCAGCAATACTCCTTACGCCGCGGTAACTGTCGATTACAGCAACAAAGACAGAACAACAATACTCGATGGCTCTTATTCCGCCACGAGCAGGCAGTTCCAAATGGTAGATCTGAGTTCGCTAAATTACCAGGATCCATTAGGCGCAAATGCGCAGTTTTTGCACCACTTTGGTCGTAGAATCCAGCTGGGCTACCACCTGAGCAACTATCAGTCCATCGGCACAAACGGAGCCCTGTCGGAGTTCAGCGGCAACAACCTGTCCTTCGCGGGCAAGATCGGCCGCACCGGTTGGAACGCGGGCTATAACCAGAGCTCCGGCCAACAAGTAGTAAAGGAAACGGTAACCAAGCGCGCCGGGCAGCAGATAAATTTCGGCTTCAATCAGTCCTTTGGCCGATACCATTTCAATGTCGCGCAGTATCAGCCAATTTCTGCCACCGGCCAGGCGTCCGTTCCCGGATTCACCACCATTACTGTGCAAGAGCCATTGGGCCGTTGGATCTCCCTGCGTCAAATGGTGAACCACTCCAGTACCTGGGGCATCGCCTACGGAGGCGAGATCCACAACAACCGCCTCAACTTTTCACTGGACTACCAGACAACTTATAGCCTCTTTAGCGCAGGGCAGAGCAGGTTCCAAAAGGGGATGGTAGCGGAAGGCGAAGTGAACCTGCCGGGTGGGGCAAAGCTATATATTGGAACCGACGTCACACCGGACGGGCGCTTCTACTACAAGTGGGGTACTCGTGTCTCGTTCAAGGGCCCCTATCAGGGCGGACATCCCGGCTTGGAGCCAGATGACAACACGCCGTCGATTCCACGCTTTATGGTGTCGGGCAAGGTGCTTGAGGCCGCCAGCGGCAAGCCGGTTGCAGATTTCCCGGTTAATATGGGCCAGGATACAGTGTTTACCAATGAAGATGGCGAATTCACCATACGCCTGTATTCAGGCCGCGTGATTACCGCAGCCCCGGACACAATGAGCCCGCACGCGGGCTTTCAGTTCCGGCTCGTTAATGGGCCAGCCAAAGTGCAGCCGGTAAAGAATGGGCCGGGCACCCAATACATCTGGAAGGTGGAAAGGGGCATAGCTGTTCCCGCCACCGGTCAACGCGGCCTTATCGTAGTCAAAGGCAGTTAGCCCAAAACTAAGCGGGCCTAATGAGCCACGACCCGAGAGTGCCCGAGGTCTGGATTTTCAGACATGGGAAGCTGCGCCAGCGGGACCGACACTCGGAAGAAAAGGATCGTTACCTCACACGGGTCCAGCTTCTCGCTTCCAATCCACCAAGAGAGGAGAAGACACGAAACGGAGTTTTATGCGCCCTAGCAGCCTGTGGTGCAACT
>PLXP01000219.1 GCA_003151435.1 Acidobacteriaceae bacterium
CGGAGCTCAATCTCGGAAACATCGTTCGGAAATCAGGGATTGGGGCTTTGCAAAGGACCCACTGGGGGAGAATTTTGGGTTGGAGCGGCTTCCTCGTCGGTGAGGATGCGCGACTCCGATCGGAAAAGGTGGTACTGCCGGAAAACAACGTGGTTGAGCATAGTCTGCAGAACCTCCGGCCTACTCATTACAGTCCGACCGGAGGGCAAGCCAATAGAGCCGGGGGGGCCATCGTTCAGGTCGGCATTCAACGGTTCATAGCCCTGGGTGATTGCGACGCTTCTCAGTGGGCAGTTGTAGGTTTTGCCTCCAATTTCAACCAATCCGTATTCGACCATGAGATCGGCGCGCGCCATCGGATAGGCAGGCTTCAGGTCAGACTGCATGGTGAGGCGCAGAATGGTTCCGGACGGCGGATCGATGACGACTTCGCCGTGATAGCCAGTTAGCCGCTCAAAGATTGCCAGGCCGGTGTTGAGCATGACACAGCAGAATTTGACGTTGTAATGGGATTTGTCTCTCGGGACGGCGTATCGAAAGACAGCAAGGTTTGTTCCTGCGCGCTGCTCCCAGTATCCCCAGGTGAGCGTTCCCTGACGGGCGTCCGAGAGGAGTGTACCGAGGATGGGCCCGAACTCTCCTGAGGTGACAAGGCCTGTCTCCCTGAGCTCTGAATCTACCCCTTTTTTGTCACGAGTTTCGACCACCTGCTTTCCGCTGCGGTAGAGCACAGTGGCACTAACCTTTCGCACAAAATCCAGGGATTGATCGACAGGAGCAACAATGACTCCGGGCCCCGCAGGCTTGTCCATGAAGAGCGTGGTTTCGCGGGTGGCAAAGAAGTTCGGCATTTTGGTGAGCGCCTCACCGGCATAGCCGGCGGCGAGTTCCAGAATCCGGTGCTGTGTGTCTAGGTCGGGCGGCGCGGTTGCGGAGACGTCGTCGACAGGAGGACGACGGAAGGCAGACGCGTCGACCAGCATGATCAGGACTCCTCTTGCAATCGGACCCGGCATCAATGAATAGAGGCTGACCATCCTGTTGGAACTGAGGCGCTCCGTCAACTCCAGTTCTCTCAACTTGTCGGCGACTTCGGAATCCGGCTTGCCGTGGACGGTGGCTACCAACTGTTCGAGTTTTTGAACGGTAATCTTCTTCCCTGCAAACGATGAAAGCGAGGCGCTAGCGAAGAACAGCAACAGGAGCAGGGCACGCACCGCGGTGGTCATGTAGGGAACGGCCCATGCTTGAGTGGCCGATCGATTCGGCATGGTTCGATTCCAACTCCTATTCATGAACGTCATGTCGCACGGCTTTCCAACGGGTTCAACTACGGTATGTCGATGTGCCGGGAAAGGGTCCCGAGCCTGTGCTGTACGGACTCAATGCCTGCGATGCGGAGGCGATATTTGCCGGGCATCAATTCGAACATGAAGTTCACGTCCACGCCATTGTTGAGAAAGTCCGGTAGCTCCTCGGTCTGGAGGTCGATGTTTGCATGCCGATCCTTAATCTCGACGAGGTTTTCTTTGTCGTCGAACACGGCAACCACAAAGGTCAACGCGTCGAGGTTGTGGCCATCTTGTTTCCGCAGGGGGATCTCCCGGGAGTCAACATGGACGGTCATGGCCAGGAGGCGAGTTTGCCCCTGGCCCTCTGAGGGGGCGGCATCCACGCTCACCTGCAGTCCGGAACTCTCAGACTTTGAGTTCAATGCGTCCTGAAGCATCTTCTCTTCAGTTTTCTCAGAAGGGGGGACGATAGGCACGATCGGGGATCCGGGCGGAGACGGATGGAGGGAAGACTCGAGGTGCGAAATCGACCCGTTCTTCGCGTCCGCAGGTGGGGGCGGTTCGGCTCCAGGGGCTACGGCGAAATATCCGCGACGGCCGAGAATCGAGTAACCCTTGTGCTTGTCCGCGAGGGTGACCTTCAGATCGTGGAATTTTCCGTCCAGCTTCATGTCTCTGGGCTCGAACGCCAGGGTGTAATTCTCGGGATGGCTGAGTAGCGTTTCGAGGCCAGCTTTAAGGTCGTTGTCGTCGTGAAAGAAGATGCCGCCAGTGCCCTGGGCCATTGCCGCGAGAACCCCATTGGCCACCAATGCCCGTCCGGCATCCAGCGAATCACGAGTCTGCATGGTGCGCGGGCTGGCAATAGAGATGGAGGAGCGGGAGGCATCGGATTCGCGGAGCATTACAGTAAGGCCGCTGGGGTTGAGCGAATTGATGGTCACCTGGGAACGGAGGGCTCGGTCGACGGTGCGGTCGATGATGAGCTGGGCATCTTCAGATAGGAAGCCAGAGGAGGCGAGAATGACGGTGCGCTGGCCCGGCGCCTGCGCGATGTACTTGATGACCTGGTCGAATTGGAGGAGGTTTGCACGCGCCTGATCCAGCGCCCTGGCCAGCACTCTCTCCGCGACGGCGGCGATCGACAGGGGGGTCGACCTGGGGTCGGGAGGTGGTGCGCAGACGTGGGCCTCATCCAGCGCTACTCGCCAGGGATTGGTATTGAGAGCATTGGTTCGCAACATTTCCTGTGCCTGGTAGTCGGACAAATCTGGACAGTCGGGTAACGCGGCGCGTCCCGGGGCGTGAGAATTGAGTTGCTTAAGCGCGTCGTGGATGCGCCTGGGGTCGGCGGTGAAATCGGTAAGGATCGCGCTGGTCGTGAAAACTGCCACCTGGTCGCCATCGTGAAGGCCGGTGGCCAAATAGGCGTCGGTGGCGTCACGGGCCTGGATCAAGTCGGCGGCGGAAGAGTTAAGGTCATCGAAGTAGAAGGCGATGTACCGCTGCTGCGCCTCAGCTGACTGCGGGCCATTCGGAGTTTGGGACATCGATGAACTGGAGAGTGGCTGGTGGGGAGGTGTTTCTTCGAATTGCGCGATAGGCTGCTCTTTGCCGCGATCGAAAAGCCTGAAATCCTCCTTCTTGAGGCCGGGGACGAGGTGGCCCCCCGCATCGCGAATTGTTACCTTGACGATGACTAGGTCGGATTCGATTTTCAACTGCGTCGAAGGTTGGCCCGTGGTTTGCGAATTAGCGGAGGGAGAAGAAGTGACGTGCACCTGAAGTTGGGCCTTCAAGGAAACTACCGCAGTGCACAATGCAATAAGCAAAACCGCATGAATCGCGGGTTGCAGGGTAGTTCGGTCCGGGTGCTGAGGCATCTCCGAATTTGCAACGATCGCTTTATTTCTCAATGGTTTTCCCGCGATCCAGCCACTGTAATTGTACTCAAATTTCAGATATTGACGCGTTGTTTTGACTTGTCACATGCGGCAAACGGACTGAAAACAAAGAAATAGACCGCAATGTGAGTCACCACAGAAAGGGCTCCGGTAGGATTGTGGGCAACTCGGAAGTAACTCGAAAAATTCGGAGGCTCGCACTTCGATCTTCAAAATCAACTCTATTCTCATCTATCTGCCCCGAATAAGGCGGACAGTTCGAGGATAGGGGAACGCCAAAGCCCCCAGGGTGCATTCCCTTTTGTTCGCCTGTTTCTTTCGCGATAACAGCGGGAAACTCACCTGAAGGGGCAATCTCAGCGGACGTTTAGTGCTCGTGCCGTCCCGGCCTCAGCATCAGGTCCTTGATGGCCTCGCGGGGATCTTTCCCGTGTTCCAGAATTAGTTCCATCTGCTCGGCAATGGGCATCTCGATGCGATGCTGTCGCGCCAGGCCCAATGCGGCGCGAGTGGTCAGCACACCTTCTGCCACCTTGCCTCGGAGCGACGCCAGAATCTCCGGCAGCTTGCGCCCGCGGCCCAGTTCCACGCCAACGGTGCGGTTGCGAGAGAGCGAACCCGTGCATGTGAGCACCAGGTCGCCCACACCAGAGAGCCCGGCCAGCGTCTCGCGCCGCCCACCGCAAGCCACGGCGAGGCGTGTGATTTCAGCAATGCCGCGCGTCATCAGCGCGGCTGCCGAGTTGTGGCCCAGTCCCACGCCCGCTGCAATGCCGGCGGCGATGGCGATCACGTTCTTGAGAGCCCCGCCCAACTCAACGCCAATGACGTCGGTGGTGGTGTAGAGGCGGAGCGACTCCGACGAAAACTCGCGCTGCACAAGCGCCGCAATGGCCGGATCGTCGAAGGCCACGGTGACGGCGGTCGGCTGGCCTTCGGCCACTTCCTGCGCGAAGCTGGGGCCGCTGAAGGCCCCGATGGGCAGGGTGAGCCCGGATTCGCCCACGCTGGAGGCGATCACTTGCGTCATCCGCAAAAAGGAGCCGTTCTCCACACCCTTGGTGGCGCTCAGCAGGATCTGGCCGGCATGCATGTGCGGGCGGAGCCGCGTAAGAGTGGGGCGAAGGAACTCCGAGGGCACAACCGAAACCACGATGTCGGCGCGCGCCACGGCTGCATTGTCGCCGGTGACTGTGATCTCTGGCGGCAGCGGAAAGCCGGGAAGGAACTGCTTGTTTTCGCCCGCGTCGACGATCTCCTGGGCGGCTTCAGAGCTGTGTGCCCACAGGGTCACGGCGCGGCCGTTGCGCACCAGCGAAAGGGCGATGGCGGTTCCCCACGCTCCGGAGCCAAGTACGACGATTCGAGGGGAGATGGGGAGGACGGTCATGCGGTCTTGGTTACTCCAAAACGATGTTCGGTGCCGTCTAGCAGGCGGCGCACGTTGGGGTGATGTTTCACGATGATGAGCAGCGCGACGATGGCCTGAACGGCGATGAAGAAAGCCGGGCGCGGCCCTTGAACCATGAAATAGGCGAAGACCGGGTAGCTTGCGGCCCCCAGGATCGACGCCAGCGAAACATAGCGGCTGAGCGCAAGCACGATGGCGAACACGGTGATGGCGGCCAGCGCGGCAAGGGGCGTTGCCGCCAGAAAGACGCCGAAGCCGGTGGCTACGCCTTTGCCGCCGCGAAAGCGCAGCCATACAGGGAACATGTGTCCAATCACGGCGCACAGGGCGGCCAGCGCCTCCACGTTACGCGGCTGCATATCCGGTAGCAACCACGAGGCCACCAGTGCGGCCAGCCACACGGCGCTTGCTCCCTTCAGCGCGTCCAGCGCGAAGGTGGCCGCGCCCAGCCCCTTGCCGCCNNGCGCATGAGCACGTATCCCACCGGGATGGACCCGAGCAAATAGGCTGCGGCTGCGATGGCGAGGCTTGCGAGGGGCATCACGAGAGAGTTTAGCAGGTGGGGCGTCGTTGAGGACGGGTCTGAAGCGCAGCGTCGTGAGGCCCCGCTTTGCAAGCGTAGTGGACGGGAAACGCTCGTCGTGCCGGACCTGGCTCAGTCGGTCATGTACTCTCCCGGAACGATGGGGCGGGTGCGGGGCAGGGCGCCGCGCCAGGCCAATAGGCCCATCCCGAGCAGCGCACCGGCGTACACACCGAGCTTGATGACGCTGCCGGTGCGGGAGTGGGAAAGGTCTGAAGGCAGCGCCTTCCACAGAACCAGCAGCAGCGTTTGACCGGTCGTGACGGCCCACACAGAGCCGTAGAAGTAGCGGCGCTCCGTGCCCTCACGCTTGGTGGAGACCCCGACGCGGGGCAACAGCCCGGCCGCGCCCAGCAACAGGATCAGCACGAAAAGCGGAAGGTAGCCGTACTGGTAAATCGGTCTCATCATCCATTTGCCGGTGACGGTGGCGACGATCAGCCCGGTCAGGTTGAGCAGCGTAAAGTTGAGCAGCGCGTTCCACGCAAACGTGTAGCAGACCTTGCGGTAGAGCGGGTTGGGCTTGTCCTCATCAAAGCGCAGGATGTACGGTGCGGGTTCCACGCCGGGCATCTGGCCGCGCAGACCGGCAATGCCGGTGCCAACGAGCACCCCTGCCAGCCACACGGAGTTGGCCCACCCAAACCCGTGCGCGAACAAGCTGAAGGTCAGAGGGCCCGGCGCAAGAAAGAAAACCCAAATCCAGATGGGCCAATGCGCCACCCGATAGTAGCGTTTGTTTCGTACCCGCATTTTTCGGGCGTCTGCATATTCCACCTTACCCGTGTATTGCATGGGCAGAGTCTTGCAGAGGCGGCGGGCGCGCGTCAACCATTTTGGAATTGCACGAGAGGCCTCCAACCTGGGATCGCTGGCCGCGCGCGGCGTGCTTGTAGCATCGAAGAGTACTGGATCAAAGAACGGGGGAAGACGCCGGTTGATTTTTGTGCCTTGGTTTGCGCACCTGATTCTGATTGCCATTGTCGCGGCCAGCATTCTGCTCATGCTGTTGCGGCCGCGCGGCATTGCGGAGGTGTACTGGATCGGCGCGGGAGCACTGCTGCTGGTAGCGTTGCGGCTGGTTCCGTTGCGGCTTGCGGGCGATGCGGTCGCGGAGGGGACGGACGTCTATCTCTTCCTCACCGGCATGATGTTGCTGTCGGAACTGGCTCGCTTCTACGGTGTCTTCGATTGGCTGGCTGCGTATGCCGTCGAGCATGCGTTGGGGTCGCGTGCGCGGCTGTTCACGTTGATCTATGGCGTGGGAACGGTGGTCACCATCTTCATGTCCAACGATGCGACGGCCGTGGTGTTGACCCCCGCCGTACTTACAGCCGTTCGCAAGTCGAAGGCCGAGCCTCTGCCCTATCTCTTTGCCTGCGCGCTCATCGCCAATGCCGCATCGTTCGTGTTGCCCATCTCGAACCCGGCCAATCTTGTGGTCTATCGCACCAGGATGCCGTCTCTCGCGCACTGGATGGGCGCCTTCGCGCTGCCGTCGCTGCTGTCCATCGTTGCCACCTACCTGGTGTTGCGCTGGTACTTCCGCCAGGAGTTGCAGGGAAGCGTGCCCAACGGCGCGCACATTGAACCCCTCACCGGGAATGGCAAGGTCGTGCTGGCAGGCATCCTCGCGGTTGCGGCTGTGTTGCTGGTTGCGTCAGCGATGAATAAGGATCTCGGCCTGCCGACGTGCCTGTCGGCGCTGGCGATCGCGTGCATAGCTGTCATCAAGGCGCGCACGAATCCAATGAAAATCGTGCGCGACATCAGTTGGAGCGTCCTGCCACTCGTGGCGGGGTTGTTCATTCTTGTGGAAGCGTTCGTTACGATTGGCGCCCTGAAGTACACGGCTGCCGCGTTTGCATGGGTTGAGAAACTGCCGCATGGGATGGGCGCGTTGCTGACCGGAGCGGTGGTGGGCGTAGGAAACAACGTGGTGAATAATCTGCCGCTCGGATTGATCGCGGGCAGCACGCTGCAGTCTGCTCACGCGCATGGATTGATCGCCCACGTTGTGCTGATTGCCGTCGACCTCGGACCCAACCTGTCGGTCACCGGATCGCTGGCAACCATTCTTTGGCTTATCGCACTGCGTCGCGAAGGGCTGCACGTGAGCTTCGGAAAGTTCCTGAAGGTCGGTGCGCTTGCGATGCCGATTGCGCTGGCGCTCGCGATTGGCGCGGCTGTGCTGATGTAAGTACTGATGTAAGTCGCGGTTTCCACTGGCTGGTGAAGCGTTTGGAATTTCGCTTCCAACTCAGGAACGCAAGGACTTCAAATTTGGATGTAGAGAGAGGCAAATAATTTCCCGGACCCGGAACGCGCGATGACAGGACTAACAAATTCCTAAGATGTCGTTATGTTCTTGAAACCTTTAGAGCACTGGAGGAGAATGGCGCTGTCCTTCGAATCTGACTTTGTTGGTTTCCAAAGTTCCCAAGAAAGGGAGAGTTTCGTTCATGAAAAGATTTTTGTATGGCTTCCTGTGTATCTTGCTCCTCGCACCGCTTGGTGTATCGCAGAGTCAAAAGGCTGCTGGTCTGCCACCGTTGATCGACCGGGATTTGATCTTCGGCAATCCTGAAATTGCGGCTGCGCAGCTTTCCCCGGATGGGCAGTATCTTGCGTTTCTGAAGCCCTGGAAAGAGACCCGCAATGTCTATGTCAAGGGCGTCAGTGAGCCATTCAGCGCGTCCCGTCTGCTGACAACTGAGACCAAGCGTCCCGTGGCGGGCTATATGTGGACGCGCGATAGCAAGTATATTGTGTTTGCCAAGGACCACGATGGCGACGAGAACTTTAACGTCTACGCTGTGGATCCCTCGGCCAAGCCCGCAGCCGGCCAGGATGCGCCGCCTTCCCGCGACCTGACCGGGTTGAAGGGCGTACGCGTGATGTTGGTTGAAGCGCCGAAGACCGACTCCGACATTCTCTACATCGGCCTCAATGATCGCGACAAGGCCTGGCACGACCTATACAAACTGAAGATCTCAACCGGCGAAAAGACCCTGGTGCGCAAGAACACTGACCGCATCACTGGCTGGAGCTTCGATGTGAAAGGCCAGTTGCGCCTCGCCACACGCAGCGCCGACAACGGCGATACTGAAGTTCTCCGCGTGGATGCCGATAAGTTCACCCAGATCTATTCCTGTTCCGTCTTCGAGACTTGCGGGCCGCTGCACTTTCAGCCTGACGGCAAGCGCGTTTACATGGAGACCAACAGGGGCGCCGATCTAGTCTCGCTGGTGCTTTTCGATCCGGAGACCGGCAAAACAGAGATGGTGGAATCTGATCCGCTGGGCAAAGTGGATTTCGGTGGAGCGCTGTTCTCTGAAAAGACAGAGGAACTGGTCGAGACCTGGTACACCGCCGCCCGCACCAAGACGTACTTCAAAGACAAGGCTTTCGGCGACGACAACCATTGGCTTGAAAAACAATTTCCCGGCCAGGAGATCAGCGTCGTCTCGCGCACCCAGGACGAGCAGCTGTGGCTGGTCACAGCCGAAAGCGATACGGAGCCGGGCCAGACCGTCCTCTTTGATCGCAAGACACGCGCCCTCACTCCGCAATACAAGGTCCGGGAGAAACTCCCGCGCAAGGACCTCGCGGAGATGAAGCCCGTCACCTACAAATCTTCAGACGGTCTTGAGATTCCCGCTTATCTCGTCCTTCCCAAGGGAGTGCCCGCAAAGAACCTGCCCACCCTCATCATTCCTCACGGCGGACCGTGGGCGCGCGATTCGTGGGGATACAACTCACTCGGGCAGTTCTTCGCCAATCGCGGCTACGCGGTGCTGATGCCGAACTTCCGCGGCTCCACCGGCTACGGCAGAAAGTTTCTTGACGCCGGCAACCTGGAATGGGGCCGCAAGATGCAGGACGATCTGACCTGGGGCGTGAAGTATATGGTCGCCGAGGGCATCGCCGATCCCAAGCGCGTCGGCATCATGGGCGGATCGTATGGCGGCTATGCCACGCTGGCCGGCGTCACTTTCACGCCTGATCTATATGCCGCGGCGGTGGACATCGTCGGGCCTTCCAACCTGATCACGCTGCTTGAATCGATTCCCCCCTATTGGGAAGCGGCAAGGAAAGTATTTGCACTCCGCATGGGCGATCCGAGTACGCCGCAGGGCAAGGCTTTGCTGATGGCAGAGTCGCCGTTGAACTCCGCCGACAAGATCAAGACGCCGTTGCTTGTAGCGCAAGGAGCCAATGATCCCCGCGTCAATCGCCGTGAGGCAGAACAGATCGTGATTGCGCTGCGTGACCGCGGGTTCAGCGTGGAGTACATTCTCGCGCCCGACGAAGGCCATGGCTTTGCGCGGCCAATCAACAACCTGGCGCTCTTCATGCAGTCTGAGAAGTTTCTCGCGCAGCACCTGGGCGGCAGATTCCAGGAAGGCGGCACACCGGAAGAACTTGCGCGCCTCAAGGAGATTTCGGTGGATCCCAAGACGGTCGTTCTTGCCAAAAAGGTCGATCCCGGAACCATCGGCACCCCGAAACCCGCAACCGATCTCGTCGCCGGTACCTGGCACTACCAAGTCACCATTGCGGCCGGCGGCCAGACGATCAACATGAAGATCTCAACCGCAATTGTGGATGGCGGCAGCTCATGGACGGCAACGGACCAGATGGAAACGCCGCAGGGAACCGCGACCGACGTCGCGACGCTTGAAAAGGCCAGCCTGCAGCTCCAGAAGCGAAGCCTCAAGCAGGGGCCTGTCGCAATTGATCTCGATTTCGCGGGCAACAAGGCGACAGGCAAGATGAGCATGAACGGACAGGATCGGCCCATCGCAGCCGATCTTGGCGGCGCATTGTTTGGCGATGCCGCCGGCGGAGACCAGGTGCTCGCCTGCCTTCCGCTCGCTGAAGGTTATGCCACCACCTTCCGCAACTTCGATATCCAGACGCAAAAGGTGAAGTTGCTGCAACTGACCGTCGCCGGAGTGGATAAGACCACGGTCCCAGCCGGCACATTCGACACCTATCGTGTCGAAATCACTTCGGCCGACGGAGGTACTGACAAGAAGACTATCTGGATCGCGAAGGACTCACACAAGGTGGTGAAGGCCAGCGCTGTGCTTGCTTCGATGGGCGGAGCCGTCATGACACAGGAACTACTCGACTAACCATTTCTGCACTTGAAGAAATGGTTCCGGTCTCGATGAACTCGAGAACGAAAATCACGCACTAAAAAGACCGGCAGGCGTTCTAAGCGCCTGCCGGTTCTGTGTTTGCGATGGGACTGCGTCTCTCCGCGTTTTGCAATGCGCGGCGGATCAGTGCAATCAGCGAGATGCGCAGTCCTAAGTCGTTAGTCTGTGACCTTTTCCACTTTTCAATGAATCGAGCGCTGATGCGTTCTACATCAGCCTGCGACGGATAAGGTCAAGCGCCTGCTGGGCGGCCCATTCTCTTACGCGAGCGCGAGGGCCACGGAAAGTGTGTTCGAGCACGTCGGTCTTTTGCGCGTCGCTGACGCCAATGTAGACCAGCCCCACCGGCTTTGCATCTGTGCCGCCAGTCGGGCCGGCGATGCCGGTGATGCCGAGGCCGATGGTCGCGCCGGTGCGCTGGCGAATTCCCGCAGCGAGAGCTTTCGCCACTTCCTCTGAGACTGCGCCATGCTGTGCGATGAGATCCGGAGGCACGTTGGCAAACGCGATCTTCAGTTGATTGGAGTAGACAACCGCGCCGCCGAGAAACGAGCGCGAACTGCCCGGGACCGAGGTGATGCGTTGCGCCACCAATCCACCGGTGCAGCTTTCGGCAACGGCCAGCGTAGCCTGGCGCAAACCAAGATAGTACAGAACAATCTGCTCCAGTGAATCGCCTTCCGACGAATAGAGCCAATCGTCGAGAGCCTCTTCCATGCGGCTGGCGAGCTCATCCACTCGCTGCTGGGCAGCTTCCTGGCTGTTCTTTGTGCAGAGCAGCGAAAGCTGAATGTCTCCGGCGTGGGCCAGTATGGTGGTCTCAACGTCTTTGTAAGTGGTGTAGATGGGGGCCAGCAACTTGTCAGCCTGCGACTCCGGAATCATGGCGGCCTTCAGCGTGCGCTTGGCGATGAAACGCTGGGGCAGGGCAGCCCGCAGGCGAGGAAGGCATTCCGCTTCAAACAGCGGTTTGCACTCGCTGGGCGGTCCGGGGATGAGCATGATGAGCTTGCGATAGCCTTCGAAAAGCGTGTCGAGCCACTGGCCGGGCGCGCTGCCATTGGGGTTGGGCAGCACGGTGGCTCCCTCCATCACATCGGCCTGCTTCAGGTTGTTCTCGGCCATCGGCATGCGCCAGGTGGCGGCGCGTACATGCAGCGCGGCCATCTGCGTGGCATCGCGGCGCAGCTTCAGCGAGAGCGCTTCTGCCATGGCCTCGCGCGTGAGGTCGTCTTCCGTGGGGCCGAGACCGCCCATGACGATCAGGATGTCGGTGCGGCCGAGCGCGGTCCGAATCGCATTGACGAGGTCTTTTTGGCGATCGCCCACGATGGTCTTGAAGGCGACAGTAACGCCAATCTCGTTGAGCTTTTCCGTCAGATCGAGAGAGTTGGTGTCTTGCCTGTAGGGGGTCAGCATCTCCGAGCCGACAGCGATGATTTCAGATTTCATTCTTCTGCTTGTTGCTCCTGGCCTTGTCTTCCAGCTTGGATGCGTCCTCTGGCGGCTTTTCGCCTTCCAACCGCGGCGATGGCAGCCATGCGGCGCCGAGCGAGAAAGGGCTTTGGCCTTCGACACTCAAGTCCACATCGTAAACGGCGTCATTGGTGGCCAGAACGGCAGTGCCAAGAGGCGAAAAGGCTATCCCCACGAGGTTCACACCGGCCAGAACGAGCGTGGCTTCGCCCTGCGGCGTCACGCGGACAATGCCGCGCCGGCCGTGCAGTGCGGCCGCCAGGTAGATGCTGCCGTCCTTTGCCAGCGCCAGGCCCTGCGGACGACCCAGGCCCCGGTACCAGGGGCGCGTATCGCCGTTAGGCTCAATGGCCCAGATGGCATCGTTGGAACTGAGGGTTGGTCCGGTGACGAACAGCGTCCCGGCAGCGTTCACCGCCATGTGGTAGGCGGCCACGCTCGCCTCCAGCGTGGCATGCACAAAGATCTGCCGCTGCGGGTTGATCTTGAAAATGGTGCCGCTGCGGTCGCCGACAAACAAATTGCCGTCCGAGTCGAACGCGGCGCCCGTGGCCACTCCCATGCCCTCGGCGTAGACGGTGAACTCGCCCGCGGCATCGACGCGGTAGACTGTCCCCTCGGCGCGCGAAGTCACAAAAAGATCGCCTTCCGGATTGAAAGCCAACCCGGTCGCGTTCAGAATCCCCGTAACAAAGGGCGTGCCGCGTCCGTCCGGGCTCACCCGCACAACGGATACCGGTGTCTGCTTGCCACGCTCGCCTGAGATGGTGGCGTAAATCATGCCTGAACGGCTGACCGCGGGGCTGGTTACGGGGTGCAACCCCGATGTGAGCTCGCGAGCCACCCGCAGAGGCGCGGAATTGCTGACGCCGGTGGGCGTGCGGACCTCAACCAGCCCGGTCGACGCCAGTTCCGGTACGCGGAAGATCAACCGGGTGGGTCGGCTCATCAGCACGTGGGCCGGGGTACCGTCCACCAGCACCGCCGGGGGGCCAAAATTGAGCGGGCCTAAGTTCGTCCCCGTCAATTCCACTTCGCCCAACGGCATCGCGGCGGCAGGCACCACGTCATCGATGCGCGGATCGGGACGAGAGTCAACGTCGGGTTGTGTGTGGGGGCGTGGCATGGGGTCTTAGAACCAGAGGCGCAACAACGATGCGACACCCCAAGCATACAACCCCGCGGCCACATCGTCGAAGACGATGCCCCAGCCCTCGGGAAGGCTCTCAAGCTGGCGGGCAGGGAAGGGTTTGGTAATGTCGAACAGCCGAAACAGGATAAGGGCGATCAGGGCGTGAAGCCAGTCGGCCGGGCAGCCCAGCAGCGCGATCCACTGGCCTGTGACCTCGTCGATAACCACGAAGCCGGGGTCTTTGCGGCCGCTCTCCCGCGCTGCGATGGTGGCGGCAGGCACACCCACGGCGATCGACAGCACTATTCCGCCCAGCAGAACCAGGAAAAGCGTCTGCGTCGCCGGATGCGCAGCCCAAACGTATACAGCCCACACCAGAACTGCGCCGACGGAGCCCCAGGTTCCGGGACCCGGCTTTCCCAGGCCCGCGCCGAAAAACGTCGCCACGGTCCAGGCCCAGGCTGTCCTGCGGCCCGCTGCCGGCACAGCGGGCGCAGCGGTGGGGCTATTCATCGTCGAAGTCCCGTCTGCTGCGATTGGCGCCCGACTCGCCCAGGTCTTCGAGCACCTCTGGGTCCAGCACGGGCGAACTGATCTTGTAGACGCCCGAGGCCCATTTGCCAAGGTCGATCTTGCGGCATCGGTCGCTGCAGAAAGGGAAGTCCTCGTCCTCGCGGCGCACCAGCATGCCGCACGTGGGACAACGAAGCAGATTAACGGATTT
>PLXP01000242.1 GCA_003151435.1 Acidobacteriaceae bacterium
TTGCAGCCGCCTTCTTTGTTACCCGTAGCAAGCGCAACGTCTTGATGGAGCGCCGCTACTCACGGCCAGTAGATAAGAGCACTGGCCTGCGCTCCGATCAGACCTGAGTCGATCCGTTGCCGAACTCTCCCATGCCTTCGCGTTGGCGGTGCCGCATGACGAAGCTCTGCGGATTCGGGATGATGTCGGCTTCTTTCAAGCAGTTAGATCGATTTTGGCGAAATCGCCGACACAACAGACTGGGCGTGTCGATACGGACCTGGCCATTAGACAGATTGTGTCAAATGCCATTGTTTCCGAAGACGTTATCGACATTTTCGCGGCAGCGGGGCTAAAAAAGCCGGATATCTCGATATTGTCTGATGAGTTCTTGGCCGAAATTCAGGCTATGCCGCAAAGAAATCTGGCAGTAGAGCTATTGCAGAAGCTGCTCAAAGGTGCCCCAGACGACAGGTTCCTGCATCTTGACTCCGAACTTGGCGCAAAAAACCGGATGCGGCATTACATCCGCCGTTGAAGTGGCTTCGCGTCGGCTGAAGGATGTGAAAGTGCTTGGAATACTTATACAGCCGCCGGGGCCTGTTGCACAGGTTTCGATTCATCAGCCGTGAGACTCTGGGTTCCGGTGGACCTGTGTCAGCCTGGTATCGGCGTCGATGGCTGCCCTGCACACAGGCTCACATTTGGAACCCGCAGGGAATGCACGCCGCATAGTTGAACGAACAACGGACGGCCTACGGTGCCACTGGTCGCCCGCGTGCAACCCAGCTCCCGATGCACGGGTGTCACAGAGGCCTATCCGCCAACCAGCAGAGCCGTAGTGCTCTTTTGCCGATTGAGATGGCGCTCTTCATGGTAGGAAGTGCTCCCCATTTCTCGACGGTCTGGAGGTTGTACGTCACAGGATTGCAAGGATCGACAAACTGAGCTACGTCAACGACTTGAAAAAGATTGTCGGTCATGGTTCAGGATAGAAAAATCCTCGGAGAGGTCCTCCACCCACAACCACTTGACACCCACAGGGCACTCTCGCCAAGTGTTGACACAGAGTTGACATGAGATCGTCATAACCCAGCGACAGCCTGTAAGTTGTTGATTTAATGGAGCCGAAAGTCGGACTCGAACCGACGACCTGCTGATTACGAATCAGCTGCTCTACCAACTGAGCTACTTCGGCATGCTCCTCACAGATTGTACCGTTGCGGCCCTTTTCGGTAAAGTCCAGGTTTCGCAGAATGCGCGCCAACCCTTCCTTACCGTTCCGCGAGCTACCGACGAGAGGGGAACGGCATGATCGCGCGGACCTTGTAGCTTGCTTCCCGCATCGCGATTGTCTGGGCGGCAGGAATTCTGCTCGCGGTGGCCATTCACACCATGCTTCCTGACCAGTCGGGGTTCACAATTGCTCGCAAGCAGACCCCTCTTTTCATTTCTTTCATTGCGCCAAAGCATTTTTCTTAACTCGTCTGGACCGGGCTTTTCCCTTGACGGTCACCTCGGCGGTGGGTGTTTCATAGAGACATGAAGAAGATCAAGCGACCCGCCTCCTGGCTGACGAAGAAAGCCCGGCGCGGATTCAGAGGCTATCCCATCGCGACAGTCGCCTTCTATGGGCCCACTGCGGATTTGGCCACGAAGGTCGCTGTCTCCGTCGTGCCTGACGCACGCAACCAACCAGATCTGCTCGAGCGCTGGTTCTCCGAAGGAACCGACATCCGGCACGACTCCGTTATCGGCGATAAGGTTTCGAGCTTCCTCCGTCAACATCGCGTACTTTCCGTCGTGGTCGCGGATCGCATCATCGGATGCCCGCACGAGGAAGGTATCGACTATCCTGAGGGCAAGTCCTGCCCCCAATGCCCGTTTTGGGCAGGCCGCGACCGCTTCACCCACGAACGGATCCAGTAAGGTCCCACGATCTCTCAGCGGCAAACTGACGGCAGAGCGCTCATGACCGTCTCGCGGCAGTGCGCGCGGCTTTGTCTTTGCGGCCTAAGGCGTCAGAAACCCGGCGAGTCGAGGGTTATGTCCGGTTTGCTCACGATAAGCTCATAACGCCAGAAGTTCGCGTTCTACGGCACTCAATTCAGACCGTGTCATCCTGAGGGAGCGCAGCGAGTCGAAGGAGTTGCGGTTGTTTTTCGCAACCGCCGGCCACGTGAAATGCGTTCGGAAAATTCATAACTTCCGAGTTCGCCACAATTCAGGCCGAACGTGAAAACCGCTCAGTGCGTTAGCCTATTGGTACGACGAAATGTATAGATTTCGAAAGCACAGGACCTGTTAAGTTGAAGGGAAGAAGCTGGCGAATCCCAAAGCATTCGCTCGCCGCGCAGTTCCTTAACAGGCACTTAAGATTTCTTAAGCTTCAAATACTGGACAGCCGTAGTGTAATCCTCTTAATGCCTCATCTCGTCGGGCCAACCAAACGAGGCATTCGAGGAGATACATATGAAGCGCTTTTTCGGGTTCGCAATCATGGTCGCCCTTCTGTCTATTCCTGCGTTCGCTGCAAAGAATTCAGACACCATCACCCTCTCTGACAACGTCACGGTTGGATCGACCCAACTTCCCGCAGCCACTTATAAGGTGACCTGGACTAACACGGGTTCAGACGCGCAGGTCACCTTCTTGCATGGCAAGACCACCGTCACTGTTCCGGCAAAGCTCGTCGAGCAGAAGAATGGCAACAACAGTATCCTCACCGATACCAAGGGCGGAACGAATGTATTGCAGGCGATTTACCTCAACAAGGTAACCCTGACGCTCGCCGGCACTCCAGCTTCCGGACAGTAATATCTTTTGACCGCGCCTTTTTGATCGTGTGCGGCTTCCGGAATTGTTTTTTAACGCTTGTCTCCTTTTCATTCCCCTTCCTCCTCGCTTGGAAGGGGAATTTTTTCGTGCGGTGCGAATTATCACAGATGGATATCAACCTAGCTCCGGC
>PLXP01000174.1:0-3770 GCA_003151435.1 Acidobacteriaceae bacterium
GCACATGGTCACCATGCCGTAGCGGACTTTCCGGCGCTCCATTTCCCTCAGGATCGTGGCGGTGAGCTTGGCCCCGGTGCACCCCAGCGGATGGCCCAGCGCAATCGCGCCGCCGTTCACATTCACCTTCTCCGGATCGATGCCCAGCGTGCGGATCACTGCCAGTGCCTGCGCCGCAAAAGCCTCGTTGAGCTCGAACAGATCGATATCCTCGAGCTTGAGGCCCGCGATGCGCAGGGCCTTGGGAATGGCGTGGATCGGGCCGATGCCCATCTCCTCCGGCAGGCACCCCGTTGCCGCATAGGCCACTAGGCGTGCCAGCGGCGGCAGCCCCAGTTCGCGCGCCCTGCCCGCCTCCATCAGGATCGCGACCGCCGCGCCGTCCGAGGTCTGCGAGGAATTGCCCGCGGTCACCGTCCCCTGCGCATGAAACGCCGGCTTGAGCTTGGCGAGCGCCTCGGCCGACGTGTCGGCGCGCGGGCCCTCGTCGGCTGCGAACACCGATTGGGCAACCTGCGGCTTGCCCGCCTTGGCTCCCGGGGTCGCACTCGTGAGAGGCACGGGGATCAGTTCCTCGGCAAAGCGGCCCGCAGCCTGCGCGGCCAGGGCTTTCTGGTGGCTTGCCAGCGCAAAAGCGTCCTGGTCTTCGCGGGAGATGCCATAGTGCCGCGCGACCCGCTCGGCCGTCAGGCCCATGGTCAGCAGAGAGGCCGGATAGTTCTCGGCCAGCCACGGGTTGGGGCTCGGTTTGGAGCCGCCCATGGGGATCATGCTCATGGACTCCGCCCCGCCCGCCGCCACCACCCGGTCGCCGCCGGAGCGAATGCGCAGATCGGCCAGCGCGATTGCCTCGAGGCCCGACGAGCAGAGCCGGTTCACCGTAACGCCCGGTACTTCCACCGGCAGGCCCGCGCGCAATGCCGCCATGCGGGCGATGTTGAAGCCCGCCTCCCCTTCCGGCTGCGCACAGCCCAGAATCACGTCTTCGATCTCTGCCTTATCGAGGCTGGGAACCCTGCCCAGAGCCCCATTCAGCGCAATGGCCGCGAGGTCGTCCGGCCGGGTGGTGGCGAGGGCGCCCTTGGGAGCGCGGCCTACGGGAGTACGAACTGCGCTGACGAGAACTGCTTCCGGCATGGGGATTGCTCCTTCAAGGATTGCGAGGCCCGGTACAGACCTTCATAGCTTCTGCCGCGCCGGCCGGTCAAACATGGACCGCACAGGCGGCGCTCATTAAGGCAACTCATTTCGGCATTTCCAGCAGCGTCCAGACGTTTTTTGCGTAGAAGTGGTAGATGGTGCGGTGGTCAACGACCGAATCGGCCAGCGCATCGTGGTCCAGCCGCCGCGGGCGATGTTCCATGGCCGTCTGCGCGTCGCGAACGCGGTCTGGCGATGCCGGATCGATGCCCCAATTGAAGCCGAGAATTCCGGTGTCATCGTGCCCCTGGAGGCGCTGGGTCTCGAGCGAAGTGGACAGCACCATAGGATCGCCCGTCGCGCTGCCAAAGAAGACCAGCAGCGAAACCGTTCCTTCCCCAGAGCAGAGCACTGCCCAATCCGATGAGCCCGCGCGCTCCAGGCTGGCATGCACCACATTTTCAGGGCGGTGCGCTTCATAGGTTTGCGGAATCATGCAGGCGCGCTGGTTCAAAAGGCCGGCCACCGCGGCAGGCAAATCCGGGAACGAACTGACCGGCAAGCGGCGAATGCGGTAGGGCACGGAGTGGCCGCTGACCACCACCTCTCCGGACTCCACCAGGTGGGATTGCGGCGGCTGCTGCGCCGGGGTGAGCGAGCCAACAAGGAGTAACGCGCACCACATCGATATCGTTCTTGTCACAACGCGAACCATGGCAGACTCTCAGGAACAATCGATGCCTAATTGAAGCAAAACCGCAGCCTCTATTCTTCCAACATCTTCTTTGCCAAGGGTCCCGACTCTCGCACCCAATCTCTGTTTGCTCACCGTTGTCAGTTGGTCGGCCATTGCTTTCCGCTTCTCGGCATTCAGAGTGATGAATGCCTCTCCCGGATACAAACGCTCCGTGTTGGAAGTAATGGGGACGACTTGAACCCGGTTTAGATGGGTGTTGGCGGCATTGTTCGAGAGCACGATTGCCGGCCGGGTCTTCTTGATCTCACCGCCCAAACTGGGTTCGAAATTGACCCAGTAGACATCTCCACGTTCAATCGATGTCGCCAACCAACGCCTCCGTCCATTGCTCCGCCTCTGCTTCGCGTGCCCGATCCGCCGCCATTAAGCGGTATCCCTCCGCCAGAGCCGCTTGCCGGTTGCGGCTGGTTTCGTGGGCCGCCGCCAGCACTGCGTCTTCAAGCTCTCTCGGAACGATGAACCAGGCTGGATTTCCACGCGCCTGGGGAGTTCCTTTGCTGCTGCGACTATCTCCATTCCAACGGATGCCCACGACAGGCGAGCCGTCCCATTTGAGCCGCGCGACGGACCAACTGTCTTCGACGGGGCCCTGATCGACGATCACCTCTACGGACTCGACCTTGTCTTTTGGCGAAGTAACCGTTTTTGGGTCGTGATACATGGTGGTTTCACCTCTTTGAGGAGATTCTCGCATACGTACGTATGTACGTCAATTACGCAAGGGCTTGCCGGTCTTCAGCGTGTAGGCGATGCGCTCCTGCGTTTTGCGTTCGCCGCTGAGCGAAAGGAACGCCTCTCGCTCCAGATCGAGCAGATACTGTTCACTCACCAGCGACCCGGCCGTGACGCGGCCACCGGCAAGAATATACGCTGCCCAGCGCGCCACCTTCTGGTCGTGCTCCGAGGCGAATCCAGCTTCGCCCATCAGGAAGATGCCGGTCTCCATGGTGCCCAGGGCTCCCAGCCCCGGTGCGGGAATCTGTGTACGCGGCAGCGGAGCCGCGTAGCCCGCCTCCGCCAGCGCCAGGGCCTGCGCCTTGGCATCGAGCAGCAGCCGCTCGCGGTTCACCGTAATGCGGTCCGACCGCGCCAGCAGGCCCATCGAACGGGCCTCCGCCGCCGAAGTGGCAACCTTGGCCATGGCGATGGTTTCAAGCGCGCGCTTCAGTGCGGTTTGCATCTCCGCCGATTGCGCAAAACGCGAAGATGGATCGCGCGGATCGGGCGGAGCCAGCGCGGTGGCCGCATCCACTGCCCGCAGCAGCATTTCCTTGGTGCCGCCTCCGCCGGGGATCAGTCCCACACCGCTCTCGACCAGGCCGATGTACGTCTCCGCGTGCGGCTGGCGGCGCGCGGCGTGCAGGCAAATCTCCGCGCCTCCGCCGAACGTCATGCCAAAGGGCGCCACCACCACGGGCCGCGGGCAGAACTTGAGGTTCGCTGTCATCTGCTGGAAGCCGCGAATGGCCCCGTCCACCTCTTCCCACTCGCCCTCTTGCGCGGCCAGCAGAAGCTGCATCAGGTTGGCGCCCACGCTGAAGTTGTCGCGGTCGCCCGAGATGACGAAGCCCGCGAAGTCGCGCACCGCATCCGACGCCGGATTCAGCACCGACGCAATCATCGACACCACGTCGCCGCCGATGGCGTTCTTGAGCGAGTGCAGCTCGATGCAGCCGATGCCGTCGCCAAGGTCGACTAACGAAGCGCCGGAGTTGCTGCGAACCACCCCGTGCGAGCGGCGGAAATCGGCCACCCGCGCATGGCCGGGCTGCTGCGGAATCGCCTCCCATGCACCGGTGGTGGGGTTGTAGCACTGCGGGCCGTCGGTGGAGTACCAGGAGACAGGGGCGGACTCGGGGCTGGAGTCCAGAAG
>PLXP01000174.1:3782-5953 GCA_003151435.1 Acidobacteriaceae bacterium
GGTCAACAGCGGCCACAGAAAAGCCGCTGCCTTGTCCTTGGCTGGATCGTTAGCAAGCAGCAGCTTCAGTTTCTCCTTCAACGTGGCGGCGTTCTTCGCCATCTCCAACGAAGGCAGAGCTGCCTTGGCCAGGGGCCGATATTCCAGAGTCTTCGGGTCGAGGACGAGCCGCTCTTCCTTGCCGTCGTCACCGCGCGTTTTCTTGTAGAAGCCTTGCCCGGCCTTGTCGCCGAGCCAGCCGCGCTTGACGATCTCGGCCAGGATTTCGGAGAAGCCGCCGGGCATGGCGCCTTGAGGAAAGTTGGCGGCCACGTGCGCCAGGACGTCAATGCCCACCATGTCCGCGAGCCTGAACGTGCCAGTGCGCGGCCAGCCGATGGCCTGTCCGGTCAGGGCGTCCGCTTCTTCGATGGTGAGGCCCTGCTGCAGCATCAGCGTGGAGGCAGCAAACATCACGGCCACGCCGATGCGATTGGCGATGAAGTTGGGCGTGTCGTTGGCAAACACCACCTGCTTGCCCAACATGCGGTCAGCGAACGCCGAAAAGCCCGCCAACACGACGGGATCGGTCTGCGCGGTGGGAATGATTTCGAGCAGTTGCATATAGCGCGGCGGGTTGAAGAAGTGCGTGCCGAAGAATCTCTTCTGGATTCCAGCAGCGCCCTGCGCGAAGCCAGCGGCAATCTGTCTCACCGGCAAGCCTGAAGTGTTGGTTGTCAGCACGGCATTCGGGGCCAGGTGCGGCACGACGCGATCAAAGAGCGCCGTCTTGATGGCCAGATTCTCCGCAACGGCCTCGATCACCCAATCGCACTGGGCAAGCTTGGGCAGGTCGTCTTCAAAGTTACCCGGCGTGATGCGTGCGGCCAGAGCGGACTCATAGAGCGCTGCGGGCTTGGACTTGGCCAGCGCCTCAAGAGCCGCCAGCGCCAGCTTGTTGCGCGGCTCGCCGTCGCCTTTCGGAAGCATGTCGAGGAGCAGGACGGGGATTCCGGCATTGGCGAGGTGCGCGGCAATGCGCGAGCCCATGGTTCCCGCGCCCAGCACCGCGGCTCGTCGAACCAGAAAGGGTTGGGCTGTGGTGCGGGATGCGAGACCTGGGGCCGTGGCGGTCGTGCTCATGCGGGCTCTCCCTGCGCGGGTTCAACCTGGGGCAGTTCCCTGCGCTGAGTCGTCCCGAGCATACGAAAGCGCACGATGCGGGGTCAAGGCAGAGGGCGAGCCGGTAGAGCACGTGGCGCCGCAGTGGGTGCCCCTCGGCCCTGTCGATCATCCGGTCGCTCTCTTCCGTCGAGAGCGGCGCGGGATAGAACTCCATCACTGCGGGGTCGCGATTCATGCGCGCAAACGGATCACGATCACTCGTCCGCCAGCGGCGAAGAATCAATCGGCCTGTCTGATCCGGGCGCAGATCGGGCATGCATGTCATGCTAACCGCACGCAACGGCCGCAGCCCGCGTTCGCGAAGCCGCGCCGTTTGACGCCCCCGGTGGCGCACAATAGCCTTGAGTAGTGCAGGGTCGTCAGTCCTCGTCCCGCAATGAAGGAGCACGGATGCAAATCAAGTTTTCTTCCTGGTATTGGAAGGGAGCCGTGGCGCTGATGGCCATGGCAATGGCCTGGCAGACCTCGTCTGCGCAGGATCTCAAGAGCTTCGAGCAGAGGATCACCACCAAGGTACTGCCCAACGGGCTCACGATCCTGGTGTGCGAGCGGCCGGAGGCGCCGGTCTTCAGCTATGTGACATTCGTGGACGCGGGCGACGTGAACGACCCCTCGGGCGCGAGCGGCCTGGCGCACATGTTCGAGCACCTTGCCTTCAAGGGAACCACCGAGATCGGCACCAAGGACTATGCCGCGGAGAAGGTTGCCCTGGACAAGGTCGAGGCCGCCGACAATGCGTATGAAGCCGAATATCTCAAGCCGGTGGGACGCGATGCCGCGAAGCTCACCGAGTTGGAGAAGGCCTTCAAGGAAGCTCAGGACGAAGCGCACAAATTCGTCGTCCCCAACCAGTTCACTGAGATTGCCGAGCGCAACGGCGAATCGGGACTGAATGCCTCAACAGGTCTCGACGAGACCATGTACTACTGGTCGATGCCGGAGAACCGGCTGGAACTGTGGGCGTATCTGGAAAGCAGCCGCCTCGTCGACACGGTTCCGCGCGAATT
>PLXP01000174.1:5966-45166 GCA_003151435.1 Acidobacteriaceae bacterium
AAAAAGTATTACGTGGGGTCGAACCTTGTGGTTGCCGTGGTGGGCGACGTAAAGGCTGCCACCGTGATGCCGATGCTGGAGAAGTATTTCGGCAAAGTGGCTGCCGGCCCCAAACCGGAAGACATGACCACCGTGGAGCCGAAGCAATTTGCGGAGAAGACGGTCTCCATCATCGAGCAGACACAGCCCTTTTACATCGAGGGCTATCACCGGCCCAACTATCGCGATCCCGACGATACGGTGTACGACGCCATCAGCGACATCATGTCGAACGGGCGCGTGTCGCGGCTCTATCGCAGCCTGGTGCGCGACCAGCAGATTGCCGCCGAAGCTGAAGGTTTCAGCCCTTTTCCCGGCGACAAATTTCCGGGGCTGTTCGCGTTCTACGCCGTTCCGATTCCAGGCCACACGCCGGAGCAGATGCGCGACGCGATTCATAAGGAAATTGAAAAGCTGAAGACCGCGGACGTGACCGACGACGAGTTGAAGATGTACAAGACGCGCGCGCGGGCCGACCTGCTGCGCGGACTGGCCGACAACCAGGGACTGGCCAATGCGCTGGCGGAGTACCAGACCCGCTATGGCGACTGGCGCCAGCTCTTCCTGCAGCTCGATCGCGTTGACAAGGTCACCAAGGCCGACATCCGGCGCGTGGCCAGCAAAGTATTTGTAGCCAGCAATCGCACCAGCGCATGGATCGAAACCGCGCCTCCGGCAGCACCGGCCGGCAAGACCGCAACGGGCCAAAATGGAGGCGGACGATGAAGAACCTGTCGATGAAGACTTTTTCCGGATTGTTTTTGGCGGGGACCATCTTCGCCGCACTGTTCGCGCCGATCAGCGCATCGGCCCAGCAAAGCAAACCCTGGGAAACGATTGCCATTCCGCCGCTGCATGAGTTCAAACCGCAGCAGCCCAAACGCATTCAGCTCAAAAACGGCATCGTGATCTTCCTCCAGGAGGACCACGAACTGCCGTTCGTCTCCGGATCGGTCCTGATTCCCGGCGGCGCACGGGACGAAGATGCCGGCAAGACCGGCCTCGTGGATCTCTACGGCCAGACCTGGCGCACCAGCGGCACCGAGAAGATGAGCGGCGACGCCATGGACGACCTGCTGGAAGCGAAAGCCGCGCACATTGAAACCGGCGGCGGCATCGACTCCACATCGCTCTCGTGGGACTCGCTGAAGGGCGATGGCGACCAGGTATTTGCTCTGGCTTTGGACCTGCTTCTGCATCCCAAGTTCAATGCCGAAAAGCTGCAACTGGCGCAGCAGCAGGCCGCCACCGGCATTGTGCGGCGCAACGACGACGAGGGGGAAATCGCCAGCCGCGA
Organism: Acidobacteriaceae bacterium; assembly: GCA_003151435.1. GTDB lineage: Bacteria > Acidobacteriota > Terriglobia > Terriglobales > Acidobacteriaceae > Telmatobacter. The sequence continues at coordinate 7,303 of PLXP01000174.1, forward strand.
ATCGGCCAAGCTGGTCTACGGTCCCAAGACCCCCTACACCCGCCAACCCGAACTGGCCACCATCGGCGCCATCACGCTGAGCGATCTGCAGGGGTGGCACGACCGCACCATCGGCGGCAAGCTCATTATCGGCATCAGCGGCGACTTCGACTCCGCGGCGATGGAGACCAAGCTGCGCGCGGCGTTTGAAGGCCTGCCGCCGGCGAAGGCCATGCCGGCTCGTCACGACACGTTCAAACCGGTCACAGAGAGCGTCTATTTCATCGACAAGGAAGACGTGAACCAGTCGAACGTGCAGATCGTCGGACTGGGCACGGATCGCCACAATCCCGACGTTCCCACGCTGTCCGTGATGAATGACATTCTGGGCGGCGGGTTTTCATCGCGCCTTTTCCAAAAGGTGCGCACCGAGTTGGGACTGGCCTATGCGGTCGGGGGCGGCTATGGCTTCTCCTACGATCATCCGGCCACGTTCCGGGCGGTCGTGATCACGCAGAGCTCCACCACGGTGAAGGCAACCAAGGCTGCGCTGGAACAGATCGCGGGGCTCAATACGACACCGTTCACCGAAGAGGAGTTGAAGCGGGCCAAGGACGACATTCTGAACTCGTTCCTGTTCCGCTACGACACCAGGGACAAGGTGCTGGCCGAGCGTGAGCGCCTGGAGTTCTACGGCTACCCGGCCGACTACCTCGAAACCTACGAAGCTGCCGTGAAGAAGGTGACTGTCGCCGACCTGACCGCGGCGGCCAAAAAGTACATCCATCCCGATCAACTGGCCGTGCTGGTAGTCGGCAACGGTCCTGAGATCAAGCCGGGACTGGACGAATTGAAACTCGGCCCGGTGCACCCGGTCGACATCACGATCCCGCAGCCAGGCGCGCCCGCAGGCAAACCAGGCGCGGCGGAGAGGGAACAGTGAGCGAGGAAAGAGCGAAGGCCGCGGATTTGAAGCTGGCAGTGGTCATTATGGCGGCGGGCAAGGGCACCCGGCTCAAGTCCCGCCGCCCCAAGGTGCTGCATGAAATTGGCGGCAAGCCGCTGCTGAGCCATGTAATCGCCGCCGCCAGCCGGATTGTGGCTCCGGCCGACATCTTCGCGGTGGTCGGCCACCAGGCGGCCACGGTGCGGAGTGCGGTGGCTGACACCGGCGTCCATTTTGTGGAGCAGACAGAACAGCGCGGCACCGGCCACGCCATTCAGTGCGCCCGCCCGTCCATCGCCGGCTACGAAAACATCCTGGTGCTTTCGGGAGACGTGCCGCTCATCCGGCCGGAAACGCTGCAGCAGCTCTGGCAGTTCCACCAGGCCCAGCAGGCGGCCATGACCATCCTGACCGCGGCGCCCGAAGACCCGACGGGCTACGGCCGCGTTCTGCGCAAGGCTCCGGGATCGCCGGAGGTCGAGGCGATCATCGAGCAGAAAGCGCTCACCCCCGACCAGCAATCCCTCCGCGAGATCAATTCCGGCATCTACGCCTTCAAGACCGCCCCACTGTTGGCGCATCTTGATCGCCTCACTGCCAATAACGCCCATGGCGAGCTTTACCTGACCGACATGGCCGGCCTGCTGGGCGCTGCCGGCGAGCGCGTCGTGGCCATCGAGGCGGCGGAGACGACGGAGGTACTCGGCGCCAACACGATTGCCGAATTGGTGGCCTTGGACGCTACCTTGAGGGCCGCAACCGCCAACCGCCTGATGGCTTCCGGCGTCACCATCTTCCGGCCTGACACCTGCGTCATCGACGCCGATGTGGAAATCGCCCCCGACACCGTCATCGAGCCATTCGTGCAGTTGCTGGGCCGCACCCGGATCGGCTCCGACTGCCGCATCCGGTCCTATTCGGTGATTGAGAACTGCACCCTGGGCGACCGCATTTTGCTGCGCCAGAGCTGCATTCTCGCCGAAAGCACGGTTGCGGACGGTGCCAGGATCGGCCCATTCGCCCATCTCCGGCCAGGCAGCGACATCGGCGAAGACGCCCATGTGGGCAACTTTGTCGAAACCAAGAAGGCGCGGCTCGGGAAGGGCGCCAAGGCCAATCACCTCACATATTTAGGCGATGCCGAAGTCGGCGAGGGGACCAACATTGGCGCCGGAGTGATCACATGCAACTATGACGGAGTCCACAAGCACAAGACCCAGATCGGGAAGGGCGTCTTTGTGGGCAGCGATTCCACGCTGGTCGCCCCCGTCTCCATCGAAGATGGCGCCTACATCGGAGCCGGTTCCTGTATCACCAAGGACGTGCCGTCAGGCGCTTTGGCGGTGGGCCGGGCTCGCCAAGTCACCATGGAAGGCTGGGTAGCTGCACGGCGAGCGAGGCAACAACCGCCAAGATAGGCCGCCAGCCTCGATTGAAAATAGTTTTCGATTTCAGGCACCCAAAGCTCCAGCGCCGGCATCTCATTGAGTACGGCATCCCCTGCAGAACGGCACCAACTGCTGCGCGCGGCATCACCGTGCGCAGCAGGTTGCGTGTTAAGGGACGGCTGCTGCTTTTAATTATTTGTGAAACGGTTCTATTTCCCTGGATCATCCAACTAAAATCAATTCTCTCCTCGCCAATAAAAGAGGAGATCAAGCATCGTCTCGCGCTAGTGTTTCGGGGGAACCACGACGTGGATTGATGATGCCCGTTTCGTGGGATAGTATCGCCAGCCACGATTGACGACACTAAGAAGATCGGCGTTCCCGGACAGATTGCACCGGGTGCCGGCGGGGCTATGCGTTTCCCCGGCCAACTGTTTGGCTGGGGCTGGGGAGTCTGGGTTGAACTTAGAGTTTGAAGGACCGGAACGGCGGAGCACCGCGATGGAACTGTCCGCTGACGCCGACATGCGTGCCGTGGCGAGACCGCAGAGGCCTGCGCGCATTCTTGTTGTCGACGACGAAACCCATGTGCGTTCGATGATTGGCGCCACGCTCGAACGACAGGGGTATGACGTTCAGTTGGCTTCCAACGGCCACGAAGCCGCGGCCATCGTGGAAGGGAACGCCTTCGACCTGGTGCTGACCGACATCGTGATGCAGGATGGCAACGGAATCGCGCTTCTGGAGCGCATTCGCGCGCAGCAACCGCATCTGCCCGTCATCATGGTGACTGCCATTCACGACATTGGCGTGGCTATCGACGCCATGCGGCGCGGGGCCTACGACTATCTCCTCAAGCCCTTCGAACGCGAGCACCTCGTCGCCACCGTTTTACGCGCACTTGAGCATCGCCAGGCCCTGCAGGAGAGCCACAACTACCAGCAGAACCTTGAACAGGTGGTCCAGGCCAGGACAGAGATGCTTCGCCAGGCCATGGAAGACCTGGAGCACTCCTACGACATCACGCTCGAAGCGCTGGGCGACGCACTGGATTTGAAGGACTCTGAGACCGAGGGCCACTCCAAGCGCGTCACCGCCTATACGATCGCCCTCGCCCGCGCCATGGGAATTCCGCCGGGCCAGATCAAGATCATCGCTCGCGGCGCATTTCTTCACGATATTGGCAAGATGGCCATTCCGGACGACATCCTGCAGAAGCCCGGCGCTCTCTCTGCTGAAGAACAGCGAATCATGCGCGAGCACTGCACCCTCGGCAACAACATTCTGCGCAAGATCCCATTCCTGAACGAGGCGGCGGCGATCGTTTTCGCTCACCAGGAACACTTTGACGGCAGCGGTTATCCGAGCGGTCTGCGAGGGGTCGAAATCCCGGTGGGCGCGCGTATTTTCGCGGTCGCCGACACGCTTGACGCCATCACAAGCGACCGTCCCTACCGCGCCGCAAGAAGCTTCGATGTCGCGCGCCAGGAGGTGTTGCGCTGCTCCGGCACCCAGTTCGACCCTGCGGTCGTCGAAGTCTTCCTCAAGATTCCCAACGAGTTGTGGAACGAGTTGCGCTCTGAAATCACAGGCCAGTACAAGCGCTTCTCCACATTTGACATCGCGAACGACCGGCACCTGCCCACACGCTAGAAGAGAAAAACCGCAAAGTCGAAGTCGGACGCGGCTTGGGGTCGCGAACATCGCGAATGCCAGCGCGGCCGGCGACACGGCTCTCACGCGGCGAGCAACGAAGTATAGTGAACGAACCGCCGTGGTAGTCCGCTTTAGCCGGGCCCGAAAACGCTATGAGCGACAGGGTATCCTCGTCGAGATATTGGCGCTGGAGAAGGCAGAGCGGGAATGTACGGAGGATGCCGATGAACGGGCGACCGCACGCATGCGGGGGGCCGAGCGGCGGGGCAAAGAGGACCGCGAGTTGGTTGTCCGCATGGCGAAGCAGATCGGGATATTGTTCCCAGGCTGCCCAGCCCACGAACTCGCTGCCATCGCGGAATACACGGCTGTAATAAGGGGTAGCGGTCGCGTCGGCCGGACAGAGGCGGGCCGAAACCTGGAGGAGTACGCTTTGACCGCGGCAGTGATCGCCGCGGTTCGGCACAAGCACACAGAGTACGACAAACTGCTGGCACAAGGAATGGATCGCGCTACAGCCCGCCAGAGAGTCGGCGATAAGATCGACGAGATTCTGGCGGCGTGGCGAACGTAAGGTCAATTCGACTGGGGCTTACGCACCACCTCGCGGAGATCCGGAAATCAGCCGTTTGGTCCCCTCGGATGAAACCCACCGGCTGCAAGAGCGATTCAATCGCCCGGTGTATTGGGTCGCGGCTGCGGGCCATGTTATAGGCTCCTGAAGAGGGGACTTTCCTATGCTAATCGAACAGCAGATCGCCGCGCGGCAGGAAAGGGCCGCGGCAGCGCCACTCAAGATCTTGAAACGGCCCGCAAGCGGGCCATATGGGGATTACAGCGTCAGGTCGGCCAGCGGCCGAACCTACCGCGTAGCGATCCGCGGGCTCGGGCTCTTTGAGAATTATTGCTCCTGCCCTGACTTTGCGATTAATACGCTGGGGACCTGCAAGCACGTCGAGGCGATGCTTCTGCGGCTGCGCCGGCGCCATCAGAAGACATTGGAGGCGGCAAAGTACAAGCGCACGCGCGCATCGATTTCGCTGCAGTATGGACATTCGATCGAGGTGAGGCTACACATGCCAGCGTCGTCTTCGCCGGCCTTGCTGTCGCTTGCCGCGGAGCACTTTGACGCCGGCGGACTCCTGCGGCGGGAGCATTACCGTCGATTCGCCGAGGTGCTGGAGGCGCTGCGGAATGCGGACGGCCTGGCGGTCATCTATAGCGATGTACTGGAATACATCGACCGGGAAAATGAGTTGGCCGAAGGCCTCGAACTTGAGCGCAGGCTGCTTGCAAAACTGAAGCGCGGACAGGATCCGACCGCAGGCATATTGAAAACCAAGCTTCTGCCCTATCAAGCGAGCGGCGCGGTGTTCGCGGCTTGTCGAGGACGCGCGATCCTGGCCGATGACATGGGACTGGGCAAGACAGTTCAAGCGCTGGCCATGGCCGAACTTCTGCGTCAACGGCGGGGAATCGAGAGAGTGCTGGTGATTGCGCCGGCCTCGGTCAAATACCAGTGGAAGACGGAAATCGAAAAGTTCACCGATCGCTCTGTGAAGATCGTCGAAGGTCTGTTGCCGCAGCGGCGCGCGATGTATGCGTCCCCGGAGTTTTTCACCCTCACCAACTACGAGCTCGTTCTCAAAGACATTCGATACATGCAGGAACTGCGTCCGGACCTGATCGTCCTCGACGAGGCGCAACGAATCAGAAACTGGACTACCGCGACCGCGCGCACCATCAAACAATTGAAAAGCCGGTACGCCCTGGTGCTTACCGGTACGCCTCTTGAAAACAAACTGGAGGAGCTCTTTTCCGTTGTGGAGTTCGTCGACGGCCGCAGGCTCGGCCCGGCGTTCCGCTTCGTAGACGAGCACCGTGTGTTGGACGAAAAAGGCCGTCTGACCGGCTATCGCGGCCTGGATCGCATTCACGAGCAGTTGGCCCCGATCCTGCTGCGGCGCACGCGCCAGGAGGTGCTGAAGGATCTGCCCGAGCGGACAGATAAGGTCTTCCGCGTGCCGTTGACCAGCCAGCAGGCGGAGCCTTACTACGAGCAGAGCGATCTGCTGGCGCAGCTCGTGCGCAAGTGGGAGCGGCAGGGCTGGCTCTCCGAGATCGATCAAAAGCGCATTCTATGCTGCATTCAAAACATGCGCATGTTGTGCAACTCGACATTTCTATTCGACAAGCAGACCCATCATTCGCCCAAGCTCCAAGAGTTCCGCGAGATCATGACCGACTTCGTCATGGGGGAAGAACGCAAAGTGGTGGTGTTCAGCGAATTTGAACGAATGACGCATCTGGCAGGCGAGGAGTTGCGCAAGCTGGGCATCGGATTCGTGTCGCTCCACGGCGGCGTGCCGTCGCGGAAGCGTGGCGCCTTGATCGAGAAGTTTCGAAGCGATCCGGCCTGCAAGGTCTTCCTTTCCACCGATGCGGGAGGCGTGGGTCTCAATTTGCAAGCGGCCTCGGTGGTGGTGAACTTCGAGCCTCCGTGGAACCCGGCCCGGCTGGAGCAGCGAATCGGACGCGTGCACCGGCTGGGCCAATCGCGTCCCGTACACGTGATTCACATGCTGACCAGCGAAAGCATCGAAGAGCGTGTATGGGAGACGCTGGCCTTAAAGAAATCGCTGTTCGCCGGAGTGTTCGATTCTGCTACCAGCGAAGTGAGCTTCGCCAAGCTGGGCCGGAAGACGGTCTTGCAGGCCGTAAAGGAGATCTTCGCCGAACAGCCGGGCTGGCCGAAACCGGTAATTGACCACGCTCCTGCCGAGCCGGTTCCGCTTACGCAGGCGCAGGAGGACGTTCAGACGCAGTCGGCCGGTTTAGCGGGTACAACGGTGCCAGTGCCTGCAGGCATTCGTCCTTCGCCCACAGCAACTCCTGGCGGCAACGGGTTCGAACTTGCCGCGGCCTCGTTCATCGAGGCTGGACTAAGATTGATCGAATCGATCGCGGCGGGCGGCACGGCGGGGCGTTCCACTGCCGCTCCGGCACCGCGCCTGGCTCAAGTTTTGCCCACGCTGTTCACACGCGATGCCCGGACGAACCGCCCGGCATTGACCATTCCTCTGCCTGATTCAGTGACCCCGGAGCGGCTCACCAGCGCGTTATCAGCTCTGCTGAACGCGCTCGGACAATCCGTGAGCGCACCTGCCACTCCGGAAAACCAGAGTTGACCTGCATCAACCGCAGGAGAAGTTTCCCAAATGTAGCGGGTCGTGGCTAAACATCGTAGCCCCGCATGTCAGGGACGAGAATCGAATGGCCAGCGTCTGCCAGCAGAGGCATTACCTTGTACCATGCGTAGCTTGTTCCCAGAAAGCCGTGCCACAGTAGCACAGGCTTGCCGTTTGGATTGCCGCCGGTCCAATAGTGAATGCCTAGGCCATTCACATTGGCCGACTCGCTGAGAAAGCCCGCGATTCCTGGTCTTTCACTCTGCTTGGCAGGCCGTTCGGCTCCATCGAAGTTGCTTAACCTTTCCAAAGCTCTGCCATTTCTGCCGCGAAGTCCTCATAGCTGCGCGGTGCGCGACCAAGAAGCTTCGTCAGACGCGCGACCTCTGTCTCGGTGGAAGCGAAGCCGCGGTCGAAATAGCCCTGGAACATCATGCGAAGATCGAAGGCACTCCAACTCGGCATGTTGGCGCGCATGGCTTGTTCCCATTGATCGAAGTTGTGTCCTGTGTACTTGATCTCTTTGCCCAGCAGCTTGCTCCACAATGCGGCGTTGCCGGGACCGCTGATCATCGTAGATGCGACCAGGTCATAGGTTTGGCCATCATGTCCATCTTCTGTCAGGGAGATGGCAGCCGCTTCGGCAAGGTCGCGAATGTCTACTGCTGCAATTCCTGCCGTGCCGATGGGCATGGGGTAGACGCCGGGGCCGGTGAGGGCGCCCTTCAGATTGGCGTCGTTTTGAATGTAGTAGCCGGGCCGCAGAATAGTGTATGGAACACCGAACTCACGCAACGCGTTTTCAACCGCCAGCTTCGACGCAAAGTGCGGCACATCGCGGAACTGATCGACCTTGAAGACAGACAAATAGGTCACATGCTTCAGTCCAACGCGTTTTGCGATGCCGTAAGCGATCAGCGCCTGGGTCAATTCGTCCGCAACAACCCCATTGAGGAGAAAGAGCTTATCGATCCCCTGCATCGCCTGTTCCACAGACACTGGGTCGAGCAGATCGCCGATGACAACTTCCACGCCGGCGGGCAGCTTGTCTGCCTCGGGTTGTTTGCGGGCCAACACTCGAACCTCTGCGCCCCGTTTGAGCAGTTCACTTACCACTGCACCGCCAACATTGCCTGTCCCGCCTGTTACCAGAATTTTCATCTCGTCTCCCTCATCCTTCTGTTTGTCTTCCTGTTCGCGCATCGTCTGTGCTTTCCAGGTTCGTATAGGAGACGCATGTCGAGGCCGTGCCGAACCACTCATGTGAGCAATCCTATTTTGCGCTGATGCAACACTGTATTAGACTCAGCCACAGGGAGAGCCACGATCTGGCCAATACAGACCATCCCTCGCTTCATTAACAGGAGCTTTCAGTGGAAATACCCGACCTCAATGATGTCCGAACCTTTGTTGCGATCGGCCAGGAAGGAACCCTGACGGCTGCTGCCAGGGTGCTGAACCTTCCAACCTCAACGGTGAGCCGCGCATTGACTCGCCTCGAAAAGCACCTGAACGTTTTGCTTGTGCAGCGGAGCCCCCGAGGCCTTGTGATGACGGACTTCGGCAAGGAGTACCTGCAGACCTGCAGGCGAGCGCTGCGTACCTTGCGGGAAGGGAGCGAGTTGTTGGAGAGCAGACGCGAACGGCCAAGCGGGCTGATTAAGGTGGCTTGCCCCATTACCATGGCTCGTTCCATCTTTGCGCCGTTGCTTAAGGAGTTTCTGGAGTGCTATCCGGATTTGCGCGTCGAAATTGAGCCTTATGCCTCTGGCTGGGACCAGGAGCCACGAGAAGATGTGGACGTGTTCTTCAAGGTGCGGGCGCCCAAGGATTCCATACGACGGGTCCGGCCCTATCCAGGCACGAAGAGAGGACTCTTCGCGAGCCCTGATTACATCGCGGCATTTGGCAATCCAGCTACGCCCGAAGAACTCGTATCGCACACCTGCATTGGTTCCGGAATCTGGAGGTTAAGCCGAGCTTCAACAGTCGCTGCTCCGAGCATCGTGTTCCGGGTTGTCGTTAGCGATCCCGTTGTTCATCTGGAGCTTGCGGCCAGTGGGCTCGGAATCGCCATCCTGCCGCTATACATGGCCAAACGCCCCGACACACGCAATCAACTCGTGCCCGTTTTACCACTCTGGAGTCCTGAGCCGATCACACTATGCGCGCTTTTCTTCGGTTCGGCAAGGCTAACTCCTAAGGTTCAAGTACTGCTGGACTTCCTTGGTGAATACATCGGAACCGATCGAGATCCACGGCTTCGGCAACTGCCTGCGAGGGGATTATTTACGGACCCGAAGCTTGAGGCAACATCCGGACCCTAGTACTGGTGAAAGTTAAGAACCTGAGATAGGGGCGTTAACGAGGAACCTCCGTGACAATGCTTCCGTGCAGTTTCTGCTACCGCCTGGATGCAGGCAGTTAAAGCTGCCGGAAACCGCCGGCTCTCAGTCGCCCATTTGAGTCAGAGTGAGCTTGAATTAGCGAACGCCATCCAGCATCGGAATACTTCACACATCCTAATTATGGTACGGCGGCATTCAAATCCGCCGCTATATCTGTCGAGCACGAGGGCCCGACTGAAGCGCAGGCGCATCTTGGCTGCACCGCCGGATTGCGATGAAGCCTGGAGTTGCGCCTACACTGATTGCATATGGAACATCGCGTCCTCACAGTCGTCTCGAAGGAGCTGTTCGAACGGATCAACGCGCATCGTGCAAAGTTTCTGGGCTTTCTCACAGCGCGTGTGGAAGATATGGAAACGGCCGAAGATCTTCTTCAATCGGCCTATTTGAAAGCGATCGAGCGGAACTGCCAGATTCGAGACGACGAGAGCAGTGTTGCATGGTTTTATCGCGTTCTTCGCAATACGATTATCGACCACTATCGCAGGCGGGCAGCACGCGCGAAAGCGCACGAAGAGTTTGCAGCGGAGACTCCGAGCAGCTTCGAGCCGGACCTTCTCCAGACCGTTTGCGCATGCATTGGCGATGTAGTCCGCGAATTGAAGCCGGAGTACCGCAGCGCGATCGAAAGTGTCGACTTGGGCAACATGCCGGTCGAGGATTTTGCAAAATCCGAACAGATCTCAGCGAATAATGCTTCGGTACGCCTGCATCGCGCCAGAAAGGCTGTTGCGAAGCATCTCACTACCGTATGTGGAGCATGCGCCGAACACAAATGCGTGGACTGCACCTGCCGCCGAAGCCAACTGTAAGATCCAGCAACTCCGTGCGTCAGCGGTACAGACAACGCCAGGAGGCGAACAATGTGTTGCTGCCATAAGCATTCCACCCAAACCAAAACCACAAATGATCCGGTCTGCGGGATGACTGTCGATCCGGCGAAGGCTGCCGGAGAATCTGTTTACCGCGGAACTTCGTATCTATTCTGTTCCCCAGGATGTAAGCACAAATTTGAAGCAGACCCCGGGCGTTACACCGGGCAAGAAGGCGAAAGCCATCCGGGTTCAGTCGTCACCGACCCGGTATGCGGCATGGAGGTCGATCCTTCGAAGGCTGCAGCTTCCGCACTTCATAACGGCATGACCTATTCCTTCTGCAGCCACGGATGTGCAGTGAAATTCAAAGCCGATCCCGAGAGATATGCCGGGCCAAAGGGCAAGACTCCGCCGGCCGGCAAACCGTCAGGCATCGCCTCAAGCGAATACACCTGTCCGATGCATCCCGATGTAAAACAACTGGGGCCGGGAAGCTGCCCGAAGTGTGGCATGGCGCTTGAACCTGCGACGATTGCCCTGCCGGTTGCTCGAGTGGAATACACATGTCCCATGCATCCGGAGGTTGTGCGTTCGGAGCCGGGCGCTTGTCCGATTTGCGGAATGGCGCTGGAGCCACGTGAGATCACCGGCGAGGAGGTCAGTCCCGAACTGGCCGACATGTCGAAGCGTTTTTGGATTAGCATTGCGCTGGCCGCTCCCATGTTGGCTCTCATGGTCTCGGAGCTGCTTCCCTCCATGCCGCTCCAGCATCTGCTCTCCGCAACGGTCCGGTCTTGGATCGAGTTAGCGCTCGCGAGCCCCGTGGTCCTCTGGTGTGGCTGGCCCTTTTTTGAGCGAGCCTGGCAATCGATGGTTCATCGCAGCCCCAACATGTTCACACTCATCGGACTCGGAACTGGCTCTGCTTACCTCTACAGTGTTGTTGCCACCATCGCTCCGCAAGTTTTCCCGGCCTCCTTTCGATCACAGACGGGAGAGATCGGTCTCTATTTCGAACCGGCAGCGGTCATCATTGCATTGGTTCTCCTGGGACAACTGATGGAGCTGCGCGCACGTAGTCAGACCAGCAGCGCGATTCGGGCGCTCCTCGGGCTCGCCCCCAAGATGGCGAGAAGGATTGATCTGCACGGCGGCGAAACGGATGTGCCGCTGGATCAGGTGCAAGTAGACGACCGGCTTCGCGTGCGCCCAGGCGAGAAGGTCCCGGTCGATGGGCTGGTGCTCGAGGGACATAGTTCCGTCGATGAATCGATGATTACCGGAGAGTCGATTCCGGTGGAAAAAGACGTGGGCGCGAAGGTCACGGCGGGGACGGTCAACGGAACGGGCGGCCTGGTGATGCAGGCAGAGCGCGTGGGCTCAGACACACTGCTCTCCCAGATCGTCAGGATGGTCAGCGAAGCCCAGCGTTCGCGGGCGCCCATTCAGAAACTGGCGGATCAAGTATCGGCATACTTCGTGCCTGCGGTGATCCTGGCTGCTGTCGTCACGTTTATCGTATGGTACGTCGCAGGACCGGAGCCGCGCTTTGCCCATGCGCTGGTCAATGCGGTTGCGGTACTCATCGTAGCCTGTCCCTGTGCCCTGGGGCTGGCCACTCCCATGGCCGTCATGGTCGGAACCGGACGAGGCGCTCATGCAGGGATCTTGATTCGCAATGCCGAGGCTCTCGAAGTCTTCCGCAAAGTGGACACGCTGATTGTCGACAAAACAGGCACCTTGACCGAAGGCAAGCCGCAGCTCAGTTCAGTGATTCCGCTGCCGGGATTCAACGAATCGGACTTGCTGCAATGGGTTGCCAGCATCGAACGCTCCAGTGAACATCCGCTGGCGGCCGCGATTGTGAAGGCCGCGGAGAGTAGGGGCATCCTCCTGGCCGACGTGGACAGCTTCGAATCGATCACCGGAAAAGGCGTGAGGGGAGCCGTTGCAGGCAGGCAGATTGCGGTCGGTAACCTGGAACTCTTTCGTAGCCTGGGCGTAGATCCTGGCCCTCTGCAGGAGGTGGCCGAATCTCTCCGCAAGGAAGGTCACACCGTGGTGCTTGTGGCTGCGGATGGTCAGCCGGCAGGCATCGTGGCAGTCTCCGATCCCATCAAGAAATCAACTCCCGAGGCGATTCGTGAACTAACCAACGCTGGCCTCCACATCATCATGATTACAGGCGATAACGCGACCACAGCCGAAGCCGTAGCGAAGAAGCTGGGTATCGCATTCGAGGCGGATGTTCTTCCGGAAAGGAAAGCAGAGGTTGTCAAAGCGCACCAGCAGAAAGGCGAAATTGTGGCCATGGCAGGAGACGGCGTAAACGACGCACCGGCCCTCGCGCAGGCCAACGTCGGTATCGCGATGGGAACCGGTACCGATGTGGCAATGGAAGCAGGCGGCATCACGTTGTTGAAAGGTGACCTTCGTGCCATTTTGCGTGCCCGGCATCTGAGTATCGCGACGATGCGGAACATACGCCAGAACCTGTTCTTCGCATTCATTTATAACGCTATCGGCGTTCCGATTGCAGCGGGAGTGCTCTTTCCGATGTTCCACCTGCTGCTGAACCCTATGATTGCGGCTGCAGCCATGAGCTTCAGTTCTGTTTCTGTCATCGCGAATGCACTGCGACTGAGAGCGGTCAAGCTTTAGCGGAATTGTTAGCGGCGTCCTGCGGCTTCCACGGAGTACGTCGGATCGGCCCCGGTCCAGGAGACATCGGCCGTGGGCCCGTAGGTTGAGGGCACCTTCCGGTCGAGCATCTTGAGATAGACGGTGAGTTGGGTACGATGGTGCGCCGTGTGCAGCACGCGCCGCCAGAAGATCCAGATACGCTGCCGCTCAACGTCGAAGAACGGCACCACTTCCATCCACCACGACTCAGGCTGTTGTGCGAAAAAATCCAGCCGGCCATGCACCAGTTCGAGAAAGCGATTCACTGCGCTTTCGACGGTAATCGACGGGGGTAGGACTTTGTCAGGGGCAGGCTCCGGCGTATGGAGAAACTCACCGAAAAAACGCCGTTCGGAGAGGAGCTGATGGCGGAAGATGTCCGCCACGTTTGTGGACCGGGGATGGGGTTTGTAGTCAAGGTCGGCGTCGTGGAACTCCTTCCAGGTAGACGCGACCTTGTTGGTTTCGCTCACGTACGTGTCCAGCAAGTGCTGGAACACCGGGTTCACAGCATGCGGAATCGCACTATCGGGGATCGCGGTCCAGGCGTAATACATGTAGACTCCTTTGCTCGCCGCCCGATAGACTTGTCAAACCCGCTGAGGATTCGCCATCGGGAAACTTTGTAGCTGACGATACCACCGCGCACACGACGCGAGGATACTTATCTGTGCTGATCTGAGCGGTTCCGCCGAAGAGCGCCGACCGCCCCAATCAATCGTGTTGCTGTTGAACCCGGTGACCTCCGCCGTAACAGTAGAGCGATTAAGCTTTGGTGGGTCAGTGTCGCGAGCCTACCCTGGTGAGCAGGACCGGCTTGCCTTTGGCCTTCGACGAACGGAGAAAGTAGTACGCTCCGTAAATGCCCCAGGCTGCGGAGATACCCAGCGCCAGCAACGGCTCCTTGAAGGTACCCAGGCCAAAGACGGGGCTGATCAGGTAGAAGGCCATGCAGACCAGATTGGCGAGTAGTCCAAATCCAGGTATCAACTTGTGTCTTACCACGTTGTAGTCGTGGCGCCGATCGTATGCGACGATGCACAGGAGACAACTGAGCCCGTAAAGGATGAAGGTGCCGAAGTTGGAGGTGGGTGTGATTGTGAGCAGTGAATTGGGCAAGGCTGCCATCTTGTCATGCGTACTATAGCCAAAGCTGGAAAGGATTCCGTGAGGAAGCGCCGCGATTGTAGCATCGGTGGGCGCGGCAGAATCGCCGAATGCAAGCGAGATGGCAACAACACCGATGATCGCGGAAATGAAGGTCAGCGTCCAAATCGCGCGCCGCGGCGTAAGCGACCTGGCATGCAGGATACCGAAGTGCTCGGGAGCCTCGTCATCTTTGCCCATGGCATACGTAACGCGGGCGCCTGTATTCATGCAGGCAAGCGTCGTGCCGATCAGCGCCAGGAAGACAGTGATGGCTTCGCCAAGCATGAAGTACTTACGATTGCCATGGCCAAGCAGGCCATCGCCGACGATGATCATCATGTCTCCAACAGATAGCACAGCAAGCCCTAAATCAGCAGCGAGGCGATGACGGCACTAGGAATGTGTTTGGTGGGGTTTTTGGCCTCGCCGCCCATTGCGGTAACCGATTCGAAGCCGACCAGAATCAAAACGGCGACGGTGGCCTGAATGAATACAAAACTGAACTTGTGCGGCGCAATGACTGAGGCGGCGGACTTGTGGGTTAGGAAGTTGCCTCCGGCGTCTGACTGTGGGTAGGTGATCTGGAATGGAACCGGCTTTCCCGCCGAGTCGAGCAACGGAAGGGGCGCGCCACTCGAGTCGCGGACCGTCGAGCCATCCTTGGCCGAGGCGAACTGGTAGCTGTAAGTGGCCAGAGTTTGATTGTCGTACTGGAATCCAGCGGTGCCGGACGGATGGCTGGCGCGGTAGCCTAGCGCCAGGACGCTGAAGACCATAAGAGCAGAGATTTGGACGATGTTGATGGCAAGGTTAACCGCCGTCGAAGCGCCGACACCCTTCTGGGCAATCCAACCCACAAAGAAGGAGAAAGCAATTGCCACCAGGGCCATGAAGACAGGTCCAGGATTCGAGCCGCTGATGAAGTTGGGATAGAGGAAACCAACTACATAACCCACGAACATGCCGGTCGTCGCCACCGCGAATTGCTGCGAGCGTATTTGCGGTTGCCAGCCCCAGATCGTTGTGCCCATGGAATTCCAATTCGAGGTCGAACCTGGCTCGCAACTGATGGAATCTCTCGCACACTGCAAAGGGATCCATGCATCCCAGCGTATCGGCGAAGCGGAAGCGATGCGCTCCCGCCTGTGCGGCAGCTTCCAACGCCGTGAGAAGAAAGCCCGCATCCGCGCGGCTTGAATCTTCGCCGCCCATGGCCACACGCAGACCGCGGTCGATCGCGTACGGAATCACATCGCGAATCCTGCGCAGCGCCTCGGAGCGATCTGCTTTCAGCTTGGCCCGTATCTGAATATAGGAGAGCGGAATGGAGATATTCACGCGCTTCAAGCCAGTCTTGATGGCGGCGTCCACATCCGCCCGAGTCATGCGGCACCAGGCGATCGGCTCCGCCTTCGTCAACGCACTTCCGATGGCCGCAATTTCCTCGATCTCTCGCTGATCCATGGCCGGCGTGCCGGCCTCGATCTCATCCACGCCCGCGGCTTCAAGGGCCAGTGCAATCGCAAGCTTCTCATCGAGTGTGAAGGACACGCCAGGAGCCTGTTCACCATCTCTCAACGTTGAATCGTTGATGACGACCTTCGCAATGTCAGTCTCTGACCGCGTGATTTCGTGCCTTGCGATGGAGGGCTGAGGTATCCCACCCTAGGCGCAAAAACAAAGACGCGCCGAGGGTGGCCCACCCAGCATTGGTACAACATCAAGCGGTCAGAGACCTAGCGGGTTGAATGGAGATGAACCCGGAAACCTCACTCTGGAATCGCACGCGGGCCAACAGGCTCTCGCCGGATTCATCGCCGAAGCACGCGCTGAGGTCGCCGCACTCGGAACAACTGGGCGCCGCACACAAGCGATAACCTTCGTCGCGACAGATCATGCGAAAGAAGAACTTCTTCCATTTCATGTCCTGCGTGTTGCGATGCGCCAGCGAGGCAAAGTGCCGTTGCATCAGCCTCGATAACTCGCCACGGTTCGCGAGGCCCAGATCCTGCCAGAGGTGATTTGGCCGATTTGCTCTGCGGGAAACGAGAATGGACAAGAGCGAGATAAGCGGAGTGGGGACGGTGCGAAAGCGCCACAGCAGCTCGCGCAGGCACCGCTCATCGTCGTCCACTGTTGGCTCGCCATCCAGGGTAAACACTTCCAATTGCTCCCTGACGCCGGGGAAGTATCTCGCGATGTTACGCCGGAGTTCTGAACCACTGATGCCGAGAGCATGCGTGAGCGAACCACCGGCTTTGCACTCGCTGATGCCCACAGCAAAGATACACGCAAGCACGTGCCCGTCGAACGGCTCACACGCAGTGGCGGCGTTTGCTTGCAGCAGATCCGTGTATAGGTCGTCTGGTGTCATGGTTGATCCATTACGACGGGCCGTGCGTCTGGCAATTCTTGGGACACACCCGCGAGCAGGCGGCACACCCGATGCACGCTCCCGGATCGCCTACCGTCATGACTTTGCGCAAGATTTCCTCGTCGTCATCCAACCCGACAAGATCGCCGTCTCCCGTGATTCCCTTGAGGGTCATCACGGTTTTTCCGCAGACTTTGAAACAGCGGCCACAGCCGATGCAGACTTCAGGGTCTATGCCCAGCAGGTACGAAGGCTGCCACGGCCTTCCGTCTCGCGTTAGCGCCTGCACCGCAATTTGTTCCGCTTCCATTTATGCCCCCGCATCCTTCAGAATGGACAGCTTCAACTAAACGCCACCACAGATTCAATAGCGTGCAACTTCCGGGTACTTCTCAATCCATTCGATTCCGCTCGCAACAATCTCTTCGCCTTGCGACTCCAGCTTCTCAAGACTTTCGAAGCCAAACCGATGTACATCGCGCAAGTGCTTGTTGAACACGATCAGCCTTCCTGCGGTCAGCACCAGGCGTCCGAAGCCTTCGTGGTGCAGCTTCATCAACGGAGAAACCATCACGCCAGTCGCTCGTTCAATTGCGAGTCCAACGGCGTTGTAGAAAAGCTCCATGCGCCAGAGGGTTTCGGGGTCTGGATCGCTCATGATGGGGATCTCGCGCCGCTTCTCCTTAGTCAGGATGTAGGGCTCCAATAGATCAAGATCGCTCTTCGCGTCCCAGGAGCCATGCAAATCCTGAGCCCGCCATTGCTTGATCAACTCATTGAGGAACCCCCGCTTTGCGGGCGCTGCCGTTTGCACTGCGCTCTCAGCCATGAACCACCTCGTCCTCGAAGTCGAACTTGCGTTCTCTTCCCTTGTTCAGCGCTTTGCGCAACCACGGCGGCGGAGTGCCGCCCAGCACAGTCTGAAGCCGGAGCAGAATGTCCTCAATAGACTGCGTCTCGACCACCTTTACGGGGTGAATGTTCTTGGCAACAACACGGGCCGCGCCCGATCCGCCGATGGCGGCGACGTAAAGAATGGCGCAGTCCTTGATGGCTTCGAGCTTTGGCCCCAGCTTGTCTTCGTTCCCGTCCCGCAGTTCGCCGGCAAACTCGAATGCAGTGACGAAGTGAAACTCCTCCGGCGTGACGTCGTAGACGGCGATGGTTTTGGCCCAGCCGAAGTGCGCATCGACGTGGCGTCCATCCTCTGTTGCAAAAGCGACTTTCATATTTCCCCCCGTGAAACACTTCGCGTTCATTGCGGCAATTGCAGCGCGACGAGACCGTGTGCGTTGCGATGTTGCGGGAACCAAGTCTCAGGCGTCGGTTCATGCATGTTGGCCATGAAGAGATTGCCGATATCGAAGATCAGGTCGCGCGTTCCTCTGTATCCAACAGTCACCTGTTGGCCGGCGCCGAGGCGATCGAAGACTGGAATCCCAACGCGGAAAAGTGGGATGCCGAGCCGGTCGGCCGCTTGCCGCCCATGCGAATGGGTCACGATCAGATCGGCTCCCGCTGCGCGAAGTTCGAGATCTTCGAGGTCGCCCAGCAAAACCTCATCCGTAGGAATGTTTTCGAGCACCGGCGATTCTGTGGTGGTGATGGCGGCCTGGATCTCGCAGCCCATCTCATGAAGCCAGTGCGCCATTGCCGCCAGCAGGTCGGGCTCAGCCGCAACAGCCACCTTCTTGCCCCCAAAGTGAAAGTGTCCGTCCAGCATCGCGTCCACAAGCTGGCTGCGCTGACGCCGGAACTTTTTCGGAACAGGAACTCCGCTCTCACGCGAGAGAAAGGCCATCAACTCGTCGTTCGCAGCCAACCCCGTGAGCCTGTCGAACAGGACGTAGGGAACGCCTGTACGGTGTTCGAGAGTAATTGCGGCTCCGCGCATCTGTTCACCGATGGCAACGGTCCAGCAGGCCGAACCCATTCTCCGAATCTGTTCGAGCGAGATGCCGCCCAGCGTGGTGGGCGTGAATTCCGCAGGGATGTGGCCATCCAGAGAACCGGAGAGATCGGGCAGGAAGAAGGGATCGAGACTGAAGGCCTCGAAGATGTCCCGGAGTTCATCGATATCGCCTGGGCTGATGTGGGAGCCGGGAAGGACATTGATGCGCCGCGACAGGCCGGTGTCAAGCAGCGGAACCTCAACCAGTTCCTCGATCATGCGAGTCACCGCTGCTGCCCATCCATTTTGAAACGCGCCTTCAAAATCGGGAGTGGAAACATCCACCAGGGCGATGTGGCCAAGTTCCGTGTGGCTTGCTCGTATCAATTTGAGAAATCCGCTCAGGTCATCGCCCTTTATCTCGGAGACGCCTGTGGTGCAGATTCCGATCAGGCCTGGCTTGGTGCGTGACGCGATATTGACGATCGCCTGTTCCACATTGTCGAATCCTCCCAGTACCGTGGCCACTTCGCTCATCGCAGTGGTCTGCAACGGAATCGCCTCACGGAAGTGGCGCACAAATAAGACGAGTCCGAACGAGGTGCATCCCTGCGATCCATGAAGCAAGGGCATGAAGTTCTCCACTCCCATGAAGGCCAGCGCCGCGCCAATCGCCTGGCTCATCTTGAGCGGATTCACGATGCACTGTTTTTGACTGCTAATCACTCGCGCCATGTGCGTGTCTCTCTGCAATGTGAAGTTGAAGCTCGCCCCGATCCGCGGCGAACTCCCACGGAGCGGGTCTGCAGACCTGCTCCCAGATCGGATTCGAAAGAGCCTTGTCAATCTCGCTCACGAGAGCCACCATACCCTCATAGCCGGCGTAGGCGTGATGACGCTCCTGGTTGATGTCGAGCCAAGGCATCTTCGCCTTCAAGGCGACGAACTGCGTGCGCCCGCCGGAAAGCATGATGTCCGCCCGCGCCTCTTTGAGCATTTTGTACATCTCGCGCGGTCTGAGATCATCGAACATATGTGCATCGTCTTTGACCAGTTCCTTGATGCGCTCTTTGTCGTCTGGCGTGGACTTCTTGGTGCTGGTGCCGACGATGACAAGGCCGGCTTCCTGTAAGGCCGCCACCACTGACCATGACTTGACTCCCCCAGTGAAGAGCAGAACGCGCTTACCGGCAAGTCGCGTTTTGAAAGGATCGATCCTCTGCCAGGCGCGTGCCTCTTCCCGTGCTATTACCGCTTCAGTCCGATTCAGCAACTCTGCCGATGCGCCGCGGTCGACGAGCAATTGAGAGATCTTCCGCAGAGCATCGCTCATGTCGCCGATGCCGTAGAACGAGCCCTCGAAGAAGGGAATGCCGTAGCGCCCCTCCATCTTGCGCGCGACGTTGATCATGGCTTTGGAACAAACCATCATGGCGGCGCGGGCACGGTGAGNNAGGTTGTACTCGCCGATGATGTTGATGTCGTAGGGAGTGGTCTCAGCCGGCTCTTCGGTCCCGATCACATAGTCGAGGAGCGTCTCACCCGCAAGCTTGTTTCCGAGATTCTTCGATCCCACAAATCCAGGCACGTTGACAGCAATAACCGGTTTGCCGAACTTCATCGCGGCGGCCTTGCAGACGGCTTCAATGTCGTCGCCGATCATGGCCGGCACGCAGGTCTGGTAGACAAAGACGGCGGGCGGGTTGTACTTTTCTACGACCTCCTTGATCGCCTTGTAGAGATGTTTTTCGCCCCCGAAGATGATGTCCTGTTCGGTCATCCCGGTTGTAAAGCTGGTGCGGTAGAGAAGCGGCCCCGACGACTTTGCGCCGCGGCCGTCCCAGGAGTGTCCCTCGCAGTTGATGGGTCCATGAATCAGGTGCGCCACATCGGTGATGGGTTGAAGAGCTATCTTGGCGCCGTCGAAGGCGCACCCCCCGGCTGCGGCGCCGGGAGCAAGCAGTTTGTTGCAACCCTTCTTCCGCTCCCGGTTCTCCTTCGCCTGGTTCGTGGCGCAGCCGGGCTCTTCGAAGACCTCCTGTGCTTTTGCACCCAGAGTACGCATCGCCACCCCGCTTTACTACGCAGTTTGCAGTGCGCTACCGGATGATGTCGAAGCTGTAGTCGGTCTTCGCAATGGCGTTTGTGTTTTGATCGATGTGATCGAAAATCTTATCGAGAATGGTGACCAGAACGTTGAGTCCACCCTGGTAACCCCAGACCGGATAGCGATGGTGATGGTGACGGTCGAAGATGGGAAACCCAAGGCGGATCAACGGTGTTTTAGTGTCGCGCTCAAGAAACTTCCCGTAAGTGTTTCCGATATCGTTCGCCATTCCCAACTTGCGCTGTGCCGTCAGGAGGCTTGCCTTTGCCTGAAGCTGAGCCAGCCTTGCGAGTGTCTGCTCAACGTCCGTACCGCAATTGGTGTAGGCGTTTTTGCCGTTCTCGTACTGGCGAATTTGGAATACGCCGTTGTCGGGTTCGACCGCGTGTTCAACTCCGCCATAGAGGAGAGCATTCGGCTTGATGCGTCCGTTCTTCGCCTGAACTAATGTCCCCCGCCGCCAGCCAAGGCCGGGGAGCCGTGCGTAGCGCAGGAGATTTGCTGTGTTTGCCATTGGGGTTTCACTCCAGTTTCGGATACCCTACTTTCACCAGCAACCAAATTAAGGTTGACTGTCGGTAGGGTTCTCCGTCTAATACCGAGTCGCCGGACGGAATCACTAAGTTCGCACTAGGAAGTTCGTAACCTATGTATATTCAACGACTTGGCACTGGAAGCGATTGTCCATTCTTCGGCACCAGATGAATTTAAGTCATTTAAAATGAGCCGCCTCCGGGTGGCTCTAATCGTTTAGTCAGGCTTTAGTTAGGCGAGTCGCTTCGAGAGCGTGGACAACCAACGACTCCGACGCAACTGCCTTCCTCCAAGTCCGCTAGACCGTGCCGCAATTTCCTGTGCCGACGAGGACAGATCGGGTGGGCTGCGGCGCGCCATTATAACGGAATCGACGGGGTGGCCCACCCTGGTTGAGCGACCGGGATTTTCCACAGATGATAGACTGCGAACAGGCAAGGAGGGCACTTGATCCGGCATTCGCGACTGACCGCGTTCGGGATTGCGCTCTGCCTGTTGGCCGCCTTGTTTGCCGTCGAAGCGAAGATGGCCTGGTATAGCCCGGCCGGAAGCGCTAACGCCCAGATCAGTGCTGCCAAGCTGCAGCTTGCCGATGGGTCGAAGATTTTTGCGCACGCAGCAGTTGCGCAGGTACCTCCGGCACCCGATTTCCATGAAAACGCGGCGGTTGTGACCCTTGCCCTGCTCTGCCTGGCGGCAATGAGTGTCGTCGCCCGCACGGTTCCCAGCCGCCCGCAGGTTTCCGCTGCGCCCGGTTTCTCGGTTTCTCTCTTCTTCCGTCCCCCTCCAACAATCTAGTTTCCTTTCCGCGTTAAGGTCGTGCCCAAGTTCTTTTGAACTGGGAGCGACCCGGCTCTTCGTCCCCGGTTTTGATGTGCAGCAGCGGGACGCGGGGCAATGGCGGAAGAGGAAGGCGCACGTCGCCGTGAGGTCGTTCAGAGCCCCCTTTGCCGACCACCCACGATCAGGTTATGCCGGATTAAGTCTCGCCGGATTCTGATTGAGAATTCCCCCCGTCGTCTGCGACCTACCGCACCGGGACACCCAAAAGAAAGCTGATACCAGGAGCAATTCCGATATGTTCACGCAATTGAAGAGAACGGCGGCTGCTGCGTTGGCAGTGTGCGCCGCGTTCTGGGCCGCATTTGGCATGACCGCGTGCGACTCCCACTCCGGCAACTCCGACGCCAATGCTGCCGCGATCCCGACCGCGCGGGTTGCCGCCGCCCAGAGGGGCGACATCGCCCACGTGCTGACCATGGCCGGCCAGTTCCAGCCCTACCAGGTGGTCGACGTTCACCCCAAGGTGAGTGGTTATATGAAGAAAATCAACGTCGACATTGGCGACATTGTTCACGAGGGTGAGACGCTGGCCGTGCTGGAAGTGCCGGAGTTGAAGGCACAGTTGCAGCAGACCGTGTTTGAGGTCGACCAGACCAAGGAAGAGATTACGCAGGCGGAGCATGAGATTGGCCGCGCTGAGGCCACGCACTCTGCTCTGCACGCGCAGTATCAACGCCTGAAGCAAGCAGCCGAGGGGCATCCGGGAATGATTGCGCAACAGGAGTTGGATGATGCGCAGGCCAAAGACCTGTCGGCCGAGTCGCAGGTGGACGCCGCAAAGTCGGCGATGGCCGCGGCCAAACAACATGCCGGATCCGCGCAGGCTGACAATCAACGCGTACAGGCGCTACACAACTACACCACAGTGGCTGCGCCGATTTCGGGAGTGGTGGTGTGGCGCTATGCTGACACCGGCGCGCTCATCCAGGGCGGCACCAACTCCAACAATCAGGATCTTCCCATCGTTCGATTGTCGCAGAGCTCTCTGTTGCGTCTGCGCGTTCCGGTGCCGGAAGACGATGTGAAGTATATCCACGACGGGGACGAACTCGACGTGCGCGTGGACGCGGTGGGGCGGTCCATCACCGGGAAGATTGTGCGCTTTACACGCGACGTGAATTTTGAGACCCGCACCATGGAGACGGAGGTCGATGTGGAGAACAAGGATCTCTCGATCGCTCCCGGCATGTACGCCAATACCATGCTTCGCCTGGCACAGGTGAAGAGCGTGGTCACCATTCCGCTGGAAGCGCTGGTGCTAAACGACAAGCAGCAGACGGTGTACGTGCTGGACATTACCAATCACGTGCATCTGCGCAGTGTGCAAGTGGGCATTGAAGGATCGAAGCTGGCCGAGATCAGGAGCGGCCTCAACGCAGGCGACAGGGTGATTGTGGGCGGACAGGAGAAGTACCAGGAAGGCGAGGAGATCAATCCGGTCGTGGCGCAGGAGCCCGCGTCGGAAACTGTTCAGGAATCGGGCGGCATGATCGACATGAAGGGGGACGAGGACGCCGCAACCCAGTCTGGACCACCGGCGCAGAATGAAGACAGACCAGGAAAGATTGGCAAAGCACCGAAGCAGGCAGGGACAAAAGAGACTCCCGGGGGTGCGCACTAATGCCGAAATTTGCACTCAAATTCCCCTTCTTCATTATCATGTTGTGCCTGGTGGTAGCGCTTATCGGCACATTCAACGTGCTCAGCATGCCTGTGGATCTGTTTCCGCAGATCGACATGCCTGTGGTGGTGGTGGCCACGTTTTACAACGGGATGCCGCCGCAGCAGATTGAAGCCGACATCACCAACACCTTCGAGCGCTTCTTCACGCTCGGCGCCAATATCGATCACAGCGAATCGCGTTCGCTGACGGGCGTGAGCCTGATCAAGATCTACTTCAAACCGGGCACCGATCCGAACGCGGCACTTAGTAATATTGCCAACCTCGCAATGGCCGATCTGCGTCGCTTGCCTCCGGGCACGCTGCCGCCCGTGGTGCTGGGTATGGATGCTTCAACCCAACCCGTGTGCCTGGTGACGCTGAAGGGCCAGGGGCTGAATGAAACAAAGCTCAAGGACCTTGCGCAGTTCCAGGTGCGTAACCAGATTTCAAACGTGCAAGGCGCCTCAGTGCCGCAGCCTTACGGCGGAACGTACCGGCAGATCCAGATTTACGTTGACCCGCTGAAGATGGAAGCACGCAACCTGAGCCTCAACGATGTGGTGCAGTCGGTGAATAGTTCGAACCTGATTTTGCCGGCCGGCGACGTACGCATCGGTTCGAAGGACTTCAATATTTATGCGAACAGCCAATTCCCCGATGCCAACTCGATGAACTCAATGCCGCTGAAGTCGGTGGGAAGTTCATCCGTGCTGGTGGGGGACATTGGCAAGGCCATCGACTCGGGCGCGCTGCAGTACAACATCGTCCGCATCGATGGGCAGCGAAGTGTCTATGTGCCGATCTTCAAGCAGGGCGGCAACAGCAACACCATCACGATTGTGAAAGGCATCAAGGCGGCGATCGAGAAGCTGGTGGACATTCCGGATTCGCTGAAGACGGCGGTGGTGTTCGATCAGTCTGTCTTCGTCAAGCTGGCAATAAGCAACGTGATCAGAGAAGCAGGCATCGGGTTGGTGCTGACCGGAGTGATGATTCTGGTCTTCCTCGGCAGTCCGCGCGCAACAGTTGCGGTGCTGCTGTCGGTTCCGCTTTCGATGGTGGTGTGCCTGTTGCTCGTCGATTACATGGGCGGATCGATCAACACGATGGTGCTGGGCGGGCTGGCGCTGGTGTTTTCGCGACTCATCGACAACGGGGTCATCGTACTCGAAAACATCTTCCGCCACATGGAGATGGGAGAATTGCCGCACGAGGCCGCGGAGAAGGGCGGAAGCGAAGTATCGATGGCGGTTCTGGCCGCCACCTTCACCACTTCCATCGTGTTCTTTCCCGTCACGTTCTTCCACGGGGTGAGCAAGTACATCTTTACGCCACTGGCATTGGGAGTGGTGCTCTCAATTTTTGCTTCGTATTTCTTCGCGATGACGGTGGTGCCGCTCTACTGCGCAAAGTTTCTGCACTTGCGTGACGACGACCTGCATCCGGAGGCATGGAAGCCTAACTTGTTCGTCAACTTCGTGCAAAAGTTCAACGAAAAGTTTCTGCGAATGACGGACTGGTACGAGGACCTCGCAACAAGGGCGATGCAGCGGCCCGGCTTTACCGCTGCGGTGATTCTCGGTGGGGTGGCAGTCCTGCTGCTTGTGACGGTTCCCTTCCTCGGGCGCGCTTACTTTCCGCGCACCGATCCAGGCCAGTTCGTGATCAACGTGCGCATGCCATCGGGCACGCGGCTTGAAGTGAGCAACGACTACATTGCCAAGGTGGAGGACATTATTCGCAGTGTGGTGAAGCCCGCGGACATGGGCATGATCGTCTCAAACATCGGCGTCTATCCCGATCTCTCGGCAATCTACACCACCAATGCTTCGATGGACACGGCATTTGTGCAAACCAGCCTGAAGGAAGATCACAGCATCGGCAGTTATGAATACATGCATCGCGTGCAGGAGAAGATCTCGCGCGAGATGCCGGAATTGTCAGCCTATTACCAGGCAGGCGGCCTGGTGGACTCGGTGATCAACCAGGGATTGCCTGCGCCGATCGACATCCAGATTCAATCGCAGGATATGACCAAGTCCTACGGCCTGGCCACGCAACTGGCCACAAAGCTGCAGGCGTTGCCGGGTGTAGCCAATGTATATATTCCGCAGAGCATTAATTATCCGGGCCTTGCGTTAAACATCGATCGTGAACGCGCAAGCCTGGTGGGGCTATCGGCGAAGGACGTCGTGGATGACGTGATTACGGCGTTGACCTCGGACGGAATGGTGGCTCCGAGCTACTGGATCGATCCGAAGACCGGCAACAATTACCTGGTGACGGTACAGTATGCAAATCGCTGGATCAATCACATGTCGATGGAGGACCTGAAGAACATTCCTTTGCGTGGTGCGCGGCCCCCGGGCTACGGCCCCATGCAGAATGGGGGACAAGCTACGCCGGTGAGCGCAGAACTCTTCCGCGGCGATCATACATCGGGCTACACAACGCTTGGCGCGGTGGCGAACATCGCGCAGATCAACACGCCAACCGAAGTGGATCACAACCAGATTCGCCGCGTGATCGACATCTATGTTGCGCCCAAAACAGAGGCGCTCCAAAAGGTGGGGGCGCAGGTGACGCATCTGCTGGCGCAGACGACCCATGACCGCAACACAGTGCTGAACGTTCGGGGCGCGGTGGTCAGCATGAATCAATCGTTCAGCGACTTTGGTATTGGACTGATCATCGCCATCGTGCTGGTGTATCTCATCCTGATGGCCCAGTTCGCATCGTTCATCGATCCGTTCATTATTTTGATGGCGATTCCACCGGGGCTCGCGGGCGTTGTGCTCATCCTGGTGCTGACGGGCAGCACAATGAACATCATGTCGCTGATGGGGCTGATCATGATGACCGGCATCGTGGTCTCCAACAGCATTCTGATCGTGGAGTTCACAAACGTGTTGCGTAAACAGGGAATGCCGCTGCTGGAGGCGACGGTGGAAGCGTGCAAGGTTCGTTTGCGCCCGATCCTGATGACCTCACTTGCCACGCTGCTGGGCATGATCCCGATGGCGCTTGGCCTGGAGGCAGGCAGCGAACAATACGCGCCGCTGGCCCGCGCCATCATCGGCGGCCTGGCGGTATCCGTGGCCGCCACCATGTTCCTGGTGCCCGCTGTGTACCTGTTGATTCACGGACGGCGCGAGCGGAAGATCGCTGCCGCGGAGGGAAGAGCATGAACGAAAATCGCAGATTGAAACTGCTTCCTGCAACGTGCCTGCTGTTGATGACCGCGGTCTCCTGCCCGGCAGTGTACGCCCAGAAGGGCGCGCTGCCGGATGCACCGTCGGCGCAGCAACAACAACAAACGCCAATGCAGCAACAAGGGGCAGCGCAGCAATCGGTTTCGCAGGACGCACTGCCTGCACCGGCGGGGCCGAAGCTTATGCTTGCTGACGCTGAACGCATGGCTCTGCAACACAACCCCAACATCAGCGTGGCGCGGCTCATGCAACTGGCGCAGGCGCAGGTGACGCGCGAAGTGCATTCAGGCGAGTTGCCCACGGCGATGGTGGATCTGACGGCAGTGGGCGCGCACGAGAACAGCAGGCTCACTGCAGGCGCGCTCAACAATCCCATCGTGTACGACCGGGCGGCGGGCGGTTTGACGGTCCACCAACTGATCACGGACTTTGGCCGCACGCACAACCTGGTCCGCAGCGCGCAATCGAACGCGAAGGCTGAACTGGACACGGAACGTGCCACGGCCGAAGACGTTACTCTGGCAGTGGATCAGGCCTTCTACCAGGCGCTGACGGCACAATCGGTGCTGAAGGTGGCTGAGCAGACGGTCTCCACGCGCCAGGCAACAGGCGATCAAATTGGCGCACTGACGGCGTCGAAATTGAGATCGACACTCGATCTGAGTCTGGCGAATGTGCAGGTGTCGCAGGCAAAACTGCTGGTGATCGACGCCAGGAGTGCAGAAGCGACCGCAATAGCCAACCTGAACGCAATCCTGGGTTCAGAGAACGACGATGAGTATGACCTGGTAGATGAAACGCCGGCCAATCCGCAATCCGCGCCTACGGACGCGGAGAACCTGGTGCAAGTGGCTCTGCGCGCACGCCCCGACCTGGTCGCGCTGCAGGATCGCTTTGTCGCAGCCAAGCAGTACAGCACGGCGGAGCACGACCTGAAGTGGCCCACCATCTCGGCACTTGCGGCGGGCGGAGGAACTCCGGTGCGCGCGGATCAGATTGGTTCTTCCTGGTATGGCGCGGCGGGCGCCAACGTGAGCATTCCGGTGTTTACGGGGTTTGAATACTCGGCGCGTGCGAAGGAAGCGGATCTTCGCGCGCAGGCCGCCCAGGAGCGAGTGCGGAATTTGCGCGAGGGCATCGCACGCGATGTGAGGACGGCTGTGCTGAACGCGCAGATGGCCTTTCAACGCATCGGGGTGACCCGCGAGCTGCTCGCCCAGGCGGACACGGCGATGCAACTGGCGCAGTCACGCTACCAGGTGGGGCTGAGCGGCATCGCGGAACTAAGCCAGGCACAGTTGGCGCAGACAGAGGCGCAGATCGGGTACGCGAATGCACGGTACGTGTACCAGACCGCGCTGGCAGTGGTGAAATACCAAGCGGGGCAGTGACGGTAGCGCTGTGGTAATTCAGAGCGGACTGCGGCGGTGGCCAATCTACAACCTACAGACAGAACGCCCGGCTTTGAGAGGCCGGGCGCTTTGTTTGCAGATTGGGGAAGGAGCCCTTGGTTAGTGTGGATCGTCGTGGTCGTGATGATCGCGGTCGTGATGATCGCGGTCGTGATCGCGCGAATCCATCATGTGGCGCATCGCCGTCTCGTAACCGCGGCGGAAGCCTTCGCGATAGTCGGCGCGCATGCTGCGCTCGACGCGCGGATGGCGGAACTCATCGCGATTCTTGACGTCAGGCTGGCGATGGTTGTCGAAATCTTTGCGAGCGCCTTCAATGCCATCATGGAAACCCTGCCGCTGAACATCGCGGAACTCCTGCGGCGGCGCGTCCCACCCACCCTGTCCATATCCTGGGGGCGGTGGGCCCTGTTGGGCTGATGCCCGGGCGGTAGCCAAACCCGTCGACGCTCCCAACGAGAAAGCAAGTGCCGAAACTGCGAACCATTTGAGCTTCATCTTTTGAAACCTCCTTGCATGCCAATTGCTACAGATGTGAACTGCGGGTGTAGTGTTGCTTGCGCGAGGTTCAAGTTCCCTCTGAAAATGGGTCCGCCAAGGCGGGGGAACCTGATTGCAAAGCACTTGGCTCGGCCGGAGGCGAATGGTCTAGCATGGGCTCATGGCGCCGCTTCTCGATATCTGCGATCTTCGTGTGTCTTTTGGTTCAGCCGAGGCGGTGCGCGGCATCAACCTGCAACTCGACGAGGGCGAGGTGCTGGGTCTTGTGGGCGAGTCGGGGTCGGGGAAGAGCGCGACGGCACTGGCGATTCTCGGGCTGCTGGGACCGGCAGCGAAGGTGACAGGACAGATGGTGTGGTGCGGATCGACTGGCTCCGATGGAATGGAGCGTGCCTTGGCTGAGAACAGCCGGTCTGCGCTGGAGATTGCGGGGTTGGACTTGCTGCAACAACCGGTGGAAGTGCTGCGGCGACTGCGGGGCCGGGAGATCGCGATGATCTTTCAGGAGCCGATGACCGCGCTGAACCCCGTGATGACCATCGGCAGGCAGGTGGCGGAGTGCGCACAGGCGCATCAGTCTTCGTGGACGGGAAGAGATGCGAAACGAAGAGCAATGGCGGCGCTGGAGGCCGTGGCGATTCCTGAGGCAGCGCGGCGCTACGATGATTATCCGCACCAGTTTTCAGGCGGGCAGCGGCAAAGAATTCTGATCGCCATGGCGCTGATCAACCGGCCGCGGCTGCTGATTGCCGACGAGCCGACGACGGCTCTGGATGTGACGGTCCAGGCGCAGATTCTGGCGCTTCTGGCTCAGCTTCAGCGCGAATATGGTCTGGCTATGCTATTCATTTCGCACGACCTGGCGGTGGTGGGACAAGTGGCAGATCGCGTAGCGGTGATGCGCGCGGGGCAGATTGTGGAGACGGGGCGGGTACGCGAAGTGCTCACGCGGCCCCAGCATGAGTACACGCGCAGCCTGCTGGCAGCCGTACCGACGCTGCGAACCGATCGAGAGCAGCCGCTGGCGATGATCAAGTGACTGGAAACACGACCGCCCCTCGGCGAGCCGAGAGGCGGGGTGAGCTTGATTGGGTTGGAACTACTCGGCTACGGCTTCTTCCGCGGCACGCTCTGCTGCGGCGGCGGGCTCGGTGGCGGGAGCTTCTTCCGTGACGTCGCCGATCACCTTGACCTTGACGTGCGCGGTGACTTCGCGGTGCAGCTTGATGGCCACTTGGAAGTTGCCCAGAGCCTTGAGGGGATCGGCCAACTGAATCTTGCGGCGGTCGATCTCGAAGCCCTTGGTTTCCAGTTCGCCGGCGATATCGACCGAGGTGACCGAGCCGAAAAGCTGGCCGTTCTCGCCCGACTTGCGGGTGAAGGTGAGGACCAACGGCTCGAGCTTGGCGACCAGCTCTTCCGCCTGAACCTTTTCAGTAGCGGAACGGCGGGTGGCGGCGGACTTCATCTGCTCAATGACAGCCTTGTTGGCCAGGGTGGCCTGCAGCGCCAGCTTGCGGGGCAGCAGGAAGTTGCGGCCATAGCCATCGGCCACTTTCACCACGTCTCCGCGGTGGCCCAGGTTGGCTACGTCTTCTTTCAGAATTACTTCCATCTCAAATCTCCAAAGGTACGGGCGCGGCCGTGGGCCGTTATGTCCTTTTGACCAGGACCAGGTTGACCGCATCGCGCCGCGAAGGATTCTACATCGGCATCCGGAGGATTGTCGCCCGCTTGAAGCACTACGCCATTTTCCAGAAAGCGTTATGCCGGCCGGACGACGATCGCCGCTCTAGTGGCGCGTTGCAAAGGGCAGCAGGGCGATGTTCCGGGCCTGCTTGATGGCGCGGGTCAGGCGGCGCTGGTGCGTGGTGCACACGCCGGTGAGACGCCGGGGCACGATCTTGCCGCGCTCGGCCACAAACCCTTGCAGCAGACGGACATCCCGGTAAGGGATGGCGTCAATCTTCTCGGTGCAGAACTTGCAAACCTTCTTGCGACGGAAGAACTTGCCGCGTCCGCCGGGACCGCCCGAGGGGCGTCCGCCGGGACGAGGGCCGGAACCGCCGCCACCGGGACCGCCCGAGCCGGGGCCGGAACTCTGCCTGTCTTGAGGTGCTGATGATGCGCCTGATTCGGGCGCCTTGCCCTGTGTTTCTTCTGCCATGGTGTTTCCTCTTCACTCTCTCTGTCCCGGCGCGTAAGCCGGAGCGCTGGATCGGGCCGCAGCCGAGCGCCCTTGCGAGGCACCGTTGGCGGCAATGTTGAATAAAACTAGGCGCCGGCCTGAACCGGCTCGCTGGCTTCTGCGGGGGCGGTCACGGGGGCCGGGGCGGCGGGGGCCACCGGCGCAGCAGCAACCGGGGCGGGAGCTGGCGTAGCAGCAGCAACCGGGTCCGGGGTTACTTTGCGACGCACGCCACGAAGGGCCTTCACCTTGGCGAGGCGCTTCTCTTCCTCGTCGATGCGCACGGTAATGAACTTGATCACCGGCTCAGAGACGCGCAGGCGGCGCTCCAGTTCAAGGACCACCGGGCCCATGGCCTCGATGGTCATGAGAACGTAGTTGCCGTCGTTGAACCTGCGGACCATGTAGGCGAGCTTGCGCCGGCCCATCTTTTCGACAGTCCTGACCGCGCCGCCGCCATTGGTGACGGTGGTGGTGAAGCCTGCGATCAACTTGTCGGCATCCTCTTCGGCCACATCAGGCCGAACAATGAACATAACCTCATACACACGGGACATCTGGTATCTCTTTCCGCTGGAATCCCCTGACTCCAGCCGCTGCCGCCGGCAAAACCATAGCGGCGATTCAGTTCTCACTTCTCAGTTTTCAGTGCTCAGTGCCGAATTCCTTAATTCGTCGTCGCTGGTCCCTGATCACTGTTTGCTTCATTCCGCTCACGGCGGTTGAACTCGTTCATTGCGGCTGCCCGTCCCAGTTCGAGGATGCGCCGCGTGGCGGTTGCCACCCGGTCCAGGACCTCGTCCAGCACCGTCAGGTCAGCCTTGCGCATGGGCGAAAGCAGATAGTCTTTGCCCAGCCTTCTGGCAGCCCCTGCCGCTATCGCTTCGGCGGGCAGATCATGCCCGACCCCGATGCGCAGCCGCAGCCACTCCTGACTTCCCAGGGCGGCGGTAAGGCTGCGGGCTCCGTTGTGGCCCGCCGGCGAACCGCGCTCCCTGATCTTGAACGTCCCCAGCTTCAGATCCAGCTCGTCGTAAATGACAAGCAGGTCCTGGGTCGGGTCCGCCTCGAACTCCCGAACCAGAGCGGCAACTGAAACTCCGCTCAGGTTCATAAAGGTCTCCGGCTTGGCCAGGATTACCTCGCGCCCTGCCATACGGCAGGTTGCAGTAACGGCCCGGCATCGCCGGTTCTGGACCACAACGCCCTCTTGCTGGGCGATGCGGTCAATCGCCATGAACCCCGCGTTGTGCGGAGTCCACAGATAATCGGGGCCGGGGTTGCCCAGCCCCACCACCAAAAAGGGCCTGGTGGCAGGGCTGGGCTTTACTCCGGACTCACTTGCTTCCGCCAAGGGCTACTTCTTCGCTTCGGGCTTCTTGGCCGCGTCTTCAGGCTTGCCCTTCTTGGCTACTTCAGGCTCGGCCGTGGTGGGAGCGGCAGCGGCTGCGGCGGCTTCAACCTCGGCCGCGGGCGCTACTTCTTCACGGATGGAGACCACGTGGGCCACGGTCGCGTCCTCGGCATTCAGATACTTGATCTTGTCGGAATGCGGAAGATCGCTGACGCGGATCACGTCAAACAGGTTCATGTTGGAGACATCTACATCGACGTGGCTGGGGATGTCGGCGGGGAGACACTCGATTTCGACCTCGCGCAGTACCAGATCCAGGATGCCGCCAGCAGCCTTGACGCCCACCGGCACGCCGAGGGTCTTGACTCGAACGCTGACGCGCAGAGTCTTGTCGAGGGCGATCCGCTTCAGGTCGATGTGAATCAACTGGTCCTTGATGGGCTCGCGCTGCCAGTCGACGATCATGGCCTTGGCCGCGGCCTCGCCGCCAATCTCCACGTCGAAGATTGTGTTGTGTCCAGTCTCGGAAAAGAGAATCCGGGAAATCTGCTTAGGGTCAACCTCAATGGCCACGGCTTCGTGACCGGCGCCATACAGAACGGCAGGAATCTTGCCCGCGACGCGCACACGGCGAGCAGCATTTTTGGTGAACTTGCCCACGCGGGGCTTGGCTACGACAACTTCAGGCATTCTCTCTCTCGTTTCTAGTCGGGCACGGAAAAGCAGCTAACAGCTATCAGCCTTCAGCTTCGAACTGATTGACCCGCTCCCTTTGTGAAGGACAGTTGTCAGTTGTCAGTGATCAGTTGTCAGTAAATACCCTTACCGAACCTGAATCATGACCGCTGGCAACTTGACCCTGGTTATCGATCCCGATCACTGTCAAATAACTGAAAACTGACAACTGATCACTGACAACTCAGGAAAACAGCGTACTCACGCTGGTTTCCATGTGAATGCTCTCAATGGCCGCGCCGATCAGACCGGCAATGGAAAGCACCTTGATCTTGGGCAACTTCTGACCCGCCTCACGCAGCGGAATCGTGTTGGTCACAACCACCTGTTCCAACCGCGAACCGGCGATCCGGTCAACTGCCGGCCCCGACAACACGGCGTGACTGGCGCAGGCATGTACGGCCGCCGCACCACTGGCGAACAGTGCATCCACTGTCTTCACCAGCGTGCCCGCGGTATCGATAATGTCGTCGATGATGAGGCACGTTTTACCGTTGACATCACCGACCACGTGCATCACTTCGGCAACATTGAGGTCGGTGCGGCGCTTGTCCACAATGGCCAGCGGCGCTTGCATTCTCTGCGCAAAGAACCGTGCGCGTTCCACGCCGCCCGCATCCGGTGAAACCACAATCAGATTGGGCAGCTTCAATTCTTTGAAGTAACTCACCAGCACCGGGCTGGCAAAGAGATGATCGACGGGAATGTTAAAGAAGCCCTGAATCTGCGCCGCGTGCAGGTCCACAAACAAGGCGCGATTGGCGCCGGCGGTGGTGAGCAGGTCGGCAATGAGCTTGGCGCTGATGGCCACGCGAGGGCGGTCTTTGCGGTCCTGGCGGGCGTACCCGTAGTAGGGCACCACTACCGTGATTCTGGCCGCCGAGGCCCGTTTGAGCGCGTCAATCATCACCAGAAGTTCCACCAGGTGCTGGTCCACCGGATAGCAGGTGGGCTGCACCACAAACACATCGACTCCGCGCACGTTTTCAAGGAGCTGGAAGTAGACTTCGCCGTCGGCAAAGCGCTGCAGCTTGGCTTCGCCCACCGGAACGCCGATGTGGCGGCCAATCTCCTCAGCCAGCGGGCGGTTGGCCGTGCCGCTGAAGAGCTTGAAGCGCTTGTCCTCGCTCAGGTTGCGGGTCCGCTTGCGCTCGGCGGCAGGTTTGGCCTCCTTGGGCTTGCCATCTGGCGCCGGCCCTTGCGCTCCGTCTTTTCCCGCGGCGTCCTTGCCGGGATCCGGCAGGATCTGCTGCTTATCTTCCAATGTCAACGTCAACGGTCCCACTTCCATACTCCGAGCACCTCCAAGCTGGTTGGCTTTGGCTGCTTTTGAGTTCCGAATCAAAAAACTGGCTGGGCGACTAGGATTCGAACCTAGACAAATGCCTCCAAAGGGCATTGTCCTACCATTAGACGATCGCCCAACAGGTCGACTTTCCACACCTTTCGGTTGGATCGCCGCTTTAACCTTCAATGTTGGCAGCCGTTCGCGAGTCTCTCGCGAAGATCGGCTGACTGTCAATTCCCTATTCTGAAAGCATTTGGCCCCAGTACTCCGGTCGCGGCAGGGTTCGAGTGAGAAACGTCGTGACACCCGCCGGCCGCAGTCTTTGGCAGGCTGCTTCCGCATCTCCGCGGGTCAGGTACAACCCGAAGAGCGCCGAACCGGACCCGGACAGCGAGGCATGGAGGGCTGCCTCCGGAGTACCGGTTGCCGCAAGAAGACGCTTGATATCGCTGAGGGAAGGATGCTGGCGGAAGACGACTCGTTCGAAGTCGTTCTGGATCCAGCTACTGATCCCGGTGCGGACAAGCGCGGACTCTTGAGGTCCGGCGAGGTCCTCTCCTATTGAGAGGACACCGGAGGAGCCTGCTCCCTGCCGTCCCTCCGGAATTGCTCCCGCAAAGGCGCTGGCATAGGCGCGGCTCAACTCACTTAGTTTATCGGTACTGGCCTCGGCGGTCAAACCTTCAGCGGCGCAGAGGGTGTCCCAATCGCGAAAAGCCTGCGGCGTGGAGACGCCAACCGCGGGCGCGGCGACCACGCACCAGACCGGCTCGATGTCCGGGAGGGGATAGACTTGTTGGCCGCGATCGACTCCCAGCATAGTGCCACCGATGAGGAAAAGAGGGACATCGGAGCCGACGTGGGCGGCGAGCTTTAACCGCAGAGCGGGCCACAGAGCGGGTCCCCGCAGGAAGGCAACCCTGAGGTCTGTGGATTCCCACCCTTCGGGCAAGGTGCGCCCGAAGGATGGGGCACCCGGTCCTTGTGCGTGAACGCAGGGCCTCTCCCAGGTCCCAGAATCGGGACCTGAGGCACCCAGTTGACGAGCCCGCTCCAGTTCCGCTTCCAGTCCCACGAGCGCGGCCACGGCGTTGGCTGAGCCCGCGCCCAGGCCTCCCTGCACGGGGAGGCGCTTTTCGATGTGGATTTCCACTTCGGCGGAGAGGTTCAGCGCGTCCAGGGCAAGTTCCACCATTTTCCACGCCGTATTGCGCCGGTCAGTGGGAACACGGCCGTCATTGGAGGTGAGGCGCAGTGAAGTAGCTGGGGCCGGCCGGGCCGCAACGGTTACCACATCATGGAGTTCCAGCGTTTGATAGACGGTGACCAGCGCATGAAAACCATCGGGCCGGGGCGCGCCAATGCCGAGGCCCAGATTGATTTTTGCGTGCGAACGAACGGCTGTAGGCATACCGGTTCATTGTAGAGCCGGGCTGATGCGTCGTCCGCGTTTCTCAGGCCTTCGCGGTGCGGTAGACCAGGTCTTTTGCGGCGCGCAGCGTGGCCACTGGATCGCCGGTGGGCTTGAATTCCATCGCCACCACGTGCTTGTAGTTCAACTGCGCGAGCTTGCGGTAGATGTTGCCGTAGTTGATTTCGCCGGTGCCGGGCTCATGGCGTCCCGGGACGTCAGCGATGTGGACGAGCCCGATGACGTCTATGTGTTTCTCGAGCTTCTCCATCAGGTTGCCCTCGGCGATTTGCTCGTGGAAGAGATCGTAGAGGAATTGGACCTGGGGATGGTTGACGGCACGCACGACCTCAATGGCCTCGGTGGCCGACTGCAGAAAGTAGTGGGGCCTTTCTTCAGGATCGATGCACTCCAGCAACAGGCGCACGGGCTGGCCGTTGATCTGGCGTCCTTCGATGAGGCCCGCTGCCCGCTTGAGCGATTCAATGCAGCTCTCATGCTGCTCCTTGCGCGTCAGGCCTGGAACCACGTCTCCAGAGAGCAGGATGATCGCGGGGCAGTCCAGGGTCTCCATGGGCTTGAGCGCATCCTTCAACTCGGCCAGCAATGCGTCGCGACTGGCTGGATCACCCACGCCGTGAGCCAGGCCCGCGGTGGCGTCGAACTGGATGCCGAGGTGCTTGCGGGCGGCGTTGGCCTTGATGAAGTCCGTCTCGGTCCAGTTGCGGTACTCGCCCACAAGCTCGACGTTGGTGTAGCCGGCCTCCGCCACCTTGCCCAAGCGGTCCTCGAAGAGGAGATCGGTGAAGACCGTCCAGAGCATTACGGAGAGAGGAAACGGCGGCCCGGCATTGGCGGCCGGTTGCGGGGCGGCCTGTGCCGAAGCTGGCATTGTGGGGGTTGCGGCGCTTAAAGCTGCGGCGGCAAGCGCCTGCGTAAACGTGCGACGATCCATGCGGCCCTCCTTAAGAATCACTCGCAATGCTAATTCAAGAGGGGCCTTCAAGTTGCGGGATAAGGTCCGATTGAGGTTGGAATCGCGAAATACGGGGCTGTGGGGCTAAACAAGCTGTGGAAGAAGGGTGGAATGGCCGAAAAATGTCCCTCAGGGGACTTTGCCCAGAAAGTCGCTAAAACGGCCTTTTTGCCCAAAAACTCTTCTTCTTGCCCAAAAAGTCGGGACTCTGCCCAAAAAGTCCGCGACTTGCCCAAGAACTCAAGCTGCAATGGGCAGCACAAAGCTGGTCCGTAAACGGGCCAGCTTTGTGCACCATGTTGTCACTTTGGTCAATACCGAATCACGGTTGCGAACTTCTTAGCGCGCGTGATTGAGGGCCAAAGTCTTGGGTCTCATCGACAACGATGGATGAATAGGGAGGCGTCTTGCCTTTGAGTAAAGTCCCGCTGATTCTGCTGAGTTTGACGTACGGGCTGAAGCCTGTACCCTTCACGGGATCTTTCGTTCAGCGACTCGTGCATTCCCTCGGCGGCTAAAGCCGCGCCCTTTCAAAGCCGCAACCTTGTGAGGGCACAACAAAACCCCGTCGGAGGACGGGGTTTTGGTTGGTCCCTGAATCCAAGCTGAGCAGCCGCTGAATAGCGCGGCGGAAAGGCTATGCTTTTGCGATTTTACCACTCTTGATGCAGCTGGTGCATACGCGGATGCGCTTTGCCGAGCCATTGACCAGGGCCTTCACCGCCTGCAGGTTCACGTTCCAGCGCCGACGCGTTACGTTGTGCGCGTGAGAGATGTTATTGCCAAACTGCGGGCCTTTGCCGCAAATGTCGCATACCTGTGCCATTGCTCCACTCCAAATCTTGTGTGTATCGTGCTGCCGCAACCGCTTTCAGGCGTCCAATCTGCTACGCCCTCACCAGCCCATTTTTACTTGAACCCAGGGCCGGACCGGCTATCGGGGCGCACAAAGACACCCCATCCTTACGGCTTGCCGAATCTCCAGTATACCCGGAACCAGCCTGCAGGCCAAGGACGCGGCCCGCAAATCGCCAAACCGGGAGTGTTTTCGAGTGCCTTGCGATCCTTATCAGTACTCCGCCGTCTGAACCGGAGCGATGAGGTGAACCGCCGAAATAGCAGGCGGGAACGAATGTCATAAGATGAATATCCATCTTGCTCAGG
>PLXP01000038.1:0-2367 GCA_003151435.1 Acidobacteriaceae bacterium
AGGATGACACCTCTTTTTTGGGGGGTCGGAGGAAGCAGGTCGCCTTCGACTCGTGCGCCGCGGCGGACTCGCTCAGGAGGACACCGTGTTGGGAGGGGTATGGCTTGAATGCAACCGCAGATCCTTCGACTCCCTTCACTGCGTTCCGGTCGCTCAGGATGACACTTTTTTTTGGGGGGGGTGGAGGGAGCAGATCGCCTTCGACTGATGTATTCATCCCCCGTCGAATGGACAACTTTTTTGGGGGGTGGAGGCAGCAGGCCGCCTTCGACTCGCTGCGCTCACCCGCCTGATCTACTTACAC
This sequence comes from Acidobacteriaceae bacterium, assembly GCA_003151435.1. Lineage (GTDB taxonomy): Bacteria > Acidobacteriota > Terriglobia > Terriglobales > Acidobacteriaceae > Telmatobacter. The sequence continues at coordinate 305 of PLXP01000038.1, forward strand.
TTCGGATGGGGGTTCTTGAACACAACCTCGATCGGGAGCCAGCCTGACAGGCGCTTCGCGTCCACTTCGGCATCTCCGGCCTGGGGGTTGAGCGACGACCGGGCAAGAGCCACGGATAGGTTCACTTTTCCCTGAATGCAGTACGCGCCGAGATACTCCGCCAGACCCTTGCTTGCCCTGTCCATATAGTCCGCGGGAAGGGTTCCCTCTTCCCCGTGGATATCCACCGGAGCCCCGATCATCCGGTGCTCGACCGGCTCTTTGTCCGTCGCTCCTGAAGCAGCGAATCGCATGACGAGAATGGCTCTTGTCTCCAGCACGTCAGGATTGGCTGTGAACTTGACAGCCGGAATGGTAATGCCAGCCGGGTTCGGCTTGCCCGCTTTCGTTTCATATGCGAGCCGGTACGGAGCCCCCTTCCATTTGGGCTGAACCGGAATGCCGGCACCCTTGTCCCCTTGGTTTCCGCACCCCGCCAGAAGCAGCAATCCCCCGATCGCCAGAATGATGCCTTTTCTCACGTCATCCTCCTCGTTGTTTTGAAACGATGCGCAAGAATATCACTCCCGTGCCTCTCTGGAACGTGATCGCGAACAGTCGTCGCCCCTGCGGTCCGGACCAGCCGATGAAATGCCCTAAAATTGGTGCGAAACGGCTCAAAAACACTGCGGAAAACCGACGTAAAGCCTTGACCTGTCAGCCATGTCCTTTCCGATCATTTAGAAGATCGTGTTGAGTTTGGCGAAGGAGTCGAGCTCGAGCAGGTGCTGGCCGGAAGGGGCAGCGTCTACTTCGGCGTGTTCGAGGACCCAGGTGTCTTTGTGGAAGAGGAAGACGGCGTGGAGGCCGGCGGCGAGGGCGGGGTTGATGTCGCTTTTGGGACTGTTGCCGATCATCCAACTGGTGTGTGGCGCGAGCTCGTGGCGGGCAATGACGGCGCGGTAGGTGGCGGGGTCCTTTTCCGCGACGATCTCGACGGCGGAGAAGTGCGGGGCGAGTCCCGAGCGGGCGAGCTTGTCGGCCTGCTCGGCCTGGTCGCCCTTGGTCATCAGAATGAGGCGGTGGCGCGAGGCGAGGTCGGCGAGGGTGTCTGCAACGCCGGGGAGGTGCTCGATCTCCTGTTCGGCGATGGAGCGCGCGAAGCCGAGAATACGCTGGGCCTTTTCGTCCGTCACGGGCTCGGGGCTGAGGCGCTGAAAGCACGTGACCAGCGAGCGGGTGAAGCTGGTGAGGCCGTAGCCGTGGGCCAGAATGGTTTCGCGCTCGACGGCGTTGAGGGCCTGGCGGACTTCGGCGGGCGTGTAGGCGTGGTGGTTGAGATAGCTGATGAAGGCGGCGATGGCGCGCTCAAAGTAGATGTTGTTTTCCCACAGGGTATCGTCGGCGTCGATGAGCAGGGTTTGGCCGGGAGGGAACTGAGGCATAAACCCTATCGTACCAATTGCAGGACTGGTGTTGAGGTGGGGAGCACGCGGCAGGCTTTCGACTCGTTCGCGCACGGAATGACAGGGTAAAAAGCAAAAGCATAAAAAGCAAAAGCGTTATAGATATCCCACCCTAGCCACAAAAACAAAGACGTGNNTTGAAGGATGACGGCATGTTGGGCGAGGGTGGGGCGCCACCTCTGTGCTACACTCGGTTTTCATTTTGAGGGGGATATCGATGAAGGTAGTATTGCGACTGATGGGTCTTCTGTTTGCATTTTTGTCTGTGCTGCCCACGGCACATGCCGCGGACCTGACCGGAGCGTGGAAGGGCTCGTTCGAAGTGGAGGGAAACACCGTTGCGGTGACCCTGAACCTGACAAGCTCAGGCAACACAGTGGCTGGCAACGCAGTGGGACTGCCCACGTCGCCGGCCGAGATTCATGACGGCAAGATTGATGGCGATACGGTGAGCTTCTGGGTGAACAGCGATTACCAGGGCCAGACCTACAAGCTGCTCTACACAGGCAAGATTGGCACCGACCAGATCGATTTCAGCTTCGGCACCGAGGACGGAAACTGGGGCACCACGATGACGGTGAAGAGGGACGTGCTGCCCGTTACGCCGGCCCCGGCCGC
>PLXP01000038.1:2410-2589 GCA_003151435.1 Acidobacteriaceae bacterium
GCACCGCGGACGGAAGCTGGGGCGCATCCGTGACAGTGAAGAAGAGCTAGCGCTTTGTGGACGCTGAGAACAAATGGAGGGGCTTCAATGCGGCTAAATCCAATGAAGGTGATTGGCGCATGAGCGAACCGCAAGCGCGCTCAGAGTGACAGGCTGAAGAGCAACCGCAGATCCTTCGA
>PLXP01000003.1 GCA_003151435.1 Acidobacteriaceae bacterium
GCTGCGAGTACACACTGCATACTTGTGTCATGGCTGATCCTCTCTCCTCTGAATGTGGCTCTGCTCAGGAACCTACTCCAGAGTAACGGGGATCAGCCGCTTTGCGCGTCAGGCAGGTGTGATGAGCTACCTGCTATTTTGGACAGCAATGCGGCCAGATCCAGCCGGCAACAGAGGCTAATGAGGGTCAACAGCATCCACAGGAAAGTGCGCGATCTCTGGCAAGCGGGCCGCAGGGACCGAACAGCGTTCATCCAGGGAACCCAAAGAGTCATGCAGACACCTCGGCTTTATCTGATAGCAGTATAGTGCTATCAGGCATAGTCGAGATATACTTTTCTCCGATGAATACCAAAAGGGAATCTGAAATCGAACGTCAAATCGACAAGCTGAAGCGGGACCTTGCTGGACTCGGGCAACTGAGGCCTGGCAGCCTTTCCAAGCAGTACACCGTATGCGGCTCTCCAGGATGTCGCTGTATAGCAACACCGCCACAAAAGCACGGCCCTTACTACCAACTTAGCTTTACCCGAAAGGGCAAGAGCAGTACCAAATTCGTCCGCAAGGAAGACCTGCCCCCAATCCGCAAGCAGTTGAAGAACTACGAGCGCATGAAGTTGCTCGTTGACCGATGGATCGATCTGGCCACAGAACTATCAAACCTCCAGATCAAGCAAAATCGAAACTGATCTGGGGAGAGAACTTGTCACTCTCCAGATCCAGCAGTTATCATTGGAATATCCATGTCACTCCCCTGAGGAACAACGCTGGTTCTTGTGCCGTGTAACCCGGTTTCCCGGTGAGAGACTTCCGCGTGTGGTGGTCGAACACATCAACATCACGGAACGCAAGCAGGTGGAGTTAGCCTTGCTTGAGAGCGAGGCTCGTTTTCGTTCGGTGCTCGATGATTCCAGGGACATGATCTACCGCTACAACCTACTGACGCGGCAATTTGAATACGTCGTCCTGCCGCAGAGGCCGTTGCTGGCATTCCGGCAGATGCGTGGTCAGTGCTGGACTCCGAGACGATGCTTTCCATAGTGCACCCAGAGGATCGGCCGGCTGTTCTTTCGATGTTGTCCCGAATCCAAGACAGCGGCAAGGAAGAGTTTGAATATCGCGTACTGGGAAAGGATGGCGACTATCGCTGGCTGTCCAATCGCGCTTCCGTGATCAAGGATGCGAATGGCAGGCCGCTCTACCGCGACAGCAGCATCCGTAATATCACGGAGCGAAAAAAGGTCGACGAAGCGCTCTTGCGCAGCGAGAAATTGGCCTCGGTGGGGAGCATGGCTGCCTCTCTGGCGCACGAAATTAACAACTCGCTAGGGGCCAGGATGAACATGCTCTATCTGGCCCAGGGAATAAAGGAGCTGCCCGAGTTGGCGCGCGTGTACCTCGAGATGATGGATAATGAACTGAAACGAATTACCCACGTCACTCGCCAGTCAGTGGGTTTCTATCGCGAATACGATGTGCCGTCAAAAGTTTCTGTTACCTCGGTGCTGGAGTCGGCAGTGGACTTAATGAAGAGTAAAATCCGCGCGAAGAGAGCCGAGATCGTGAAAGACTGGAAGCACAACCTGGAGGTCGCCGCAGGTCCGGGGGAACTACAACAGGTCTTTTCGAACCTGATCGCCAATAGCCTTGAGGCGATGGATACACGAGGAATTATCAAACTGCGCGTCTCGACCGCGGTTACGAACTTCAGACCGGTACGCACCGCGTTCGCGTGACCATTGCAGATAATGGTCGGGGCATTAGCGAGGCCTCTCGAAAGCACTTATCCGAACCATTTTTTACCACCAAGGGCATGATCGGAACGGGGCTCGGATTGTGGGTTACGAAGCAGATCATCGAAAAACATCAGGGAACCATTCAGGTGCGCTCCAGCATCCGTGGTCTTCGCAGAGGGACTACCTTTTCAATTATCCTGCCCGTAGATTTCCGATAACCAGGCCGGCAAAAGACGGCTCTTCTGGATCCAGTGGTTGAAATAGCTCCATCGGTTCGGAGCCCACATCGAATTCGCTGGCTGAAATTCGTCCTCACTCTGGTAGTCAGTTCCCACAGGTGCATTCGCATTATAATTACCGCCACCAGATTTCAAGGCAGCCGCAAGGTCAGTAAATAGATTGCAGTGCAAATCCCAACTATCCCTATTGCTAAAACGATCCAATCCAAAATGCCCAGGATCTTCAGCAGTGTACGTAAAGAGAGAGTGTGGATGTTGAGCGACGACATCATAAGTCCTTTCGCCCGAAATGTGAGGGTGGCCTTCGGGACCATCCGGCTTCAATTGCGTTACGTCACAGATGTACACAGGCGAGAATAATACTCGTTCAAAAAGAAGCACCGATCTGCGTAATTTCGATGTGCAGATCGGTGCTCCTTGTTACTTAATGCTAAGCGTGACCGTGGCGGAACTCGACATGTTGTTCTGCGTTCCGGTAACCGTCAAGGTGTAAGTCTTCGACGACACGGTGACGCCACAGCCGCTCACTCCAATAACCGCCGCAAGACTCAGGCTCAGGATCAGGAATAAAGAGACCGTCCGGCTCAGGACCTTGCTCATCTTGCGCAGCTTGCCCGCGAATGGCAACAGAAGCAGTGCCAGTGAAAGCCCCGCCAGCTTGCCGCCCAAGTTGTTGACGGCTGGATTCGCTGCTGTGGTTTGCGGCAGTTGGATCGTCAACGTGTCCGTGGTGGTGCCCGACATAGCTGGGATGCTTGATGGCGAGAAGGTCGCGGTCGCTCCGGTTGGCAACCCAGTGACCGCTAAGGTCACCACATATGGGGACGTGGTAAACCTGTTCGCAGGGGTTAAGGTGAAGGTGAACGCCGCTGAACCGCCCGCTTGCGCGGTAACTGAATTTCCAGCGCCGCCCGCAACTGCAAGAGTAAAGTCCGGTCTGGTATAGGTCAGCGAGTAAGTGGCAGAAGCAAGCGCGCTGTTGTTGTAGCCGGGCGTTATGGCGATCGCCTGAACCGTCTCGCTGACGCTGACCGAAATGGCGGTGCTGTAGGTGGGCGAGCTACTCGTCGGAGTGGTGCCGTCGGTCGTGTAGTGGATGACGGCCCCGGTAGTAGTGTCGGAAAGAGTCACCGATTGCACTGAGTCATATGTGCCTGCGGGGACTGAGAAATTTGGCGCCGCAGTTGTCTGGCTGTAGGTGACCGTCACAGTGGAAGGGTTGGAAGTCGAGGCCGCATAATTTGTGGTCCCCCCATAACTTGCGGTGATCGAATCTGAACCCACGGGCAACGTCGTCAAGCTGAGCGTGGCCACCCCGGAGCCGTTCACCGCTCCGGTTCCGATTGAAGTGGTTCCATTTGTGAAGGCCACGGTGCCGGTAGTTACTGGCATCGTGGCCGCCAACACCGTGACAGTCAACGTCACACTGGCACCGTACCTATTCCGACCGCGCCAGGCAAACTTTGGTTTCACCAGCACGCGGATGGCGTAGGGCAAACGTAGCCGTCACGAGCGCGATTGAGGGTATCAAAGCCTCAAATAGAATCCGGGCCGCTTTTGAATTGCAACTATTAGTGGCCGGCTGGTGTGCAAACACCCTACGACTGGAGTGTGGCGCGATTGATCGGGAAAACGGTTCCTCTCAGATGTCGCGAAAAAGATCGGATAGCGGCACATGGAAGCCAAGTGCAATGATCTCGAGGCTCACAAGTGATATGCCCTTTTTCCCGCGCTCTACCTCGCTAATGTAGCTGCGGTCCATTCCAAGCATCACCGCCAGATCGATTTGCGTCATCCCGTGTGTGTGGCGCAGCCCACGAAGCCTTTGGCCAAAGCGCGAGCCTATGTCCATATTCGCGCTCGGCCCATAATCAGAGCCGATGAGTACGGGTAATGTGGAATTGAGGCAAGTACCAGCATGGCAACACGACCCGGTTGTATTTGCAGTCTTCTTTGTTCCCAGATTGTTCGTGAGGGGATAAGTCCCCAAAACTTGAGTGTTGCCTCTATAGAGAGAACCAAGGGAAAATGAGTGGAGTGCCATTTGTCACCATGAGACGTGCCGGTTTCTACATTGGGATCAGGATACCTGCGACGTCGAGTTTGATAAGTTGAGGACATACCAGCAGGTGCCTGTCAGCGCACTGCAGGTGGCGGAACATGCGGCAAGCATCAAGCAAACTCGAGAGTGGTTCCCCGTCATTTAAACGTGACAATCGTCTGCGAAACAGTGCTCCGGTAGATGAATATCCCTACGCTTCGAGCTCGCCCTAACCCCGAATCAGGCGGCAATGTGCAACCTTCGCAGTTACTACTCCGTCGGAAATTCGTAACACTTCGCCCTGACAACGCACTCGCGCAGCGCGGGCAGGAGCGGTTTGCAGCGAGTACAGAATGTCGATGATTGTGCCAATCTTCAACTCTTCTGGTTCCTGAAACAATATCTCCGTCTGGCTGATGCTTAACGTCAATCTTTTGTGCCAGTGTTTCTCGGGCCGAATACGGTACAGCAACTCCGTTTGAATAGCGAACACGGGACGAGGGCCAAGGATTTTGCCGGACTTCTCGCCAAGCACAATCGCATTATCTCCAGGACTATCGACATCCGGAGATGCTCCGTCGTTAGTAGTGTTAATAGGGTCTGCACAGCAAGTTGCTTTCACTGTCATTGTTAACCCGCATTATTCGTGAAAGCT
>PLXP01000033.1 GCA_003151435.1 Acidobacteriaceae bacterium
ATAATCGGGGTGGAAATTGAGACAGAAGTAAGAAGCAGTTGTGGGAACAGCGTTCTGTAGAGAGGCGTTGAGGAAGCAACGCGGGTGCATGCTTTTCAGCGTGGAAGATGAGTGCGGGGGCCTATTCACGAGTGAATGGTAGTGCTCGATGCCGCTCGGCAAGTCCTTCTCGCGAGTGACGCAGAGGCAGTGGCGCGATAATTGGCACACGAGCGTTCGCCATGTTTACCGACACACCTCCCCGAAGCAAAGACCGGACAGGATTTTTTGAGAGCGACCGCATCAAGACCCTTGACCTTCCACTGGACGCACAGTTGCTGCCTGAGATTGCGAAGAACATTGCAGCAGCTATGCAGACGGGCAAAACGACGGAGGTTAGAGTTGCTTGTGCGGAGTTCCTTTCACAAGCCTCCCGCTTCTATCAAGTTCCAAAGTGCGGCGTCCGGGTGCTGGCAGCGCGACCGCTTAAAGGCCGTGAATGGGTGACTGAACTATTCGGCGACTACGACCCTACGACGATGCTCATACGGTTGTGGATGCGAACTGCGAGAAAGAAAGAAATCACATCGTTTGGGACATTTCTGAGCACACTGTGCCACGAGTTCTGTCACCATCTCGATTACCACCTGTTCAAGTTCAGCGATTCGTGGCACACGAGAGGATTCTACGAACGCACCGCCGTTCTCTACCATCATGCGCGAGAGACGCCGTACAAGCGGCTCTTCTGGGCTCCCGTGGCCGGAGGACGTTGGCGGATTGACTGGCCGAGGACGAACAGGGGTGGGTGATGGGCTCACGGTTTTTTACCGCGTACCTGCCGATGAGTTCCCCTTGCTCCAGCACGTGTCCCTTCATTGCCCGAGGAGGAACGTGCCAAGGGAGCCATCCCGGTCGGCGCGTTGTAACCACGCTTGCCAGCCCATTCAAGAATTTTCCGGCACTTCCGCTATGAGTCCGTATCCTGAACCGGCGAAGCAGTTCGCCCAATGGACATTCGTGCATCGTGTTCGCGGATATACTTCCATCCCTTCAGAAGCCCCGCATCGAATTGGGACTCATCGTTGTCCACGAGTTTCGAGCAGGTAAAGCAAAGCCAGATACCATTGCTGGCGGACTTGCGCTCTTCGGAGTTCAGGTCGAGGCTGCTGTGATGTGAGCCGCAACTCCAACATTGAGAAACTTGGAAGGGTCGCCTTGGGGGCTGGGTGTCGTTGCTCGACAGTCAGGATTTGAACACGTTTGGTTGGCACAACCGGCAATCGCACGCTTCACCTCGTCCGTGAATTCATCTCGCATCGTGTTTACCTATTTATTGAACTCATGAATGAGTCTGAGAATAAATGCCAGCTTTGGAATACCACTCAAGCCGTATATCACCAGCGTGATGGCAACCCACCGCACGGTCTTGCGTTTCTCCAACACCTCTTTACGGGTCAATACATACGTCCACGTGCTAAGCAAAGGCCATGTGACTCGGTGAATCAGCACGATGAGGAGCGCCAATACAAAAGAGGCTCTGTGCAAGAAACTGGAAAAGGTCTCGTTTTGCGGTGGTTTTGAGATTCTCTGAGTCCGGGGGCCAGTTGAATGAGCCCTTGATCTCCGATCAGAAACCTCATTCATCGAGACGGAATGATACTTGCCCCGACAACCGTGAGAGTAGCGAACCGACTGGTTGAGGTCTGAGCTATTCAGACCCCAGAATGTGGCCTCGTCATGGAGCACCGGACACGGTCTAGTCTGCGGGCGATGGCTCAGAAGGGGTGGAATCCAAGATAGATATATATTCCGCCACAGCAGCCCAAGCGAGGGCTTCCGACATCCTCCAAGCGAAACGTCGTTGTACCGGAGTCGATTCGATTCTTGGGCAACTCTTGCAGTGAGCGCTGCATCAGCGTCAATGTGGGAAGTGGAGTCCCATCCCCGCCGCCGAAGGATCGATCCTCCCTCGCGTCGCTCATATGTTCTGATCTAGAGCAACCAAGGTACGATCTCCGGGCAGTTCATGCCTCGGTTCTATGCAGACAAGGGGAGTCGAAGTCCGCGCTGCAGTGCCCCACCGTAAACCCACCAACAAGAATCGCACGCCAACCGCCAAAAATTGGAAAGAAGGAGGCTTACCATGCGGGAACGAATTTTCCGCTGGAGCATCATCACAATCGCTCTGCTGACTGCTGTGATACTGTCTTTCGTCAATCATAACGTTTCAGCTGCAAATATGGGCGGAGCCGGCCAATCGCGAACCGAAGCGTCCGCAGACTACCCGCTGCCACCTGGAGCCGCGGCTGAGCTTCAGCGTATCCGAGCTCAGATCGATAGGATTGAAGCTCAGACTCTTCAGCTTCAGAATACCGATCTCGATTCCATGCACCAAATTCAGACGCTCGGGAAGCTGGAACTTTTCGACACAACGCTCTCCGTGAACCGGAACGAAGCCTGCAGTACCTGCCACATGCCGCAAGTTGGATACACAGGAGCAAGCCAGGTGCTGAATTCAACCACGGTCGCGTATCCCGGGTCGGTCGAAGGCCGCTTCAGCCCTCGAAAGCCGATGAGTTATACCTATGCGACATTGGCG
>PLXP01000115.1 GCA_003151435.1 Acidobacteriaceae bacterium
AAAATAAACAAGTTACAGCGATAAATCTCGTCAAAGTCAAAATGTCAAGTGCTTTATAATCAACAACTTGAATGATTAGAAATGCCCCAGAGCTGGTGCAAAACGACTCAATGAGCTGCGGAAAGGTGCGGTTTCGTAGCGAGGATAAGGCTCGTATAGGGAGACTCATCGCAACCGCCGCCCTCACTTCTGTCGACGGTTCGCGACATGATTTCGAAGCGTCCACCCGACGCCGTGGTCCGCGCAATCAACTACACCGCAGCGAGGACTTTCTAGTCAGGATGATGCCAGACAGTCTATGTACAACGGACTGCGGCAGCAAAAGGTGATGCGCTGTGTCCGCATCTCATTGCGCCTCTGGCAGGATCGACCAACGCTCGCTGGACCAACTCATCAATTCATCGCGTTGATTGCGGGCTGCGGCCCAATCCCAAAGCAACGGCCTGAGCAGCAACCACATCCCATCACACGGATGGATGGATCGGCTTTGGCCAGCTATAGTTGCGGTTTGTTGCTCCTGTTGCTGTCCATTTCTTCCCCGGATGTTCAAGGAATGGAGAACCACGTATGAACTTCACCACATTCAACATGTCCGACCCCGCCGTGATCATCGGCGTGTGTGTCGTCGTACTGCTCATTGCGCTTGCCGTTGTATTTGTGATCGTCCAGCGCAGGCACAGGAGGACGACCGAGGAACTTCGGGCCCGATTTGGACCGGAATACGATCTCGCGCTGCGCGAACACGGGTCGCGCCGCAAGGCCGAGGCCAAGCTGCTGGAGCGTGTGCATCGCGTCAAGCACATGGAGGTCCACCAGCTCACCCTCGCGGAACGCAGCCGGTATGCGACGGAATGGGAATCGGTTCAGAGTCGCTTCATCGATCACCCGCGCGGCGCTGTGACCGAGGCCGATGAGATGATCAACTCGCTGCTGCATACCTGCGGGTATGCCGTAGGTGCATTCGATCAACGTGCGTCCGACATCTCAGTACACCACGCCCGCCTGGTGGAGCCGTACCGTCGCGCCAACGCCATCACCGTCCGCGCCGGTAAAAACGAAGCCACCACCGAGGAGTTGCGCACTGCCATGATTCTCTACCGCGCGCTGTTTGATGAGTTGACCCAAACAACTACTGACGTGACTAAAGCGGACATCCCCCGCGCTGCCGCAGCCTGACCTACGGCTGTCGCCGAAATTATTTCCCAAGCCCTGTCCGGAGAATGAACACTCTCCGGACAGGGCCTCACTGTTCCAGGACCCGATCCTGCATCTAACCCCAGAGCAGCCCTGCCCCATTACTCGGGGCAAACCCAATCTCCAACGCAAGAGAGTCCAACATGACCATGCTGATCCGGCTGGGGTACGATATCCAATTCAACCTTCCCTGCGACGTGGCCATGGTCGCGCTGCTCAACGTGCATCCGTCGCGCGCTCAGGATCTTTTGGAGCCCGATGAAGTGCAGACCGAGCCTCCGCTGCAGGTAACCAGCTATGTCGACACCTTCGGGAACCGCTGTGCGCGCTTCGTGGCTCCGGCCGGCCGGTTGCGGCTGAGCAGTACAACGCTGATCCGCGACTCAGGCGAACCGGACGCCATGAACCTGGAAGCCCGGGAGTGCGCCGTTGGCGATTTGCCCAACGAAGTGCTGAGCTACCTGCTCAACAGCCGCTACTGTGAGGTTGACCGCTTCTCAAGCATCGCGCTCGACCTGTTTGGGGCCGTAAAGCCCGGTTGGGCACGCGTGAAGGCAGTCTGCGATTGGGTCAACGCCAGGGTGAGGTTCGATTACAGCCAGGCCCGACCCACCAAGTCGGCCCTGGACGTCTTTACGGAGCGAGTGGGCGTTTGCCGCGACTTCCAGCACTTGGCCGTCACGTTTTGCCGGGCCTTGAACATCCCGGCCCGCTACGCCACAGGCTACCTGGGAGACTTTGGCGTGCCTGTGACCGGCCCGATGGACTTCAGCGCATGGTTTGAGGTTTATCTCGAGAACCGCTGGTGGACGTTCGACGCCCGCCACAACGTGCCCCGCATCGGCCGCGTGCTGATCGCCACAGGCCGCGATGCCTCTGACGTGGCCCTGACGACCTCCTTCGGCCAAGCCGACCTGTGTCACTTCTTCGTGGTTACCGAGGAGGAGGGGAATTCCCCTGCAATCGAGCCTGTCCTCGAACCAGCCCCCAGGATTACCTCGTGATTTACCGAAGATGACCTTCCGTTGGACCACAATGGAAATGGAGGACGAGCGAAAGAACCTCGCTCGCATGGGTACGGAGCTCAGAAAACACGGTTTGAGACGGTGAAACTTTGACCACCGACATAAACCATTCAAACTAAATAACTTATGGGACTGATCGCTACAGAAACACACATCCCGTCATTCTGTGTGGACCGACGGAAACCCGAGCGCTATTTCCCTTCGTCCCCGCCGGGCGCGAAATAACCTTCGCGCGTCTGTACCGTCATGTCGTTCTTGTTGGCCTTGAGCGCCACCTTGTGAAAAGCTCCGTCGCTGTCCAGCTTGTCAGGCGTATACGTCAGCAGATACTGCCCGTGCAGTTCTTCGGCGATGAGGTTGTAGATGCCATCCAGATCGTCGCCCTTTTTGGCCTCATACGCATGCCCACCGGTGCGGGTGGCAATCTGCAGCATGATCTTTTTCCCGTCCACACCGGAGTCGTTGGGTGTGCCGCCTCGTTTGCCGTTGCCACCCCCAGGATTGCCTCCCCCGCCGGGATAACCACCTCCGCCCGGATAGCCGCCTCCGCCCCCAGGGTAGCCTCCGCCTCCCCCACGCCGCCCCCCTGAGCCCGGAAAGCCCGTGTTGCTGCTGCGCTCCTGTTCTCCCTTGTAGAAGATGGTGTAAACCGCCAGCTTGGCGCGATCGGCCGCATCCACCGCTTCGTTCAGCGTCTCCTTACTGCCGCGGTCAACGCCGTCAGAGAAGACAACCAGCGCCTTGCGCCCGTCTTTGGTCTTCATCAGTTCGTCCGAAGCCAGAAAGATGGCGTCGTAAAGCTGTGCGCCACCTCGGCCGCCGTGCGCCTCTCCGCGGTTTTCTCCAGTGGTCTCCGGCCCCTGGCCCTGGTTTTGCGACTGGTGCGTCGGGCCCATTTGCTCTAATTCGCGGTGCAGCTTGTCACGAGAACCGGTAAAGTCCTCCAGCAACTCCACCTCTCGGTCAAAGTGGATGAGGAAGGCCTGGTCGTTCCCTTCGCTAGCCTGCCCAGGCAGCATCAGATCCACGAATTTCCCGGCCGCCTTCCGCTCGCTCTCCATCGCCCCGCTTACGCTCTTGCCTGTGTCCACCAGCAGACCCACCCGCATGTGCGGGGTGGTCTCGCGCGTCAGGCTCGTGATGATCTGGGGTCGGCCCTCGTCGGTGAGCGTAAAGTCGCTCTTGTCGAGGCTGGTCACCATCGCTCCGTGTTTGTCGCGCACAGTGACGGGCAGCACGACTTCGTGCGTCTGCGCTTTGTCGTGCGACTGGATCTTGGACGTGTTGGCCGACGCGGCGGGTGCCTGCTGGGCATTGCCGGCCGAGGCCAGTGAGCAGACGGTGAATGCAAGTACGGCAAGCGAGGGTAGAGTTCGAGTCCGCATACAGCTCAAGGTTTTCACACTTTCAGCTGTTTAGACGAGAGAACTCACCATCCGTTGACCTAAATTCGGGAGGGGTGGATTACCGGGCAGCCGAACACAAGGCTGGGCGTGCCGTTTGTCGAGCGACGTACCGGCGCGGTGGCTCGACAAGAGGAACCATCCGCTTAAATTGTCTCAGCGGCGACGAATCACGACCAGCTTCAAACGGTCAACTGGGAGAGGAAGTTCCAGTTCACGAGCAGGCTCTTCTCCACGGGCAAATCGGAACCGTCCTGGTCAACGTAAAACTGCGTCACACCCAGCCGCCGCGCCTCGCCCAGCACCGTTTTCCAATCGATGGTGCCCGAGCCGGCCTCGGTGAAATGGTGACCTTCAGGAGTGAGGGGGTTATAGCTGACGCTGGAGACCGGCTTGCGGTCCTTGATGTGGATGAGCGCCAGCCGCTGACGATTTTGCCGTATCAGGTCGAGTGGATCCTGCCCCGCCTCGACGGCCCAGTAAATGTCCAGTTCCAGCCGGATGGCCGGGTCGAACTCCCGCATCAGCACGTCAAAGCCACGTTCACCCGCGAGTTGCTTGAACTCGTAGTTGTGCGGGTGGTAGCCAAACTTGAGCCCTGCGGCGTGCGCCTTGGCCGCAATCTTGTTGAGGTGCTGCGCCCCTTGGCGGAAGCCGTCGGGCGAGCCCCAGAGAGCGGGCGGAATCATGGGGCAGATCATGTATTCCAGGCCCAGTTCGGCTGCGTAGTCTACTTTTTCCTCGAGCGTTGCGTAATCGAAGTGCCCGCTGGGCGCCGTGAGGCCGATGCCGTTGATGAGCGACTTCAGCTCCTTGGCAGGCCGGTTGTAGACGGCCGGAAACGTCTCGACGCTGGCGTAGCCAATGGCGTGCATCAGCCGCAGGGTAGCCGCAAGATCCTTGATGTCGTCGCGCACGGTGTAAAGTTGGACCCCAAACTGCAGCCCGGAACGAGTGGTGGCAGCCTGCAACCTGGCGGCAGAGCATGCGACGCCGGCGGCTGCGGCGGAAAGGGCGACGAAGTGGCGGCGAGTGAGCAAAGGAGCACCTCAACGAACGCACCCAGCATAGCCCACGAGAGGTCGCAATGGGACGCTTAATCGATTTATTAGAGGGGGCTCTAATAGTAAGTCGACATATCAACGAACCTTTTTGCCGACCGGTGCCGCTTGCCTTTACTGCGTCACTTGCAGGTTATCGAACTGGACGTGGTCCCACTCCGTTCCAAGCGCAAACATGCCGTGCGAGTGCGCGGAGTCGTTGACGGATACAAGGGGAACTCCGTCCAGCGATGCGGTGATCTGCCTGCCGTGGAACCGCAATGCGAGTCGATGCCATTGCACCGAATCGATTTTCGCGGTGCCCGAAGAGAGGGTGGTCACCGGCTTCTTGAACTCCGCGGACAAAAGCTCCCATCCGCCGTCCGGCTTGAGACGCAGCACGTAACCGCTTGGCCAATGGGCACTGCCATCCTGAAAAACATCGGCGGAGTCGATGCGTCCCATGATGGCGGCCGGAGACGCGGAGACAAAATGCACGTCGGCTGCGAGGGTGTAGTCGGTCCATGCAGCATCCCCGGCAAGGGTGAATGGATCCGGCAACGGCCCCCAGGGAATGGGCTTGTTTGAAATGACTTGTTCCAGACATTTGCCGACGCGACCCGTGCACGCCTGAACTTCAAATGCGCCGTCCTGGTCTGAAAGATATCTCGGTGCGTGCTTCAGCGGCTTGTGCTCAAAGTCATCCGCATAGGGGAGTGGAAAACCTGCGGGAGCCGGCGGCTTGGCGGTGCCTTTCCCCTGCCCTTCGGTTGTGGTCAGCGAATACAACGAATCCGGCTCGAATACGTACTGAAACATTCCGTTCACGGGATTCACGCGCGCAACCTGCTCGAAGGTGCGGGAGCTACTTGTCTGCCAGATGTGAGCCTCGGTGGCGGCAAGACCGCCGATGAGCCGGAACGAAACAGCTTGCGGATGAGTTGCGTTAATGGTCTCAAGCACCACGCTCCAATTCTTGCTGTCAGGGGCGCGCAGTGTTACATAACTTCCCTTTTCAGGAAGGTAGCCCGATGCGGAGTCAAGATACTGCCATCCTGGCATGGCAAACTGGGTGGTGTGTGCCGTAGCCCAGATGGTTCCCTGCACTTTGTAATTCCCTGACCACGGCGTGTTTGCGTACATAAGCCCAGAGTTAGGGGCGGCTAGGTTGTCATAGTACGAAGTTATTGGGCTCCATATCTCAGTGGAGGTAAGCGACCCTTCGAGATAATTCTGATTATAGAGATGGGCAAGGATGCGCCCGCCGACGTCCCAGTCGCGACTCACAAAAGGCCCACTGCCGCCGTTGGGCTGATCCTCACTTGACCACAGCTGCTTGCCTGTTCTGCGCGCCGCGTCGGTGGTGGAGATTTTGCCATCGACGAGGGGGTAGTGCACGCCAATGACATCAATGTCGCTGCCTAACTCGGGGTCCTTCAAGATTTCATCGGCAATCGCCCATTGGCCGGCACCTTCGCCTGGATACTCATCGCAACAGATGATCTTTGTGGATAGATGTTCCGCCGTCAGCCGCTGGTGAAGTTCCTTGATGTAAGCGACGTCAAGGACTTTCTCATTCCAGAGCCCTGTATAGGCAATGTCGAGCGAGTAGTCCCGCTTTGCTGTCTTGATAAAGTCGGCGACATACTCCGCCATCTTCGGCGTGTACAGAGTGTCTTTCCCGACCCATGACGGCGCACCCCACGGAAGAATCTCGAGAACGATGTTCGGGTTGCGCTTGTGCGCCTCCACCATCAACCACCACTCGTAGCCGCGGGTTGAATCATGATCCGACCTGGTGCGCATGTGACTTGGCTCTGAGCCATCGGTCGAGTTCACATCCGCGCCGATCTCCACCTTGAGGTGCTGTAGAGCCGCGCCGTAACCGGGTTTGAAAAGATAGTCGAGAATCTGACTCCGCTGCGGCTCGGGATAATCAATCAACAGGCGCGAAGAAGCTCCGGCACTCGCGGCGCCGAGCCCATCGAAAACTCTGCCTTTGCTGTTTCCATCCAGAACAATGTTTGTTTGCTGGCTATTCGCAGTGACACCCGTGAGCACCGAAGCCACAGCAAGCATATAGAGCGCGAAGATTGTTCTACGCCTTTCTGCCGCAACGCGATTAGATCGTCCACATCCCAAGCACATCTCTTCTCCTAAGCCTTGCCGATTGCAGGTTCGTTTCGATTTCTTCAAGGGTCTTCCCTCTTGTTTCCGGCAGGCGAAAGTAGAGGAACAGGAAGCCAGCCAGGCAGACCGCCGCGTAGGTCAAAAAGGTTCCCGCCGCTCCAAGCGCTGCGTTGAGCAATGGGAACGTATACGTCAACAGGAAGCACGCTGTCCACAGCGCGGTGATGGCAATGGACATGGCACTGCTACGTATGCGGTTGGGAAATATCTCCGCAATGACCACCCACGTTGCCGGCGCCCACGACATGGCATAGCACGCGATGGCAGCAAGAACCAGCAACAGCATGGGCTTCCCCTGCAGGTGCAAATGATAAAGCACGCCCAGTACGGTGTAGATGAGCACCAGTCCGGAAACGCCGGTAAGTAGCAGAAAGCGCCGGCCGTAGCGGTCGATGGTGAAGAGCGCGACGAAAGGTCCGGCTATTCGCATGGAGCTTCGATTAAGCTGCGGTGGTGAACTTTGACGCGCACGGTGCTTTCGCAGTTAGAACTGCAGCTGCAGCCATGCTTGAGCTAGAGATGAGCCAGCCCTCGTTGCAATGCGGTGATGACTGCCTGCGTCCGGTCACTTACATTGAGGCGCATGAGGATGACGCTGACATGACATTTCACGGTGGATTCGGTAATCCCCAATTCGACTCCGATCTCCTTGTTGCTCATACCGTGGACGATCAGATTGAGGACTTCGCGTTCGCGGGCGCTCAAGTCGGAGTTGGGCATACGCGAAGAGAGAGTGCGCGAAACGGGTGTGGGAAGAAACCGCCCTCCGGCGTGGACGCGGCGCAACGCATTCACCAGCGCCTCATGCGGCATTCCCTTGATGATGTAGCTGCGCGCGCCTGCCTCCAGCGCCTGGTGGATGTCCTCATCGCCTTCGTACGTGGTCAGAACGACAAACTTCGCTTCGCGATGCCGGGCGATCACCGTGCGAATCGCCGCTACCCCGCTTATGCCCGGCAGCCTCAGATCCATGAGGGTGAGGTCAGGAAGGTGCGTTTCAAAAAGTTCAACTGCCTCTTCGCCACTGCCTGCCTGGGCCACGGTGGTCATGTCGGGCGTGGCATCGATAATTGCCGTGATGCCGACCCGCATGATGGGGTGGTCGTCTACAACGAGTACTCGAATCTTCGCTGCTTCTCTCATTGCTGCGTGCTCGTCCACCGCTGCCCTCCAGCTTGTATGCCGTATCGCTGCCTGGTCACGACAGAGCTAATGGGTGCGAGGTGTATCGAATGTCGACATTACTGGAAGCACGTTCCCTTCGTTATCGAAGAAGCTGCGTCCGCGCAGTCCACCCTCTGCGGCTGGTTCCCACCAGAAGACGCCCTGGCCTAACGCATTCGGAATTGCGCGGACGGCCGCATCGACTGCAATGAGAAAAGCCTTTTGCCCCTCAGGGCTTTCAGGAAAGTCCGCCTCCTTTGCGGCTTCACCGCCTGGAGTCCAATTATATGCAGCTTCGACCACGATGATGGGATGACGGTAGCGTAGTGCAAGATCGTGCAGATTGCCACGCAGCTTCGCGATGTTACCGTGCCAGAACGGGTAGTAGCTGAGGCCCATCACGTCAAACGGGACATGGTGAGCGATGAGATTGTCAAAGAACCAGACCGCCGCATCGTAGTCGCCGCTGCGCTCGATGTGGATCATGATGCGCGGCTTGGGATGCGAGCCTCGGCCGGCTTCCACGCCATGGATGCCGGCGTTCAGCAGATCGGCGAAGTTGTCCCAGTTGTCAGGCAGCTTTCCGTCCGGCCAGAGCATGCCATGTGTAATCTCGTTCCCCACCTGCACCATTTGCGGCATCACTCCCGCCTCTGCGAAGGCGGCGATCGTGTCGCGCGTGTAAGCGAAAACCTGCTCGACAAGCTGCTTGTGCTTGAGCTTGCTCCACGCCGCCGGAGTGGGTTGTTGACCGGGGTCGGCCCAACTGTCGGAGTAGTGCAGATCGAGCAGCAGATTGAACCCGAGCGCCTTGGCTCTCTTCGCGAGCGCGATGGTGTAATTCAGGTCGTTCGGGAGCTTGTCAGCGCTGGCTGAGGGGTCGTGAAAGATGCGCAGCCGCACCCAGTTGTAATGGTGTTCGCGAAGCACGGCCAGGACATCTCGCGGCTGGCCGTTCTCTTTGAAGACAACTCCGTCCTGCTCGCACTTGGCGAGAAACGACACGTCTGCGCCAATGGCATAGGATTGCGCCGGAGCCGGGTGTAACGCACACACAACCAAGCACAAACAGCAGATAGTTCTGAATAGATTTCGCATCGGAATTCCCGCTTCATAACAGGACTGGCAACGATAAGCAGTATAAGCTCCGTCGTTGCCATCCTGATAGTTCATCTGTGGCCGGTACTCATTTCATCACTCTAGAAGTAGAACTTTTCCGCCAGCGAAACCTCTCTATGCCCCGTCTTGTTATCGATGGTTCCAGCGGGGTTTGTGCTGGCTGATTTTCCGCTGGTGTCGAAGCCCATGTACATGTTTGGATCGTAGGCAATGAACTCGTTGAACGGCCTCTTTCTCATGCGCGGTGGTGCTGACTTGCCAGTGAGAAAGACTACTCTAACCCTTTGCACCCGCTCTGTGTATCCGACCAAAATCGGAATGGCCAAGCATCTGCGACATGGTCTTCGTCATTCGCGCCTCGGAGACTTGAGTTGCTTCGCGATATACTTAGCGCCGCGATGCAAACCGTCCGTACATTCACCGTTTGGCTGCTCATCTGCATTGCCGCCTGCGGCGCCTCAAGGGCGCAGAGCCTGCCAGAGTATACGCGGCATGTGTGGCAGGCGCCTGATGGATTGCCTGAACAAACCGTGCAGGCCTTTGCGCAGACCGCGGATGGCTATCTCTGGATCGGCACAACGGGAGGGTTGCTGCGTTTCGATGGCGCCCACTTCACGCTCTTCGATCGCCAAAACACTCCGTCCCTTCACGAAAACAGCGTCTTCTGCCTCATGGTCTCTCGTGATGGCGCGCTATGGATTGGCACGGAAGGAGGAGGACTGGCTCGTTACATGCACGGCCAATTCCGGTCCTGGACCACGCGTGAGGGACTGAGTAACGACTTTGTGCGGGCACTGGCGCAGGACGCGGAAGGAACCATCTGGGCCGGTACTGACAACGGCCTGTTGCAGTTAATTGGCGACAGCTTTGTTCGTGTCGATGGCACACCCACAATTCCCGTACTAGCAGTGCATGCCATCTTCCAGGATCATGCGGGCAATCTCTGGGTGGGCGGATCGAAACTGTTGTGCCTCATAGGCAAGAGGGCTGTGGAGTACACTCTGCGCGGAGAGGCAAGCCAGAATCGCGTCAAATCCATCGTACAGACATACGACGGAACGATCTGGGTGGGCACAGTGTCCGGTTTGAACCGGATGCTGCCCGGAAACAACATCTTTGAGCGCGTCCAAGGCGTCAATGGAACTGTGCGGGTTCTGCGCCAGACCCCGGACCGTGTGCTTTGGATTGGCACCATCGGCCAGGGAGCCTACGAGTACAGCGTGGGAAAGCTCACGCAGATGAACGCTCCCACGTCGCTGCCCAGCAATACGGTGCTCAATTTTTTTGAGGACAGCGAGAGTAATTTCTGGATCGGCACACAGACCGGGATGCTTCGCCTTACCCGGACACCTGTCAGCATCGTCCCTCTGCCCCAGGCCAACGACTCCGATTCCGGCACCATCTATCAGGATCGTGATGGAAGCTTCTGGATTGGTTCCTCGCTGCTATTCAGGATGAGCGGCGGCTCCGTGACCCCGCAAGTGCTGCCGGGAATGCGCGGGACTCACGTGCGAAATCTCTACCGCGATCGGTCCGGAGCCCTGTGGGTGGGAACCGACGGAAGCGGAGTGTTCCGCATCGCAGGGGGAAGCACCACGCGCTTCACCACGAGCGAAGGAATGACCAACAACTTCGTTCGCGCCATGACACAGGACCGCGATGGCAGCATGTGGGTCGCCACCGACGAGGGCATCAATCACATTTTTGTCGCACCCGGAACCCATCGCGTCGTCAGCTATCAGATGAAGGATGGGCTTGCGTATTTCAGCACACGCGTATTGCTCGAGGACCGCGAGGGAGACTTGTGGATCGGCACCGACCGCGGCCTGAGCCATTTGCACGGGGGCGCATTCGTCAACGATGCAATGACAGCGGATCTGGCGCAGATGAAGATCTGGGCAATTCATGAAGACGCCGATGGAGGCCTCTGGTTTGGCACTCGCAATAACGGATTGTTCCGCTTTCGCGATGGCAAAGTGAGCCACTTTTCTGCGGAGGACGGTCTCGCCGGCAACGCCATCTTTCAGATCCTCGAAGATGGCGCGGGACATCTTTGGATGAGCGGCCCAAACGGAATCTCTTTGCTCAACCGGCACGAACTCGACGCCCAGGCGGCGTTGCCGTCGCGCTATTTTGCGTTGAAGTTTTATTCCATCTCCGACATGGGAGGCAACACAGAAATCTATGGAGGTACAGAGTCGTCAGGCTGCATCACCGCCGAGGGCGATGTGTGGTTTCCCAGCAGCCGAGGCCCGATCCATATTCTTCCCCTTCAGGACTCCCTGCTTACGCCGCCGCGCCTGAATATCCAAACGGTGCTCGCCGACGGACTTCCTTCCCCGACCACCGGAACGGTGGTGCTGCAGCCCGGCAACAGCCGGCTCGAGTTTGCCTACGCACCCATACGCCTCAGGTCGCAGGATGGGCTCCGCTTCCACTCCCGCCTTGAGGGCTTTGACCGCGCCTGGACACCGACCACTTTCGCGCGCACGGCCGACTACACCAACCTGCCACCGGGCCGCTACCGTTTCCGTGTGCAGGCATTTGAAATCGATCATCCCGAAGCAGTTTCCGAGGCCACGATCGAAATCGTGCAAAAGCCGCACTTCTACCGCACCTGGTGGTTCATTGCATCGGGCCTGCTGCTCATCGCGCTCATGATCTATGGGGTATACCAATATCGCATTGGACAGGTGCGTTTCAGATTCGAGGCCGTGCTTGCGGAACGCAGCAGGCTGGCGCGCGAAATGCACGATACGGTGATTCAAGGCTGCACCGGCGTTTCGGCTTTGATTGAGGCCCTGTCGATGGATGGCTCAGGCAATGGAGCGGGCCTGTTGGACCTGGCACGCCTGCAGTTGCGTACCACCATCAATGAAGCTCGCGAAGCGGTCTGGAACCTGCACCAATCTGACAGCCCCACCACCAACGTGGGCGAAAAGATCGAAAGCATGACCCTGCAAATCAGCCGGGAATTCAATATTCCGGTGACTTACGCCATGACAGGGATACCTTTCGGGTTGAGCCACCCCATGGCCCACGATCTGCTGATGGTGGCGCGGGAGGCGGTTTTCAATGCGGTTCGGCATGGCGGTCCCACAAGTGTGGAAGTGACGCTGACCTACAGCCAGAACGAGTTGGTGCTGGGCGTGATCGACGACGGCTGCGGTTTCAATCCGGAAGTGGCGGAACTCCAGAATGGCCATCATTTTGGGCTCAGAGGCATGAAAGAGAGAGTGGAACGGTCTGGGGGACGGTTTAGTCTGACGAGTGTAGTGGGGAAAGGCATCGCCATTGAAGCCCACCTGCCGCGCAAAGGAAAAGCCCGCTGATTTAGCGGGCTTTAGCTGATCTTAGCTGGTAGCGCTAACGGGAATCGAACCCGTGTTTTAAGATTGAGAATCTCACGTCCTAACCCCTAGACGATAGCGCCTTTAAAATCAATTACTTATCAAGAAACCAAGGGCCAAACTCTGGATAGGAAACTGATAGTAAGCCACGTTTTTCCGGTCAGCTCAATATTAATTGCCCGTCTTTCCTCGTCGCCAGAGATGCTGACTGGCTATTCAGGCAAGTACAATCTCCTTAATTGCTTGGGAAGACCAACGCGGCGGAAACTATCCCCGTTCGCCCCAAAAGTTAGTATCGCTGAATCGCACCAAAATGGCAATTCTTTGACCAGTTCTCGGCTTAGGGGCAGGATGTTAGGTTCTCATCCTTAAGGACAATTTGGCAGCTGCAGATCCGTCAAAATCGAGGTCTGCCTTTCACTCGGAATCCGGGTTCCTGGCTTTGATTCTGCCCCCCCAATCGATGCTGGATGAGTGCATCGGCGATTTTGCGTGAACAGTGAACTCTCTCTTTGCCCATTGGACGCCTTCCATTTCTAGCCTCGTGCGACACAATCATTCCCGTCGGGGCCGAGGATCGGACAGGGAGCCGTCGCTTTGCGAAGCTTGCTGGGCAGTGAGGATCTCGATTGTCATTTCTTTGTCAAAATGTAACTTCTATGTCAACGGTCGAAGTTTGGAAGCCAGGCCACTGATAATTAGAGAAGCGCTCTAAGGGAGCGCGCCGGGAGATCCATGCGTCCTATGTCTACAACAGTTTCATGGATTTACGCCGTCGAGGACGATCGCCGGCCAAGCAGAAGGGGTGAGGTCGAATGGAAACGATCCTCGTAATCGAAGACGATCCGCGCATTCAGAAAGCTCTCACGCGCCAGTTCGTGGCCGAAGGATACGCGGTTCACGTCTCGCAAGACGGCCATGCGGGAATGGCAGCGGCGTTTGAGGTTCGCCCCAACGCGGTCGTGCTGGACCTGATGCTGCCAGGTCTCTCTGGCCGAGAAATCTGCAAGAAGATCAAGAGCGAGATGAGCCAGACCCCGGTCATCGTGTTGAGCGCTGTCTCAGAGGTTGCGGACAAGGTCTTGTTACTTGAACTTGGCGCCGACGATTATGTGACCAAGCCTTTTAGCCCACGCGAGCTGCTAGCGCGCGTGCAGGCGGCTATTCGGCGCAACCATCGCCAAGCCTCCAATCCCACACCATCAACTGAAATCTATTGCTTTGGAAACATTGTCGTGAACTTCACGCGCATGGACGTTTTAAGAGAAGACACACAATTGATCCTCACCGCGTACGAATTCAAACTACTGAAGTACTTTATAGAACATGCCGGCCATGCTGTCACGCGAGAGAAACTGCTGAATGAAGTGTGGGGCTATCAAAACTATCCCACAACGCGTACTGTAGATAACCTGGTGCTCAAGCTGCGGCAGAAACTCGAACCCGATCCAGCCAATCCAATCCATTTTCAAACCATGCACGGCATTGGGTACAGGTTTGAACCTCTGCCGACGCCTGCCCGGACATAGGAGACAAGTGAATGCGCCCCCTGCGAATGCGCACGACAATGCTCATCGCTCTGTTTGCGCTTTCCATCGGGCTAAGTACGCTCGGGCTGTTCATCATCCGCATTCACATTCAGAATCAGATTCAGAAGCAGTTAGCTTCCGACTTGGCACGCTCAGTCATTTCGTTTCAGCAGCAGGAGCGCCAGCAACTGGCGATGCTCGAGCGCCAGTCATCACTGCTCGCTAATATTCCCAGCCTGAAGGCGCTGCTGACAACCCAAGATGACAGGACCATCGCCGATGGGAGTCTTGATTTCTGGAAGTTGAGCGGTGCCAGCTTTTTCGCGCTTCTACGGCAGGATGGGAGGCTGATTACCTATTCGAACCTGGGGATCCCGCTTGACCGCGACTCAGTGGCGAACGAACTGCGCGCCTATTCCGAACTGGAGCAGGCCCCGCGAATCGTAGCCTTCGGCCACCGTCTTTATGCCGTCTCGGCAAAACCGCTGTTCTTTGGTCCGGCGAGCGCGAACTCATGCCTCGGCTACGTGGTGATCGGCAATGCCATTGATGAGCTGATGCTGAGCCAACTGAGCCAGCTTGCCGAGGCCGACGTTGTCTTCTCAGTGGACGGCGGGATCGCACTCAGCACGTTGAACCGCAATCTGGACGCGGAATCAACCGTCGGCTACCGAAGTGTCTTCGCGAATATATCGCAGCAGGAGAGAGTGTCTCTGAGCGGCGAGCGATACCTGGTTTCCTCCATCGACCTGGGCAGCGCGGGCAGCCACAGCGTGCACCTCACGGTCCTCAAATCCTATCGCCAAGAAAGCGCCTTCCTGGATCGAATCAATAACTGGATCACGGTGCTGGGTCTGGTTTCAATGCTCGTAGGCGGCCTGTTGGCGGTGACCATTGCGCGCCGGATCACGCGTCCCTTGGAGGTTCTCACCGCGGGGTCCAGAGCGCTTGCGCAGGGAGACTTCGACTTCGTCATTCCGGATCAAGGGGCTGCGGAGATTCGCGAGTTGAACCGGACCTTCGACTCCATGCGGCGCGAGTTGCGGCAAGCGCAAGAGCGGCTTCTAGAATCGGAACGGCTGGTCACCATCGGGCGCATGGCGCGCTCGGTCTCGCACGATCTTCGCCATCATCTCTCCGCCATTTACGCCAATGCCGAATTCCTCATCCTGGGTCAGAACTCCGAGGCCGAAAAAGTGGAACTGATGAGCGAGATCACCATGGCCATTCAGGATATGACCGACCTTCTGGATTCGCTGATCATGTTCAGCCAGACCGGGCAAACGCATTCGCTCAACGACGAAGCAATCGCCGACATCTTGCAGCACGCCGTGCAAATGATCCGTCCGCACCCCGACGCGCGCGGGGTTGAAATTGTGTTGAACATTGCGGTTTCGGCCACCATTTCAGCGGACGCCAAGAGACTGTCGCGCGCCCTGTTCAACCTGCTGTTGAATGCGTGCCAGGCTGCGCGGCATGGCGGATCCGTTCCCAGGGTAGAGATCTCAGTGGAAAACTGCACCGTGGACTGCCGGGATGCAATCAGGATCGGCGTCGTCGATAACGGACCCGGCATCTCGCCTTCAATGCGCGAAAAGATGTTCTTTCCCTTCTCAACCGAGGGTAAAGTGAATGGCACGGGCCTGGGGCTCACTCTCGCCTTGCATATAGCGCAGGAACACGGCGGAAGCATCGAACTGGCCGTTTCCGAGCCGGGCCGCACGGTCTTTCATCTCACGCTTCCGCTGGCGCCGCCCGGGCAGGAGCGAGCTGCGGAAGGGGTTTTGATACCGGACACGGGTCGCGACATTCTTCAAACCAGGAGTGAATCATGAAGCGCTCACGACATTGGATTGCCGCATGCGTGCTGGCCCAGCTTGCGCCACTTCTCCTTGGCCAGACTGCAGTCCAGGCGGATGCCGCCAGTTCGCAGGAAGATGCGCGTTATCGCCAGATAGATGAGCGGCTGAATGACCTTACCAGTGAACTGGAGCGTACGCGCGGCGAACTGACCGCGGCGGTGGATGAGATTCACCAGCTGCGTGCCGAGCTTGAGCGGACCAAAGCCGCCAGCGCGCCCGATGCATCTGCCGAAATCGCCGCCGTGAAACTATCCGAGGAAGTGGCGCGGATTCGAGAAGACCAGGACGCCATTCAGGAACAGGTGAAGGTGCACGAGCAGGACAAGGTGGAAACGCTCTCGCGCTACCGCCTCTGGATCAACGGGCTCATTCTCTTCAACGCGTTCGCGAATCGCGGCACGGTCGATATTCCTGACCTCGCCAATATCGCGTTGCCTGTCACAAGCCAAGCCGAAGACAGTGCCGTCGGAGCAAGCGTCAGGCAAACCATCCTGGGCGTGAATGCAAACGGGCCGCACCTGTTTGGCGCGCAGTCTTCCGCCGATCTGAATATGGATTTCTTCTCCAGTGAAGACGCGGGAAGCTACCCGGCCGCTTCAGGCAGCGCGCGAATCCACACCGCTCATTTCAAGCTGGAATGGCCACACGATCTGATCGAAGTGGGATTTACCGAGCCGCTTATTTCGCCCCTTTCTCCCACCTCCTACGCCAGCGTTGCGCAGCCTCCAATGTCATGGGCGGGAAACCTTTCCGCGTGGGCTCCTCAGATAAAGTTCGAGCACCGGCTGCAGCTGAGCGACACCAATTCCATGGCGCTTGAAGCCGGCCTGTGGGACGCGGGTTACGGCGGCACAAACCTGTACAACTATCTGCCGCTTCCATCTGACTATGAGAGCGAGAAATGGCCGGCTGTGGAATCGCACATCTCATGGAGGGCGGGCGCCGATTCGCGATTTCAAATTGGCCTTGGCGGATACCGTGGCGCGCTGAAGACGAAATTTGGAAGGACCATTCCGTCGTGGGCCTTGAGCACCGATCTTTCGCTGCGGCTGCTGTCCAAGATATTGATCGCTGGCGAGTTCTATCGCGGCTCATCGCTGGCCGGGCTCGGCGGCGGCAGTCACAAGGACATTCTCATTGGAACCGATCCTTCGACGGGGGCCATACGGAGCATCGGCTTGAATGCCGCCGGCGGATGGACTCAATTGAAACTGAACTTTTCGCCGGTTGTTGAGTTTAACGCCGCCTATGGCCAGGATGGTGGCTACGGGAGCGATTTTCGCAGTCTCGAACTTACCGGCACGAGCAATCCAATCAGCACTCTCACGCGCAATCAAATGGTCACAGGCAATTTCATCCTGCGCCCCAAGACGTATCTCGTCCTGTCGCCGGAGTATCGGCGAATCCTAAGCGGCCAGTTATCGGGTACATCGAATGTTGCGAACCTCTTCACCATTTCGGCAGGCTATATCTTCTAGGTGCCTGCCACGCGGACTTTGGCCCGGCTGGCTGCTATGCTGCGGGCTGGCGTTTTACCTCAATCCGGGCATGATCCTGGCACAGGGTGCGGACGTGTCAGTGCGCCTGACCGTTGATGCATCGCCGCGCCATGCGCCCCCCCCAGAAGGCGCGGCCTGGCTGGTGCCGCAAGGACCTGCGCCGCAACGTGCGGATGGGAAGGCTGCGGACAAGCTGCCCCAGAACTATCAGCTTCTACAAAAAGGCAAGGAATTCCATCCGCATTTGCTGGTGGTTCCGGTGGGAAGCAGCATCGACTTTCCAAACATGGACCCTTTCTTCCATAACGTCTTCTCGCTCTTTGAAGGCAAGCGCTTCGATCTTGGACTTTACGAAGCCGGCTCACGACGCACGGTTCGTTTCGATCGCGAGGGTGTCTCCTACATCTTCTGCAACATCCATCCGGAAATGGGGGCTGTGATCATCTCGCTGCGTACGCCGAACTTCGCCATGTTTGGCAAGGATCGCACCGCGGTGATACACGATGTTCCCGATGGCGAATACGTTTTGAAGGTGTGGAGCGAAGACGCAACCGCTGAGAGTTTACGTGCCGCTGAACGCCCCATCGAAGTCAAAGCGGGCAAGGTGGAGAATTACTCCGTACGTTTGACAGCGCGAGCAACGAGCACCGCGACCCACAAGAACGAGTTTGGAGAAGACTATCCGCCGCAGCCTGCGCGGACTTACTAAGTCCGCATGGCAACGCGGGGAATCGCAATCCGATTCTCCGCGTTGCCGGCGCACCACCGATCAATGCACCGTCAGGGTAATCACGGTGCTCTTGGAGATGGCGCCGGAAGTGGCCGTGACAGTTACCTGCGATGTTCCGCCGGGGGTGGGAGTTGGCATTGGAGTGGCACTGCTGGACGAGCCACCGCAGCCGGCCACACCCACCGCGACGGCGGCTGCCACGAGCGCAACGGGAAGCAGGGCCAGAAACTTGCGCCTCTGCTTGAATGCGCCAAACAACAGCAACGCAGCAAGCGGCGTGAGGGCCGCCGCGGCAATTCCAGCACCGCTTTGCTTACGCGGCGGTGTCTGCCTGGCTATATAGCCGCCCGGTGGAGGATACGTGACGCTTGTGGCAATGGTCATCGTTGTTTGTGCGCTTGCTGTTCCTGTAACGTTGAGCGAGGATGGCGAGAACGTGCATGCGGCCCCGGCCGGCAGCCCCGAGCAGGCAAAGCTAACCGTCCCGGTGAAGCCGCTGCTTGGCGCCAGGCTCACCGTGGCCGAGGTGCTCCCTCCTGAAGCTACGGTCAGGGTGCCGGTGGATGCGCTCAGAGCGAATGTGCCAGAGCCTGGATTGGCCGCAACGGACGCGATGGAAGCGAACAGGCCGTCCCTTTCCTGGTTCAAGCCGGCGGCAAAGTACAGCGTGTTGGGGTCGCCCACAGCAGGGCTGGCCTGGCCGAAGACGATCTCCCAGAGCCCCGGATTGGCGATCACGTTGCCTGTGGCATTGGCCAACTGGCCCAGATACGCATAGCTTGTCGGGTCATACACGTTGATAACTCCGTCGCCGAAGTTACCCACCAGCAAGTCGCCGCCGTAGATGCCGAATCCGGCCGGCGCAAGCGCCATGCCCCAAGGAGCGTTCAGATTGCCGCCGGTGATAGCCCGGGCTACAAGAGAGCCATTCAGGTCATAGGCGTCCACAATTCCGGTCCCTGCCCCGAGTGTCTCCGTATAGGTGGTCGTATCGCGCAGCATATATGTTACGTACACCTTTGTGCCGATGGTGTGAACGGCGTAGGGCGCGTAACCGGCCGGAAGGTTTGGATCGGTGAAGGAGCCGGTAAGGTTGGCCACGTGGAAGGCGGTGTCGTAAACCTCAACCTTCGCTCCGGCGCCGAAGTTCGTCGCCAACAGAAAGGTCCCGGTGGCGTTGGTGACCTGGGCAATGTCGGTGTAAACCGCGTGGCCTGCGGCGTTGTTGACAGCGATATCGGCAATGTTGCCGGTGCCAGAAAGGCTCACGTCCCAGCCGGAGATCGTTCCGTCGAGCGAACAAAACAGGAACAACGCCGGGTGGCCATCAGAAAGCATGAAACTCCCGGCCGGTACGCCGGTAATTACAACGGTGCCTGTCGGCGAGCCTGTGCCCGCCCCCGCTGCGGAGGGAATCGTCACTTTGAATGCAACATTTCCCGCCGCGTCATTTACGTAGTCGAAGCCGCTGACATTGGTGTTGATCCAAAAATCCTGACCGATCGAGATGCCCCAGGGATCAACAAAACTCGGGTCAGTTACCAAGGCGGGGACCGCCCCGTCGGAGATGATGTTGGTCTGTTTGTATGTTGTGGGCTGCTGTGCGCATGCCAGGGACGCGGCTGCAAGAAGCAACGCCAGTAACACACTCTTCTTCCCGCCCATCGGCAGTTTGAGGTGGTTCATTGTCCGCCTTCTCTTCTGCTCTCACCAGCGCATGGGCTGCAAGAGCCGCACCGGTTGGGTTTGATTCCGGTACAAGGTCGAGCGTAGAGAAGCGGACAAATCGAGTTGTTAGTGTCGTGTCATTTTATCGCCTTAATTCCTCCAACGGTCCGAAGCAATCTATTCATCTCAAGCCGCAGAAGGAAGACCTTTCGGCGCGAATTCTCTCACCGCACCATGTTTGCTTTAAAGTGCTGTCCACTTACCGTCGCAATCAAATTACTCCGTCGAGACAATTCAATGACAAAGGTTCAATGACGCGCAATCTATGTTTGGTTGGGCGCAGGAACGGCGAGCATTCTGTTTCGGCGGGCCGAACCGGTCAGAGCGGATCTCAACAGAGGTGAAGGAGTCAAATGGTCAACATCGGAAAACGTGTCTTGGCACGAGGCTTGAGCATTGCCTCGGTCGGCCTGTTCTCACTTTCAACCGCGCTAACTGCGCAGCCTCAACACTACACGCAAACCAACCTCGTTTCGGATACTCCCGGAATGGCGGCGGCGACGGATCCGAACCTCGTGAATCCCTGGGGTTTGTCTCGGAGTTCCGGCAGCCCCTGGTGGATATCAGATAACGGCCCCGGCCTCACGACACTTTACAGCGGCGCGGGCGCGACCATCCCGCTCGTGGTTACGATCCCTCCGGCAGATAGCAGCAGCGGCGCGGGCGGAACGCCGACAGGACAGATTTTCAACGGTACTTCGGATTTCCAGCTTGCCCCGGGGCTTCCCGCGCGATTCATCTTCGTCACTGAAGACGGCACCGTCTCGGGCTGGAATCCCGGTGTGAACGCGGCCTCAGCAGTCATAAAAGTGAACACAAAGAGCGCGTCAGTGTTTAAAGGCGTCGCCGTGGCCACTGTCGTCGACCAAAGGGTGGGAGCCCTCAACTTTCTCTATGTTGCCGACTTCCGCAAAGGGCACGTCAACGTCTATGACGCGAGCTTTCATCGCATTTCGTTAGGAGAGGATGCTTTCCAGGATGATCGAATCCCCAGTGGCTTTGCTCCCTTCAACGTTCAAAACATCGGCGGAAACATCTTTGTCGCATTTGCCGAACAAGACAGCGCAAAGCACGATGAAGTGGACGGCGCGGGCCTGGGATACGTTGATGTTTTTTCACCTACCGGCAGCCTGTTGCGCAGACTGCAATCGGGCAAATGGTTCAATGCGCCATGGGGCATCGCCCAGGCGTCAGGTGACTTTGGCGCATATAGCCACGACATTCTTGTTGGACAGTTCGGCAGCGGCGAGATCCTTGCATTCGACCCTGTAACTGGTCGCTACAAGGGCAACCTGGTTGATGCGACCAATGCGCCGATTGCCATAGAAGGGCTTTGGGGGCTGGCCTTTGGTAGCGGGACTGGCTCGGGTCCGGCCAACTCCTTGTACTTTACTGCCGGCCCTGGAGGCGAACAACATGGCCTCTTTGGCACCATCACGGCGGTGGAGAACCAGTTGGGCGGCGACCGCTAGGAGACGATTACCCTGGGGAAACAGCCTTCCACTCAGCAACGCGGCTATGCTGCGTCGGATTCCGGGGCTTCGCCTTGAGATGAAAAAGCGGCGCAAGAGATGAAAGAGCAAGATGCGCAAGCCCCGTCCGATTTAAACGTCTCGGTCTCGCCGCTTGAGAATGTTCCAACCAATGCCTCGCACCTGCAGATCGGCAGAACATCGCAATTTGCAGGTGCCTTTTTCGTTTTGCGCAATTTCAGATCGGTAGCAGCTTCATAGTCATGAGGGGGTGCAGATGAATCAGGCAAGATGTGGTGCGAGCCCGATCACATCCCGAATACAAAAAACGAGCAACGCGAGAGCATAATGAAGAAGGAACTGCGCGTCGTTCAGCACCAAAGGAATGCCCTGGCGGTTTTCGGCAGCCTCGGATCGCGACATCGCTCAAGCGCAAACACTCGTGACACAACGCGGCCTTGCGGACCTACTCTGTTCCGGGTGAGCAACGGCCCAACGACTTCAGGCGTACTTGAATAATTATTCGACTACGCTCTACAACTTGCTTGGCGCGGTCGAACCAAGCAGGTAGACAATGCGGCGAAATTGCCCCGCGTTTCAACGGTTGAGGCGTTCAAATTCGCGTCCGGCCTTCCTAGCACTACTTACTAGCACAACCCGCCAAAATGGCCAATAAGCGACGAATTTGGTGCAATTTTGACCAAAACCGCCAAGGCAAAAATCGCTACATAAGTTTCATGTTTTGAGGGGATTGTATGATTTTGAAAGGCTTGAGGCGGCGTGCAGGCGCTGAATCTCACGTCCTAACCCCTAGACGATAGCGCCACACTTTCGGGGGGCGGCCGTTTGTGGCCACTTGTTTACTCTAACAAAAAAATGCGGTTGCGCCAAAGACCCAATATCCGTTCAACCGGCAATCAGATCCCCAGCTTCCGCACCTCGTCGTTATAGTACTTGCGGTAGAGAATCTCCCACTCCTGGGAGCCTTCGAGGATGATCTTGCGCTGGTTGGCGATCTTGAGGCGGGCAGCGGTGTCGATACCGGCCTCTTGCGTCAGTAGCGCTTCGAGGGCCTTGCGGGCTTCCTGGCGGATCGTATTGCGGTCCTCCATGAAGCCGACCTGGTCGATGTCGGCCAGAGTGTCGGCCACAGTGTGGGCCAACTTGTTGAGTTTATCGCGGCTAACCCTCATAGCACCGCCTTGTATTTGCGGGCCAGCTCGCCCTTCACCTTCTTGAACATCTCGGCGTACTGCGCGCCAGACTTACGCATCTCTTCGGAGTACGCGTCGAGAATCACGCGCACCTCGTCGTTGATGCGATCTTCAAGAGACAGTTCCTCGATGAGGCCGTTGGTCACTAGGGCCTCGGTAGCCTTCAAGTCGCTGGTGGTGATCATTTTGGCGTCGATGAGGTGCTTGACCGTACGGCGACCCAGATAACCAATGTATTCGCGGGAGAAAATCATGGACTAACTGTCAGGGTAACGCATGGGGCCGCTGGATGTACACCTCATGCGGGCGGTTTTGCCCCTAACCCTTATGGTTACCTGCTGCGCGCCTGTTCCTCTGCCGCTAAAAGCCGACCAGACCCCGACCAACCGGTGCTCCTGATCCGCGTCGGCGCGCGAAACAACCGCCCGTTAGCCGCGATGTGGGCAGGTCTTGGTGTTAATGCACTCGTCGGCCAGCCGGAGCCGCTCTACGGGACGGCCGTGGACCAGGTGCTCCTCCACGATCTCCGCGGCGTCTTCAGGCCGTACACCGCCATACCACACGGCCTCGGGATAGACGACCACCGTGGGCCCGTGCTCGCACTGGTCCAGGCAGAGAGACTTGTTGATGCGCACCTTGGAGCCCAAACCAGCGGTCTTGGTCAACTGCTGCAACTGGGTGAACAACTCGCTCTTTCCATCGGTGGTGCAGGAAGGGCGGGGCGCACCTTCGGGACGGACGTTATGGCAAACAAAGACATGGTGTTCAAAAAGGGGCAAAGGATTGATCCTCCTGCCTCCAGACTAACTGCTGCGGCTCCGCCGAAAGAAGTTTCCACAATCTCCCCGCCCGACCCGCCCGCATCTGCGAAAATAGTTGCTTGACTATGAGCAAAGATAATCTGCTATCGCTTAAAGACGACATGGTGGCCTTTGTTGAGGGCCATGGCATGAGACGCCTTCCTGGCTACGTCACTGAAGACATTCCCTCCATCCTGTGGGAGGGAGAGGACAATCCAGAGGCGTGGAAAGACTTTGTGGAGATGGCCAAGCACGTCGGCGCTCCCTTTGTGACCTTCAGCGAGATGATTCTGGAGCGCGAAGAGCTTGAAGCGCTGATTGAAGAAGCAGGGGAGATGAACTTCCCCGACGAAGAAGCCACCGAGCTGGTGGAGGCGCAGTGGCTGCGCAAGTACACCGGAATGCTGGGCTATATTCAGCTTGGCTTCGTTTACCAGGGACTGATGTTTCTGCACGAGACCACGACCGAATGGTACGAGCGCTACCAAGCACTGCTCGAAGACATTGAGAGCTTTCAGGACATCGTGATTGACGACGCCCGCGACGGCGGCGACGACGAGGACGAATAGCCCCATTGAGCACAGTGGGCACGATGCGCAGCGGCCCCGCACCCTCCCGCAATTACCCGCGCCAGCGTTGGGTTCTGGCCGCTTCACACCCTGAGCAAGGGGCGGCCCTGGCCCAGGAAGCACGGCTGCCCCTTGTGCTGGCCGAGCTGTTGCTGGCACGCGGCGTCACTACGGCACAGGAAGCTCACACCTTCCTCAATCCTGAAATCGCGCACCTGCACGATCCGCTGCTGATGATGGGAATGTCCGCGGCGGTGGAGCGGCTCGAACGCGCCATCGCTGCCCGCGAGCCAGTATTGCTTTACGGCGATTACGATGTGGATGGCACCACCGCTGTCGTTCTGTTGAAGACAGCAATCGAGATGCTGGGCGGCATCGTTCGCTTTCATGTGCCGCACCGCCTTCTCGAAGGCTATGGGCTGCAATCCAGCGTGCTGGAGGCAGCATACGCTCATGGTGTGCGGCTTGTGATCACGGTGGATACCGGCATGCGCGCCTTTGCCGAAGCAGAAACCGCTCGCCTGCTCGGCATGGACCTGATCATCACCGATCATCACCTTCCCAAAGCGGACGATTCCGTTCCCGCGGCGCTTGCCATTCTGAATCCCAACCAGCACGGCTGCACTTATCCCGAAAAATCGTTGTGCGGCGCTGCCATCGCGCTCAAGCTGGCGCAGGCACTGCTGGAGCGTCGCGATCCCGTCCGCACGCGCGAAAAAACGGTGCCAAGTTTTCTCAAGATGGCTGCCATCGCCACCATCGCCGACGCGGTCCCGTTGCGCGGAGAAAATCGCACCATCGCCGCACTGGGGCTGCGCGAGTTGCGACGTCCTGTGGGTGCAGGACTGCGGGCGCTCTTTGCGGTATCGGCCCTGGACCCCGCAGCCAAACAGATCACCGGCTTCGATGTAGCGTTTCGCCTGGCCCCACGCATCAATGCAGCGGGGCGCATGGATGTGGCCTCACAGGTGATCGAGCTCTTCTGCACCCGAGACGCCGCGCGCGCACAGGTATTGGCCACCAATCTCGAACTCCTCAACCGCCAGCGCCGCGAAGCGGAAGCCGCTGCACTCAGCATCATTGAGACGCGCCTGGCCGGCGATGCGGAACTCGCCTCGGGACGCATGCTGGTGGTGGACGGAGAAGGCTGGCATCGTGGAGTGATCGGCATCCTGGCCTCGCGCGTTGTGGAGCGTACCGCCAAGCCCACGATCGTCGTCAGTGTGGAGGACGGTGTTGCGCACGGCTCAGGCCGGTCAGTGGATGGATTCCAACTGCTGGAGGCCATCGAGACCTGCGGCGACCTGTTCACGCGCTTCGGAGGACACGCCTTCGCAGTGGGCTTCGCCATGTCGGCAGAGGGAATTCCAGAGCTGAGGCGCCGCCTGTGTCTGCACGCCGAAGAGTGCCTGGGCACCCGCGAACCCGAACACCTGCTGCGCATTCACGCCGAGTTGCCGCTGGACCGCATTACGCCTGTACTCGCCGGCTGGCTGCACAAGCTGGAGCCATTGGGTCACGGAAATCCGGAGCCCATCTTTGTGGCGCGCAAGGTGCGGCTGGCGTCAGCGCCTCGCGTGATGAAAGAGCGCCACATCCGGTTGGAACTGGTTCAGGAGCCGTCCACAAGCGCTGGTGTAATGCGCGCCGTGGGCTGGGACTGGGCCGGACGCACTGCCGCACTCGGGCTGACTCAGGGCAGCCTGGTCGATGTGGCCTACCGCGTCCGCGAAAACGACCACCCCGAATACGGCGGTATTGAGATAGAAGTCTCCGGCCTTCGACCCGCCGAAGCCTAGCGCGCACAAAAAGGCCCGCGGCGAACCGTGGGCCTTTTTGACGCTCCCCTATTTCATGCAACTCTAGGTTTAGTTATGCGGTTCCTTCTGCTTGGGCTCAGACCGCGGCGCAGGCGCTGGACGGGACTGCGGTTCACCGCGCGGGGCTGGAGCCTGGCGTGCCTGCGGTTGCTGCCTGGGCTCAGGAGCCGGTCGCGACTGCGGCTGTTGCCTGGTCTCGGGAGCCGGACGCGACTGAGGCTGTTGCCTGGTCTCGGGAGTCGGGCGCGACTGCGGTTGATATTGCGGTGAAGGTGCCGGACGCGATTGAGGCTGTTGCCTGGTCTCGGGAGCCGGACGCGACTGAGGCTGTTGCCTGGTCTCGGGAGTCGGGCGCGACTGCGGTTGATATTGCGGTGAAGGTGCCGGACGCGACTGGGGCTGATATTGAGGCGAAGGTGCCGGACGGGATTGCGGTTCGTTCCGCACCGCCGGCGCCTGGCGCATGTCAGGGCGGTTGGCCGGGGCGCCATTTATGTCGTTCCGTCCCCCCTGAGGTCCATTTATGCTGCCAACAGGCCGCACACTGTTGCCAAAACGTCCTCCATTGCCGGCCGGCGCGGCCACATGTTCCGCAGCCAGCGGCCGGGCTGCAACCACATTTGCCGGACGGCCGCCGTTGAACTTCACATAAGAACCGTGGTCAGCGCGTGCCGCCTGAAAGTGCTGCTGCTGGTAACTGGTCGGAGGCGTATGCGGCATGCGCATGGCCTCCCGTTCCTGCGGAGTGGGGTCGTGACGAATGCCGTCGCGGCCACCGCTGAACGCCACCCGATGGTCGTTCCTGATGGTATATCGATCTACGATCCGGCGGTCTTCATAGGTCTCATGGATGATCCTTCGGTCAACGCGCATAACTGCGGTGTTATAGGCAAAGCGGTGCTCACGCCATTCGCCACCCACAAAGCCGATGCCCATGTAGCCGAAGCCGTAGTTCACGCCGCCATAGTAGCCCACCGTTTGGCCCCAATAGCCGGAATGAAATACATAGAGCCCGTCTGACCAGCCCCAATAGGGCGGAGTCCACAAGGCACCCTCATAGGGAGCCGGAACCCACGCACCGGGAACCCAGTAATACCCATCGTCACCGTA
The DNA here is from genome assembly GCA_003151435.1 of Acidobacteriaceae bacterium. Taxonomy (GTDB): domain Bacteria; phylum Acidobacteriota; class Terriglobia; order Terriglobales; family Acidobacteriaceae; genus Telmatobacter. The sequence goes on from PLXP01000115.1 coordinate 26,819, forward strand.
AGCCCAATAGCCCGGAGACCACATCAGGCCTTCCTCGGGGCAAGGCGGTTGTTCATAGACGGGAAGCACCGGCGGAGCGAACCCGACGCTGATAAATACACCCGCGAAGGACGAGGCGGGAATAACCGAAAAGACCAGCGCCAGCAGCATCAGGCGCACTGTACGGAATTCTTGCATACGAAACACTCCTGGATCGTTCAAGCCAGCCCAGTTCCGGAGAACCTATATACCCCGAGCAAGGCCAGGACATCTGTGAGGTTGCAGCAGCCATAATACCGCGCTTACCGGGACTCCAAATGCAAAGGCATCCGCTCCAAAGAGCATCGCCGTTGCAATTCGATCCGGTTTCAGCGGTCGTAAGAAAGCCAACCTAGCCGGCTTGAAAGAGCTTTGAGCACATTCAAGCTACTGAGTTGGAACCCGTGCAGTCAGCAGAAGTTGCCGATAATATACGAAAACATTTGTTTTCATGGGCATCGGACCCCACAGAGCCGGGGAGGACAGGAGAGACTGCTGCCTCCTCTATCCTGCAACCCGGCCCAATACCAGGTGTTTGCCAACTGACTTGCCTCTCGCTTAGTACCGAACGCTAAGCCCCATGCCCAGCACCTTGCGTGCCTGCAGGTTCACCGGAATTACCACATAAGGCGGATTGGCGATTCCGGTGGGTACCGCGGTGTAGCCGATCTGGCCCGCAACTTGTCCGACCCCAATATCAAAGGCGAAGTGAGGATTGTCCTTTTGTGTCACACGCACAGCGTAATCGAGCGTGGTGGGCAGATGGGCGCGGCCGCCGGGAGGGAAAAGGATCAAATTGAGGTTCTTCGATGTCGGCGGTTCCTGCGTGAATCCGGCTGCCGGCACGATTGCGGTGTGGCAGGGGCCTGGAATCGGAATCCCGAGGCCGCCGAAAAGACGCCCGCCGAATCGCGTGGCCTGCCCGCCAATTCCGTAGATCGAAGCGTTGGTCGCCTTCCAACCAAGGTTGGCGAGAAACGGCAGTGGCGCATGCAGCCAGGTCTTGGTTACGGCGACGTAGACATCGCCATTTGTGTAAGCCTTGTCGGGCCCGCCGAGAGCCTTGCCGATGGCGCCACTCACAAAATGATCACCCGTGCGGACGACGAACCCGGCCGCCACCCCCGGCGTGAAGGGGCTACCCTGACCGTCCTTGATGGCCACCACTTTGCCGTTGAAGATGTTCATGCCCGAGTAGTGCCAGAGTCCGCTGAAAGCAGCGCTGTTGCCGTCCTGGTGAACGCTGCGCGTATATCCCACCTCCGCCCGATTGGCGAAACCCTCCGCAATGCTGAAGGTGTGTAGATTGCCGATCACCTTGGAGCTGTTGACGAAGTGGTAGCCAATCGCGGGATGTGAGAAGAACTGCTTTTTCGCGGAGTAAACGACATAGGCAGTGGGCGTGATGAAGCCGCCAGTCTGCCCTTCAAGCGTCAAGTTCTGGGCGTTGAGGCAAGGCGAAGCCATCAATGCGGTTGCAAGGATGGCGCCGACGGCGAGCTTCTGCATTTTGCGTGTCTTCACAATCTTTCTACCCCGATAGGGCGCAGTCGCCCGCGCCAGGTTGTTTCGAAAACTAACTCGTTGTAACACAACGGCAGTAGACTCGTCTCCCCCTTCCTGGGGTGGTAGACTCACGCCATGCAGCGCGGTCTTTTTATCACGCTTGAGGGGCTCGACGGGTCGGGCAAAACAACGCAGATCAAGCGGCTAGCGGCATGGATGCAAAAGCGCGGACTGGTCCCGGTGGTCGCGCGTCAACCTGGCGGAACGACCACCGGCGATCGCATCCGCGAATTGCTGCTCGACTCCCGTTCCAGCGGACTGGCGCCAATGACTGAGATGGCCCTGATGTTCGCCGATCGCGCCCAGGCTATCGCCGAGGTGATTGAACCGGCCCTCGCCGAGGGAAAGATCGTTCTATGCGACCGCTTTACCGATTCCACTGAGGCCTACCAGGGCGGTGGACGCGAACTGGGCTCAACGACCGTGCTGGAATTGCATCGGCTAATTTGCGGCGATCTGCAACCCGACGTGACCCTGCTGTTGTTGCCCTCGCTTGAACACAGCCTCGACCGGGCTCGCAAGCGCAATGAACGGACCACGGCGCAGTCCGGCACCGATGAGAACCGATTTGAGCAGGAGCAGGAAGCCTTCTACCGGCGCGTGTGGCAGAAGTACCGCGAAATCGCCGCCCGCGAACCGGACCGCGTGGTGCTGATCGAAGGCGACCTGGCCATCGACGAGGTGCATGAGCAGATTGTGGAAGCCGTGGCCATGAGCTTCAGCGAATTCCACAAGCGCTGAAGCACGAAGCCGGACTGGACTCGCCTTAGGTTAGGAAGTACTTTTCCACGCTCCCAAAATGCGTCTCAACAACACCAGTTGCCCCAGATGGTAGGCATTGTGGTCCGCCGCCAGCAGCGCCTCGCGCAGCACCGTCTGCCCCGTTCCGTGCGGAATGCGGGCGTACAGATCCGTTGACTCGTCCGCTACCAGCGCGCACAACGACTGCATGTCCTGAGTAAATGCATGCACGCTTCGATCCCATGCCGCGTCATTGGGCGGCTCCGGCGCCTTGGGCCAATACCCATCTGGAAACTTGGGCGACCTATGATTGGGGTCGCGCGAAAACTCCAGGATGTCCCATTGCGCAATACGAAGGTGCTCCAGTTCCTCCCATGGCGAGTGGGGCGCGCCGTGGGGTCGTTTGCCGCGCGCATCGGCAGGAAAATCTTCGAGCGCATCTTCAAAACTTGCGTGCGCGTTTCCACCCTTGAGCAGGGCGATCAGTTGTTGCCGCAGGGCTGCATCCTTCTCCATGTGGAATCCTCCGTTGTTTCTTCGACACACCGGGTTTTTGCTAGGTTGCGATTAGAAGATCCATTCTCCCTTTAATAAGAATGCTTGCAAATTGCGGCGCGCCCCGCGGTGAGACGCGCCGGCAGAGACAAGGCCCGCGCCGACCGCTATTGCTGATAGCGGAACGATTTGTCAGGATGCTGCGGGGCCGCCGGGACCGTGCGCGGGTCGGCCTTGATCTCGTCCTGCAACTCTTTCAGTGCGGCCTGTAGTTGGGTATCCGATCCGGAGAAGCTTTCGTGGGGCAGATTGTCGACCACCACATCCGGCTCCACGCCGCGGCCTTCGATCAGCCACTTGCCGTCAGCATAGACGCCGGTCTCCGCGGCTGTCGCGACGCCGTTGTCGGCCTGCACGTTGCTGCCACTGAGCCAGATTTCGCCGCCCCAGGTGCGGGTGCCGATCACCTTGCCAAGCTTCAATCGGCGGAAGCCCTCAGCAAATGCTTCGCCATCCGACGCGGTCTCGTGATCGCAGAGCACCACGATGTGACCGCGGAAGGCGTACTGCATGTTCCACGATGGATTGCCGATGCGCGGCTGGAAGTAGAACCATGCCTGCCGCAGCAGCGTGCCCAACAGCCACGAATCGATGTTGCCGCCGTGGTTGTGGCGTACGTCGATGATGAGTCCCTGGCGATCGAACACGGGATAGAAATCACGCGCCCACTGGTCCATGTCGTTCGACCCCATCGCGCGCAGATGCACGTAGCCGATGGAGCCCTTGGACGCCTTCTCGACTTCGAGGCGGCGCGAGTATTCCCACTCCGTGTAGCGCAGTTGAACGTCCTCATGCTCGCTGATGGGCGTGACGAGCACGTCGCGGGCATCGCCGCTCGCCGGCTTCACGTGCAGCAGAACCTGCGTGTTGGCCTTGCCGCGCAACAGGGCACCTTCATCGGGCACGCTCAACACACCCACGCCGTCGATGCTGGTGATCGCTTCGCCTTCCTTTACGAGCGAATCGAGCCGCGCCAGCGGTGGCGCCAGGTTGGGCAGATCGGGATCGTGCAGGTAGATGTGCTCCACCACGTAGCCGCCGGCCTTCTCATCGCGACGCAGCCGCGCGCCCAGCGTTGCCAGATCGACGTGGTCGGCAGACTTGCGCGCGTCGCCGCCCTGCACAAAGGTGTGCAGCGCCGACAACTCGCCGACCATCTGCGCAATCACGTCGTTCAACTCGTCGCGGTCGGCCACGCGGTCCACGAGCGGCAGATAGTGGTCGCGCGTCGCAGGCCAATCCACACCGTGCATGTTGCGGTCATAGAAGTAGTCGCGTTCCAGCCGCCACGCGTCCAGAAAGAGTCCGCGATATTCTTCGCGCGGATTGGTGGTGATGGTCCATCGCGACAGGTTGATCTCCGCCTTGCCCAGCGTTTTGGCATCGCCCAGCGCCGAGCCCTTTACATCGGAATCGAGGATGTAGAAGTTTTCTCCCTTGTTCACAAGCAGTTTCTTGCGGTCGAATGAAATCTCGTAGTTGGGTTTGACGTCGCTCATCACCGTATCGGGTTCATCTCCCTTGTTGGCGATGTCGAGGCATTGCAGGGCAAGATGCTCATGCTGGTCGTCGCTCGCATTCAGCCAGCAGAGGCGCTTTTCCGCGGCTTGCAGGCTGCCGTAGTTGCCTGCGGGTGCGGGAACTTCGCTGAGGCGCGACGCGAGGTCGGTGAAGTCGATCTTCACTTCGGCGGGCTTTTTGTCGTCCTTCTTTTCGTCAGATTTCTTTTCGTCAGATTTTTTGTCTGCAGTCTTCTCGGCAGGTTTCTTCTCGTCAGCCTTTTTGGCGTCCGCAGATTTTGAGTCGTCCTTCTTGTCCTTGTCTTTATCCTTGTCCTTGTCTTTGTCCTTGTCCGCATCGGGGTGCAGCTCGTCTGGCGGCAGGAACGGCGAACGCAGTCCCGTTGTCAGCGCGAGCTGATAGATCTTCACTGTGCGATCGAAGTGCGGCTGGGGCTGGCGTGGTCCCCATGGAGATTGAATTGTCGTCTTCAACATGCGGTCGGAGAGAAAATACATCCACTTGCCGTCGGCGCTCCACACCGGGCTCCCACTGTTGAAGCGGTCTGACGTAATGGCCTGGATCGCACCCGACTCCACATTGAGGAGCTTGATCTGCTGGAACGAGTTGTCAGCATTGTCGGAAAAGGCCAGCCAGCGGCTGTCGGCCGACCAACTCAGGTCGCCATAATCGCCGTTCATCGACTGAGCGATGCGCTTCTCCTGCTTGGTCTTGATGTCGTAGATCCAAAGCTGCTGATCCTTGTCGAAGTGGGCCAGCCAGTGTCCGTCGGGCGAGGTCACGCCGTCCCAGCGCAGCACCTTGGCGTCCTTCGTCCACTGCTCCGATGCACCCACGCCGTTCACGGGATACTTCCAGAACTCGGTCTCGCCGCTCTGGGTTGAGAGCGCGACGATACCCTTGCCGTCGGGCAAAAAGCGGGCCTCGCGGAAGCGCACCGCGGAGTCGCCGGCCACCTTCACAATGCGCCCGTTCTTCGCCGGCAACGTAAACACCTCGCCGCGAGCAGTGAACACCGCGCTGCCGCCGTCAGGCGAGATGTGAACGGCGGTGAGATAGTCGAGCGGCTTCTTTACCCAGTGTTCGCGCATCTGGTCGAAGTCGGAAACCAGCGTGATGGGAATGATCTCCTCGTGCCCGGTGGCCAGGTCGAGCCGCCACAGATCGGCGCCTGACGCATACACGATGTGGCCGTCGGAAAGAGATGCCGACTCGACATCAAAGGCGCGCTGATGGCTGTCCTGCTTGACGCCGTGCCCCTGTTCATCGATGGAGTAGACGTTCATGACGCCATCGCGATCCGACAGGAAATAGACGCGACCGTTCCAGAACATGGGATGGCCCGACGTGCCGTCATAGTCGGCCGTCAGCGGCACCGCCTCGCCTTGCCCATCGAAGCGCCACAAGTTCTCTGCCCAGCCGCCCTTGTAGCGCTTGGTGGAGCTCCACTGCTTGCCCCAGCGGGTGAAAAACAGCGTGTGCCCATCCGCACCGTATGCCGCCTCGGATGCCTCAGCCAGCGGAACGATCTCGCGCTTGCCTTGGCTATCGACGAGCACTAGCTTCTCGCCCGGCAGCGTGGAGTAGCGCGACGTGGCAATCATCAGCCGGCCATCCGGCGCCCATCCCGCGGGCTGCGCTTCACCATCCCACGTGCGCCGCTGCGGCAGACCGCCGCTGATCGGCATGGTGTAGACCTCGTTTGGCCCTTCGTAGTTGGCGAGAAAAGCAACCGTCTTGCCATCGGGGGAGATGGCCGCCTGCGACTCCGTGCCAGGCGCGGTCGTCAGACGCTGTGCTGAGCCGCCGTTCACGCTCACGGTCCACAGATCGCCCTCCGAAGTGAAGACGATCGTGTCGCCATGCACCGCCGGGTCGCGATAGTAGCCCTTGTGCGTCTGTTCCGCGCCCATGGCTGGGCTGGTCGACGGCGGGGCAGCTATGAGGGGCAACGAGGTGGGAACAAGAAGGAAAAAAGCAACGGCAACGGCGGCACGGCGCACGAGTGTTTCGACAGGCATGAGAGCTCCCTTTCGGCAGGGTAGGTGGATCGAGGGCGGCAATCTTCGACTACTCCCTCAGGCGGAGAAACCAGCGACAAACAGACGATCCGGATATCTGATTTTGAAGCATACTACGGTGCCTGGCGGAATCGCCGGTGAATCGCAACCGTCAGTTCATTTCGAATCTTGTTGCGGTGTGGCACAATATGAGACGTGGACTGTTCCAGTTCCCGGAGAGAAGCCAAGCAATGACAGCAGTTCAGCAAAAGCGCGGATGGCTCTGGATTGCGATGGTTGCAATCGGAATCGCTCTCGTGCTGGTGCTGGCCCTTCATGCTCAAAGCGCGGACCACGCAGGATTTGCAGCGATTCTGCCTCTCCTGTTTGTCGGCATCATCTCGCCTCTCAGCCTGCTGTCGCCGCTGGCCTTCGTTTATCTTGGCCGCACGCCCGACGCTCCGGTCGTTCCGGCCACGTTCCAGCGCCCCCCGCCCTTCGGCTTCGCTTAATCTCCTAAGCGGCCTGCCCCGGCCAGCAGATTCTTCTGCCGCGTGCACGGCCTTGCAAGGCGAACTCCTCATCAGCGATTTCGAAGGTTATCTATGACCGGTTCTGTGTTTGACATTTTATCGATGTGCGCCATGGCCCTGCCTCTTCTTGCGGTAGTGGGAATCGTGGTCCATTTTTACGTGCTGCGTGCCGCATGGAAGCGCAAACGGCGGAGCGGCATCCGTAACCCGGGCTTCTGCCCGTCGTTCTCTTCACTTGGAACGGCCTTTCAGCATCTGCAGGTCTTCCACCGCCCGAGCATGGCGTATGTTCTCGAAGCCAAAGAGGACGACGAAGCCGACGAGGACGACAAAGGCGACCCCGAAACGCCCTTGAAGTTCTTCCATCGCCAACTGCTTCGAATCCGCCGCGGCCAACCCATCGAACAGCTCGTGTTGCGGCTGTAACCAGGACATCCCCAGTACCCAGAACCCGCCCGCAAGCGACAGGGGTGCATGCGCCCTGTCTACCCTCGGCATTTACACTGGTATACGGAGAATCCTGTGTTTTTCGATAAGGTCTTAACAAAGATTTTTGGCACGGCGAATGAGCGCGCCATTAAGCAGCTCACCCCTGTGGTCGCCACAATCAATGAATTTGAAGCGGGTACGCAGCAGCTCTCGGATGAGCAACTGCGGGCCAAGACGACTGAATTTCGAGCCCTGATCGCTGCCAAGCTCGAAGGCATCACCGACGCTGACGAAATCAAGACCGCCGAGCGCGCGGCCCTCGACGAAATTCTGCCCAAAGCCTTTGCGGTAGTACGCGAGGCGGGCTGGCGCGCCGTTCACATGCGCCATTTTGACGTTCAGCTCATCGGCGGCATGGTGCTGCACCAGGGCAAAATCTCTGAAATGAAGACTGGCGAAGGAAAAACGCTGGTCGCCACATTGGCTTGCTACTTGAACGCACTCGCCGGACGCGGAGTCCACGTGGTCACTGTAAACGACTACCTGGCCAAGCGCGACGCCGAGTGGATGGGCAAGATTTACGAGTTTCTCGGGCTGACGGTAGGCGTCATCGTCCACGACCTGGACGACGCGGAGCGCCGGGAGGCCTACGCCGCCGACATCACCTACGGCACCAACAACGAATTCGGCTTCGACTACCTGCGCGACAATATGAAGTTTGAAATAAAAGATTGCGTGCAGCGCGGGCACTACTACGCCATCGTCGACGAAGTCGATTCGATCTTGATCGACGAAGCGCGTACTCCGCTCATCATCTCCGGCCCCACCGACCAGACCGCGGACAAGTATGCGCGCGCTCGCTAGATCATTCCGCAACTGGTGATGGGCGAAGAGGTC
>PLXP01000226.1 GCA_003151435.1 Acidobacteriaceae bacterium
CCGATGGCGACAGGCTGAAGGCCGGCGGCATACGTGGCGAAACTGGTGAGTGCTCCGCCGCTGATGGTGTAGGCGGTCACGTTGGCGTCCGCTGCATTGGCCACGTAGGCAAATTTGCCTGTGGTGTCGATGGCAATGGCAGAAGGACTATTGCCGGCCGGGAATGGGCTGCCGTTCAGCGAAGTGAGCGTGCCTGTGCCCACCGTGTAGCCGAGGACGTTCCCGCTTGCGCTATCCGTGATGTAGAGGTAACTGCCGCTGGGATCGATGGCCATGGAGGACGGATGGACCCCGGCCGGAACGGGAACGCCGCCGTTGAGGGGCGAAAGGACGCCGCTTGAGGCTGCGAAGGCGAAGATGTAGCCGGCCCCGGAGGTGGAATCAAAGGCGCTTACATAAACGTTGTTGCCCGAGGCCACAACCGCGATGGCCGTAGGCAGAATGATGTCTTTGGGGCTGCTGGGCAGAATGAGCGGCCAATAGGTAGCGCCGATGGCTGAATTGGTGGCCGCCTTGTCCAGCTTTCCCGTGGACAGAATTGGAAACGACGCGATGGACCCGGAGCAGGGAGCCGCGGGCGAGCAAGTCGGCAGCGGCACGTAGGTGTCTGCGACGTAAAGATTCGATCCGGCCACGGCGATTGCAAGGGGGAACACCCCCGGTGTATTTGTGGTGCTGTTCGGATAGATTTTGCCGTCGTTGCCAATGTTGAACTGAACGATGGTGTTGTCGTCTTCATTGACGACGTAGAGATTGTTGTGGTCGGTGGAGACGGCCTCGGCAACGGGATTGCGTCCCCCCGAGGGGAAGGGGGACGTGGGAATCTGGCGCATGTGGCCGGACTCCGAGTTCACCTCGAACACGTCGACTTCGCCGTAGCTGTCAGGGCCGGCCGCCTTGGCGCTGGTGACATAAACAAAATCCACAGTCAGCGTGGCACAGGCGGACAGGAGGGTGGCCGCCGCGAGGCTGGCCGCGGAGGCCAGCAGCAACTGGCGCGATTTGTTGAACTTCATGCGCATCTTTCGTCCGCGGGTCAGATTTTCGACCCGGAATACCAGGTTTTTGATCAAATCCCGGTAGCGCCTAAAGAACGCGTCCGGGATTCAGATTGTGTTCGCAGGAATCCGGAACTTCCGGAATCTTGGGCGAAACCGGCCAAAGGTCTGTCTCGCCCAAATCGCTGCTGCCGCCGAACGCCTTTAGCTGGTGCGGCCCGTGACGAGGCAATATGTCGCCGGACCGGTAAGCGGGAAGCTGCGGTTGGCAGACCCCAACAGGTTATTCAGTACGCCCGCGTTTTGATCGATTCTTCTGCCAGTGACCGTGGAGTCACCGAAGTTGGCCGTGTAGATGTACTGGAAGGAAGGATCCTCGATCAGGCACTGCGGGCTCGCACCGGAGCCCCACGGGCTATGGGCGATGGGTGACAATGTGTGCTGTTGCGGATCGATCACATACCCTGAGATCCCGCTCTGAGAGTTCGTTGTGCCGGAATTGTTCCCCTGGTTTGCCACATAGATCCACTTGTTCTTCGACTCCAGCAACAGGAACATGGGATCCGTCTGGGTGGCATCGCCAGGGGAGACTCCGCCCACCTGGGCCTGCAAGGCCCCGCCCGTGCCGACCGTATAAGCATCGATCTGGCTGGGATAGGTGACAGGAGAGGTGCCGTCTGTTGGGGTGACCGTGAGGGGATCGTTGGCGAGAATGTAGACGTAGCTTCCGCCGAGGGCGATCGCATTGGCCTGGCTGACGTTCAACGGCTGCGAACTGTTCTGGCTCACGGACAATTGGCCGCTGGACAAGCTGTAGAGGTACGGGAAGACCGAATCGCCGGTGCCGGGAGTTCCGCTCAGGGTCAGGATGTAACCCGCGGCCAAGACCATGTCGATGGGATTGGCGGGAACCGGAAAGTAGGGCAGGGCCTGGCCTGTGGCCGAGGTGACTTGCGCATTGACGACAAGGGACAGCCGGCCGGTGCTTTGATCGACACTGAAGGCGGTAATGTCGCCGCAGGCATTGACTCCGGAACCCAGTGCGAGCGCGCAGGCCGCACTCGATGGGGAGTCGTGGTCAAGCACATAGATGTAGTGACCCGGAGCGTCCGCAATGATGCGGAAAGGATTATTGCCCTGGCTGAAAAATGTCTCCTGAGATGCCAGAATGCCGTTCCCGCCAATGGAGAACTGGGTGATGTTAGGCTTGGCGCATGGATTGACCGTGCAATCGCCCCGGTTCAAGACATAAAGAAAGCGTCCGCCGCCCAGCAGTACGGCCCGGCCGGGATTCTGGCCCCCGGAGGCGACAGGCAATCCGGGAATGGGTGAGAGGTTGCCCGTGTTGTGATCGATCTTGAAACCGCTGATGATCCCGTCGCCGGTGGTCGTGGCCGTCTGCGTCCCTGTCACATACAGAAAGCCGACCGAATAACTTTGGACGCAAGACGTAACGCTGAAGACAACGCCCGCAGAGGCGGCGATCATCAGAAGGGCCTTGCCGAATTTCTTAAACTTCATGCGATTCCTTCATCCTGGTCAGGCGTGCGCCGCCAAGTTTGCTAGTTCCACAGCAGAGCTGGGTTGGGATGGGTCCCTGCTGCATTGTAAAAGGCAAGGGCAGGTTGTGCCTAGTTTCAGTTGGACACAGCGTAAAACCCGTGATTTGAGGCCACCCTGTCTTGCACACAGATGAAGACTTGCGCCTAGATAGGTTGCGGATGGTTTTCTGGCGCGGTTGTGTGTTTGGACTCAGGAACGGCAGCAAATGTCACCGCAAGTTCGGGTTTCACGTTCTGAAAATGCAGCATCAGGGTGGAGTGGACGAGCCGGAGCCATGGCAAGCCGCCCATGGCTCCGGAATGCGTCCGGTTGGTTTACCACACCCTGCAGGAATTTGCCGGGTACATGGGCTGGCCCTTGGTGCATCCAAAGGCCTTGCCGAACTCGTCGAAGTTGCGCACGGTGCCGTTGACGCGCCAGCGGCCGGGCGAGTGAGGATCGACCAGCGCCGACTGGCGAGCGGACTGCTCGGTCTGGTTCTGGCACCACACCTGGGCAAAGCCGAGGAAGTAGCGCTGTTTCGCGGTGAACCCATCGATCTTGTCGTCGATGGATTTGCCTTGGGTGGCCAGGGTGTCGAGCAGGGCAATGTAGGCGATGCGCAGGCCGCCGTTATCCGCAGTGTTCTCGCCCAGTGTGAGCTTGCCGTTGAGCTTCTGCGCCGGGGTGTCGCCCTTGGCGGCAGCCGCCTCAAAGCCGTTGTACTCGTCCACTTCGCAGTCGGTGCGCTCGGTGAACTTCTTGCGGTCTTCGGCGGTCTGCCACTCGCGCAGATTGCCCTTGCCGTCGTACTTGGACCCTTCGTCGTCGAAGCCATGGGTCATTTCGTGGCCGATGACGACGCCGATGCCGCCAAAGTTGACGGCCGGATCGATGGTGAAGTCGAAGAAGGGCGGCTGCAGAATGCCGGCCGGGAAGTTGATGTCGTTCAGCGAAGGATTGTAGTAGGCGTTGACAGTGGGCGGCGTCATGCCCCACTCCTTCTCGTCCACTGGCTTGCCCAGGTGTCCGAGGTCCCAGTCGCGCGCAAACACGCCATTGCGGCGCAGGTTGCCGATCAGGTCGTCGCGCTCCACATTGAGGGCCGCGTAGCTGCGCCACTTCTCGGGATAGCCGATCTTGTTGCGGATCATGTCCAGCTTTTCTTCGGCGGCCTTCTTGGTGTCGTCGCTCATCCAGGGCAGGGTCTTGATGTCTTCGCCGAGCGCCTTTTCGAGAGCTGCGACGAGCTGATCCATGCTGGCCTTGGCCTGGGGCGGGAAATTCTGCTTGACCCAGTCCTGTCCAACGGCTTCGCCCAGGGCGCGGTCGGTCATGCTGGTGCACTGCTTCCAGCGGGGGGTGGGTTCCTTCTGACCGGCGAGGATCTTGCCGAAGAAGTTGAAGTTTTCATCGTAGAAGGCTTTGGGCAGGTTGGTGGCCGAGGCGTGAATTGTGTGCCAGCGGAAGTAGGACTTCCAGGCATCCACCGGCTCCTTGGCGATCAATTCATTGAGGCCTTTGAAAAAGTCGGGAGTGGCCACATTGAGCGTGTCGAAATGACCCACCTTGACGTCTTTGAAGTACACCGCGTAGTCAAAGTCGGGCGTGAGCTTCTGGAAGTCGGCCACCGTGTAAATGTGGTAGCGCTTTTCCGGGTCGCGCAGATCGACGCGGGCGGTGGAGGCCTTGGCCAGCGCGGTCTCTATCTCCATCACCGCCGCTGCCTCTTTGGCCGCCTGTTCGGGCGTGTCGCCGGCGAGGGTGAACATCTTCGTCACGTGCTCGGTGTACTGCTTGCGGATGTCCTGGAAGCGCTTGTTGTCCACCAGGTAGTAGTCGCGGTCAGGCAGCGACAAGCCGCCCTGGCGGACGCCGGCGATCTGTTTTGACGAGTCCTTATCATCCTGCTGGACGCTGAAGTTGATGGGTGGCGCGGCATTGCCGTCAGCCTCGAGATCGCCCACCAGGTTGGCCAGATGGTGCGTATCGCTGAGAGCGGCGATGCGCTTGAAAGTGAGCTCCAGCGGCTCCAGACCTTTCTTTTCCACCAGGCCGGTGTTCATGCAGGCGGCGTAGTAATCGCCATATTTCTTCTCAAGCGGGCTCTTGGGGTTACTGGCGGCCACGTCCAGTTGCTGCCACAGCAGGTAGCGATTGCGCTCACCGAGCAGCGAGAACGACCTTGCCCAGCGCACCTGGTCGGCGGGAACCGGGTTGTTCGCGACCCAGTTGCCGCAGGCGTACTGATAGAAGTCCGTGCAGGGGTCGGCCGTCTTGTCGATTGCCGAAAGGTCGAAGCTCTTGATGGCCGGCGGAGGGGCAGGCTTTTGGGCGTCTGCCGGCGAGGCCGCGGGCGCTTGCGCCAAGGCAGTACCCGCTGCGATTAGCAGGAGGGGTGCAAAGCGGAAACAGTTCATCATGGGTCCTTTACGTTTAAGGGGCGATCGGCATGCCAATCTGCGCCCTGTGAGCTTTGGATTATGGCTGGAGACAAGGATCGAGCAGCTATTTATCTCCGTGCAGTGTTGCATAGGAGCCTATCACGGCGAAGGCACCATGGTAATGGCCAATCGCCGCCGGACGCCGCGCAAGCGGAGCACCCCTTGCGACGCGTTTGCTACACTCCGCTTGCGGTCTTCTGGAGAAAATCACACATGTTCAAGCGTAAAACCCTCGTGACAGCGCTTTTGCTCGTCGTGGGCGCGACTGCCCTCTCGGCCCAGCCGGCTGCTCATCCCTCGGCAAAGCGCACGCTGGTGCGCGCTGGGCACTTGCTCGATGTGAAGACGGGCAAGCTGCTGGACAACGAAACCATCGTGGTGGTGGGCGAGAATATCCAGTCGATCGCTCCGAGCGCCTCAGTTGCGCAGCAGCCGGGCGACGCAGTCATCGACCTGAAGGGCATGACGGTTTTGCCCGGTCTGATCGACGTGCACACGCATCTTACCGGCGATCCGGATTTTGATCCTTATCGCGAGTTGACGACGACGGACGCGAAAGAGGCCATCACGGGCGTGGCCAATGCCCGCACCACACTGCTGGCCGGCATCACCTCCGTGCGCAACGTGGGGGCGGGCGGATACTCGGATGTGGACCTACGGGACGCCATCAACGCGGGCCAGGTGCCGGGGCCGCGCATGCAGGTGAGCGGACCTCCGCTGGGCATTACCGGCGGACACTGCGATGAGAACCTGTTGCCGCTGAAATATCACGTGGTGGGTGAAGGGGTGGCCGACGGCATTGCGGCCGTGCAGCAAAAGGTGCGGCAGAACATCAAGTATGGCGCCGATCTGATCAAGATCTGCGCTACAGGCGGCGTGCTGTCGAAGGGCGACGATCCGCAGGCCTCGCAGTACACGCTGGAGGAGATGCGCGCGATTGTGGCCGATGCGCATCGCCTGGGCCGCAAAGTGGCGGCGCACTCGCACGGCTCGCAGGGGATTCTGTGGGCCAGCGAGGCGGGGGTCGATTCCATTGAGCACGGCAGCTACATCAACGACGAAGCCATCGCCGAGATGAAGAAGAACGGCACCTACCTGGTGCCGACGCTCTACCTTGAGGACTGGCAGATTGAGAAGGGAAGTCTTCCGCCGTTCTATCACCAGAAGATGGTGGATGTGAGCGCCGTGGCCAAGACCAACATCAAGCGCGCCATGCAGGCCGGCGTCAAGATCGCCATGGGGACGGACGCCGCTGTCTATCCTCATGGGTTGAACGCGCACGAGCTGGATGTGTATGTGAACCAACTCGGCATGACGCCGCTGGCCGCGCTGCAGACAGCCACCATCAACGCGGTTGACCTGATGGGCTGGACGGCGAAGACGGGTGCTCTCGAGCCGGGCAAATGGGCTGACATCATCGCGGTCGAGAAGAGCCCGTTGGAAGATGTGCGGATTCTGCAGGATGTGAAGTTCGTGATGAAGGGCGGAGTGGTTTACAGGAACGAGAGCAAGTGATGCGGAGCAAAGGAAACGTGTTCAGACTTGCGGCGAAAGCACGCTGGCGCGCCCAGCATAGTCCGGCATCAGGCGATCGAATTCCTCGACAGGCAGAGGCGGGCTGAAGAGATAACCCTGGAATGCGTGGCAACCAAGGTGCGCGAGAAACTCCCGCTGTTCCTCGGTCTCCACGCCCTCCGCGAGGACAGGCAGGTCCATGGCTTTGCTCAGGGAGATGATGGTCTGGGCAATGAAGCCGCTGGTGGCATCCACCAGGAGGTCGCGCACGAAGGAACGATCGATCTTGAGCTGGTCGACGGGCAGCCGGCGGAGGTAAGCCAGCGAGGAGTAGCCGGTACCAAAATCGTCTACGGAAAAGCTCACGCCGCGGGACTTGAGTGCTTTCATTTTGGCGATCACGTCTTCCACGTTGTCGACCAGCATGGACTCGGTGAGTTCCAGTTGCAGGTTTCGCGGATTGGCGCCAGTACTCTCGATCGCCGTCAAGACGGTTACCACGAAGTCCGGCTCGCTCAGCTGCAATGCGCTGATGTTGACTGCAAGTCTGAAGTCGGGCGACCGGCCGCGATGTGCCCATGTGGCGATCTGGCTGCATGCGGCTTCCAGCACCCAGTTTCCCAGGGGAATAATCAGGCGCGTGTCCTCGGCCAGAGGGATGAAGTCGCCGGGTAGCAGAAGGCCGAGGCGGGGATGTTGCCAGCGCAACAGGGCCTCGGCTCCAATCAGTTTTCCGCGTTCGACCTGCGGCTGATAGAAGAGCACAAACTGCTGCGCCTTGATGCCCCGCCGCAGATCGTCTTCCATGGCTGCGCGGGCATTCACGGTGGCCTGCAAAGCGGGCGCGAAGAAGCGCAGGGCATTTTTGCCTGCGGCCTTCGCCTGATCAAGGGCGATATCGGCTTGCTGCAGAATCTCATCCAGCTTTTCACAGCCGTCCCCGAAAACGCTGATCCCGATGCTGCAGGTGCTGATGGATTCGCTGCCTGCGACGTGATAGGGCCTGTCGATGGCGGCAAGCACCTGCTCGGCGATAACCCTCGCTTGCGTGGCGGCATCTTCCGGAGTCTCGCTGAGGTCTTCAAGCAAGAGGAAGAACTCATCGGCGCCGACCCTGCCCAGGGTGTCGATTTCGCGGACGCAGACGCCAAGACGCTGGGCGGTTTCGCGCAGCAAAAGGTCGCCAATTTGATGGCCGAGGGTGTCGTTCAATGTCTTGAAGTTGTCCAGATCGACGAACAGCAACGCGCGCTTGCGATGATTAAGGGTACTGGCGGCAATGCTCTGGCCCAGGCGCTCCATCAACAGGCGGCGATTGGCCAGCCCGGTCAACGGGTCGAAGAAGGCCAGGTTTCTGATCTCCTGTTCGGCCAGCTTGAGGTCAGAGAGATCGCGGCTGACCGAAAGGATGCAGCGCACGCCATCGACCTCAATCATCGATGCCGACATGAGCCCCCAAAAGACCTCTCCGTTTTTTCTTCTGAAGAAAGCCTGAAAATCCCGGCAGCTCGATGTCTTGCACAGCATTTCGACAAGGTTCTCTCGGTCGTGCTTGTCCGTCCAGAGGCAGAGTTCCAACGAGGTTCGGCCAATGATCTCCGGCCGCGCGTAGCCTGATATTTCGACAAATGATTCATTGACATCGATGTACATGCCATCTTCCAGCCTGTTGATGGCGATGCAATCGAGGCTGGTCTGGAACGCGGTACGGTAGCGGGATTCGCTGGCGAGGAGTTTGTCTTGTGCCTGCCTTTGCTCGGTGATGTCTCGAGCAACAACAACTGCCCCGACGGTCGTGCCGTTCTTGTCCTTGATGGGCCCAAAATTGTAGCTGGCGATCCAGGATTGGCCGGTGTCCTTGCGCCGCAATGTGAATTCGACGTTGCTGGCAGTTTCGCCCAGAAGAGCTCGCTTCATCGGCCACAGATGATCTGGTACGAGCTCGCCGCCGGACGAAAAAAACTCGAACAGAGTATGGAATTCAGCCATGGTTGCCGGGCATTGAGCCTTGTCCTGGAATTTGTGAAAGGTGGCGAAGGCATCATTGAAATCGACGAATTGCCCCTCGCCATTACAGATAAATATAGCCTCAGTCATGCTGGCCAGGGATGCCTCAAGACGGGCGCGGCTCTCAAGCAGTGCATGTTCACTTTCAAGTGCCGTTAACCGGCGCAGGCTGCGGCGATAGCGATCTGCCACCACGCTGGTGAAAATACCAATGGCGAAGAACAGCGTGAGCGCGATGAGGTCAGAGGTCTTTTGAACTTTGAAATTCCAGGCTGGCGGGAAGATCCAAACACCGGCCAGCATCGTGGAAAGCACGGTGGCAAACAGGCCGACCCAAAGGCCTGAAAGCAATGCGGCAAACATTACAACCGGATAGAAAAGCAGGAAGGGCGGCAATACCACGCGGAAGCGTTTCTCCAGCGTCTGATGAAGCAGAAACGCTGTCACGACCAACACGGCCGCGACGGCTGTTTGGAGCGTGAGACGAAAACTCGGGCTTCTGTTGCCCGTTGGCATAAACCTGACCTTCCAGGGCAAAACGTCCGATGTGATCGGACCAAAGCACAACAGAGTACCCCTGGTAACACTCGAATGGTAGGGGTAATACGTTACCAAAGTCAACGTATAAACCCGCGATTGCGAGTCTATTCGGGGTTCAGTTGTGTTGCAAGTCACATTTGGAATCATGTGCCGCCAAAGCCGAACGTACGCCAATCGTCTTTACATCCCGCCCGGTGCCCTGCCACACTGGGGAGTGGACACCCAAACCATCGTTATTCTCGATTTTGGTTCGCAGTACACGCAGCTGATTGCGCGGCGTATTCGCGAACTGAACGTCTTTTCCGTCGTGCTGCCCTGCACGGTGCCGCTGTCCGATATCCAGGCGCATAAGCCCTTGGGAATCATCCTCTCGGGCGGCCCGTCGTCTGTGTATGATGCGGACGCGCCGGCCGCTGACCCCAAGCTGCTCGCAATGGGCGTGCCGGTGCTGGGCATCTGCTACGGACTGCAGTTCATCGTCCACCACCTTGGCGGCAAGGTGCGTTCGGCCCCCAAGCGCGAGTACGGTCACGCAGAAGTAACCATCGAGCATGGGGACACGGCGCTTTTTGCCGGATTGCCACCCACCCTGCAAGTGTGGATGAGCCACGGAGACGAGGCGCTGGAGTTGCCGGCGGGATTTCATCGCACCGCAGTCACGTCGAACGCGCTTGCAGGCATTGCCAACGAGGAGCGNNGTCTTCGGGATCTGCGGCGCGGCGGGCGACTGGACGCCCGCGCACTTCATCGAGACCACGGTGGCGTCGATTCGCGAGAAGGTGGGCAAGGATCACGTGATCTGCGGGCTGTCGGGCGGGGTGGACTCGTCGGTGGCCGCAATGCTGGTGCACAAGGCCATCGGCAGCCAGCTTACCTGCATCTTCGTCAACAATGGCGTGCTGCGCAAGAACGAGTTCACCAGCGTGCAGAAGAACCTGCGCGACAAGCTGGGTCTGAACCTGGTGGCGGTGGACGCGAGCGAGCGGTTTCTGGAGAAACTGGCCGGAGTTACCGACCCGGAGACCAAACGCAAGCGGATTGGCGCGGAGTTCATTGCGGTATTCGACGACGAAGCTACGCGCATTGCGCTCGAGACCGGCGGCGTGAACTGGCTGGTGCAGGGGACACTTTACCCCGACGTGATCGAGTCCAGCAGCGTAAAAGGCCCGAGCCAGACCATCAAGAGCCACCACAACGTGGGCGGTTTGCCGTTGGGGATGAGGCTGAAGCTGATCGAGCCGCTGCGCGATCTTTTCAAGGATGAAGTGCGCCGCATCGGGCGCGACATGGGCATGCCGGAAGACATTCTGGGCCGCCAGCCTTTTCCGGGGCCGGGACTGGCCGTGCGCATCCTGGGCGAGGTGACGCCGGAGCGCGTGGCCCTGCTGCAGGAGGCGGACGATATTGTGGTCAGCGAGGTAAAGGCCGCGGGGCTTTACACCAAGATCTGGCAAAGCTTCGCGGTGCTGCTGCCGGTGATGAGCGTGGGCGTGATGGGCGACCAGCGCACCTATGCGTATACGGCAGCGGTGCGGGCCGTGCACTCTGAAGACGGCATGACCGCGGACTGGACGCCGCTGCCCTACGAGGTTCTGCAGAGGATTTCCAGCCGCATTGTGAATGAGGTGCGCGGCATCAATCGCGTGGTCTACGACATTACATCCAAGCCGCCGGGCACCATCGAATGGGAGTGAAGTCTAGCCGCCAGGTTGCTGCTTTCGGTGGTCTTTATCCGGCTTGGGCATGAAGTAACCTCGCCGCACCTCCAATTGTGCGCCTTTCCGGTCGACCTTCACGCTCAACCGGTGATAGGCGCCGTTTTGCTTCACCCCATCGAGAGAAAGTTCGAGCAGGTAGACGCACGCCGGTATCTCCGTCAGCTCCTTTAACCCCGCGTTGAGGTCGTTGCTGTTGTGAAAGTAAGTGCCACCGGTCCCGTCGGCCAGTTCCGCCATGGAGTTTTCGGCGAGAGTCATGGCGCTGCGATGGTAATCGGAGTTCACTTGCAGGCTTCGTCCGCCCAATGCGGGGCTGCGTTCGCTCGCGGTCATCTCTGTTGTGTACAACCCCCGCGCGTCGAGTGCGCTGATTGTCACATTGGACTGCGCGGCGAGGTCGATCACCCGCGACTCCGCGTTCAGTGAGTCCCGCTCGATGTTGAGAAAGCCGGAGGACACCAGGATCAGCGTGCGTTGGCCTGGCAGCAGAGCCATTCTGCGCACGAACTGTGCGATCGAAGCATAAGTTGATTGCACATCCTGACGCCCCCTGGTCAGAGCCCGGCTCGCTGCCGACTCCACAAGGTTCTCCGCTGTGGGCAGGTTCGCCCCGCCGCCAACATCCTGTGGCCGACCGACGGCGGGGTTGCAGTTGGCGAACTTGCGATTTGCATCCTGGACTGCCACCGGGTCGTGCTTGTTTTCAATCAGGTCTGCCTGGTAGTAGTCGATGCTCGGACACTCCATGGCGTCAGACCGATAGAGTTCCAGCGGCCGCACCTTCCCGAGCGCATCCTGCAACTTTGCGCGATCGCGTGTAAGGCCCGTGTTGACGCGCCCTGAGATGGAGACCACGGCCGCCATATCGGTGCCCGTCAACGCAGCTGCCAGCACGTTCACGGCGGCCAGTCGTGCGTGCGCCAGGTCTTCCGCGCTCAAGTGCATGTCATCGAAAAGAAACACGGTGATGCGTGCGGGCAGGATCACCTCGTCCGGCGTGACCTTCAGAGGGGGAACGGGCGACTGTGGCGAAACGGAGTCAGGGCTGGCTTCAGGTTTGGCTTCGCTCGCCCCGCGAAGCTCCACCGTGAACCCCGAGATGGCGCGCAGCTTCCCATCGTCAAAGACTTCAAAGTCTTCCTTCTTGAGGTCGCTCAACGCGCGGCCCTGGGAATCACGGACCACGACCGGTATCAGAAGTCGATTGACGGAAAGTTCCAAATGGAAGGGTGGCGCATGGGGATCAACCGGTTGTTGAGCAGCAGAGTGAGAGCAGCAGAGGCACACCAGGCAGGATGCAACAAATGCCTGACGCAGCTGCCCCCACACATTCATCCTGAATCCCCCCGCCGGTTCTCAGGCGTTCCCCCGACGATCAACCCATCATAGTCCGCGCGACGGACGGGGTACGCGGTGGGTTCGCCGACGGCGTTGAGCGCCAAGGTGCAGCGATAAGGGGGAACTGTCTTGCCTCCAAATGCGAAATGCGACGAGAGAGGCCCTGAACCGGGCGGGGAGACCGAGCGGGACTCTTTGAAGTCCATTGCAGAAGATAGCCTTCCGCGGGAGCACAATCGTTAATGCCGAGGGAACGCCAGGTTCCCAGCCTTGAAGGGCCGGGCATGTACCAGGATCGGGTACCCCCCTCCCCCCTCCTCCCAACATGTCGCTAAATATTGGATTAACTTAAATATAATCAACATGTTACAGCAATAATTCTGACTGAAGCCAAAATATTAAGTACTTTATAATCAACAACTTCATAAAATGAAATGCACCAAAACCGGTGCAAAACGGCTCAAAAAGCTGCGGGAAAGGTGCAGTCTTGTTCCTTCCCAGCGCCTGCCGCGCGTAGCGAGTTAGCAGGTTATCGGCGGTGCCAGTTAGCTCCCTGCTCAGAAGCGTGAATTATTGGCTTTCGGGCTTGAGGATGGGTGCGCGCAGAGGCGTGGTTTCAATCTCGATGCGGGTGTCTTTGGGGAAGATGACGTCGTGGCCCTTGCGGAGGAAGTTCTCGTAGAAGGAGAGCGCGGCGGCATAGTAGCCGAGTCCGGCGGCCAGGCTGCGGTTGCCTGCGGCGAGGCCGACGACGCGCCCCACGAGGCCGAAGCCATTGGAGGCGACGCCGGTCTGGGCGGTCAGATTGCCGTCATTGTCGAGCGCCCGGCCCGCCAGCATGGTCAGGAGCAGAGGCGCAATCACGCTGGACTGGCTTTTTGGAGTGATGGTGCCTTCGGCATCAAGGGACAGGCCCTGCGAGCTTTCCGCAGTGGCCCCCGCGAGCGCGCCCTCGACCGGGCGGTCGGGGGTGACGGGACCGGTTCCGGCGGGGAAGCGGACCTGCTGGAAGCTGAAGCGCAATTTGCCGTTGCGTCCCAAAGACCGGGCAGCCTTGGCGCCCGTAACTCTGCCGACCAGCATGGAGCCCTGGGGAACCACGAGCTGGCGATCCTTGTCGAATACGGGCTCAACCACGAGCGCCTGCACCGGGTCGCCGGACTTGGCGGTGGCCGAGGTCACTTCCGCAGACAGCAGGGCGCGCACCGACCAGGTCTCGGGCTTTCCGGGAGCAGTGGCTGAGGGCGCTGCTTCGGATGGCCCTGCGGGCTGGTCCGGCAGGGGAAGAGGCTCTGCCAGTTCAAACGTCCAGGCGGTGTGTGCCGGTATGCGTTCGGGATGATAGGGCAACTGGTGATAGAGAATCTGCAGCGCCCGATCGCCGAGTCCCGGATCGACAAAGAAGGCGATCTGTTGGTGCAATCGGTCGGTTGCCTGCGTCCACTCGCGCTTCACAAGAGACTGTTTGGGTCTGGCTCCCGGCGCGGAGAGGTGAAGCACGGTGGCGCCTGTTGTGGGGCCCTGTGTGGTGAAGGCCACGGGACCGCCGGGCAGCATCAGTTCGTTGAATTGGACCTTGGCGGTGTGAAACGGCGTGAAGTCACCGAGTAGGCGGCCATGCCAGCGGGACTTGGAGTCCGGCAGCAGAGTGGTGATGGTGCCGTGAAGGACAGTGTTTTTGGGCACCACCATCTCGCCCTGGAAATAGATGGGATCGACGAGCCGCCCTTCGATGGCTTCTCCGGCCTTCATGGGATAGTGGCGGAGGATCTCGACCTGCAGGCTGGTTCCAGCGGGCAGGATCGGTTCAAGGGGAGCGGGCGGGACGGGGTTTGGAGACGGCGCCGTGTTGGCAGGCGGAGCGGGCTGTGCGAGGGGGCGCTGTTGCAGCGTCTGCGCAGCGATGGCGTCGGCCGAAAGCAGCGTGATGGAGCCGAGCACAGCGGCAGAAAGCAGATTCTTCAACAAGGGCATCGGGGAAGTAGACGCCTCCTTAGTGGAGTCTACCCTGTGAGACGGTGGGGCCGGACAAACGCGAGCCTCTACTCGGTGGCGGGCTGGGGGCGCAACGCGGCCACCTCGCGGGTGAGCGCGTCGAGCCGGGCCAACAGTTCAGCGTGCTGCTTCTCGGTGGCGGAGGGCTCAACGGCTTCCACAAAGAAGGTGCCGTTCGGTTCCAGCACGCATTGCCGCACCTGGCTCAACCTCTCGAAGCCCTGCTTGTGGATCACTTCCATCAACTCTTCGTTGGTGAGCGATTCGCGCTTGACCGCATCCTGGTCGATCTTTCCGTTGCGGATGAGGACGGTGGACCGGCCCTCCATCATGCCGGTGAGGCGAGGGGAGTGATACAGGGTTCGCACCACCAGCCAGTTGATGGCCACCAGGCCGAATGCGCCGATGACGCCGCCGGTGACGGAGTTGTCGTCGCCGATGATGGCGTTCTGCACGGTGTTTGAAAGGGAGAGCAGCACTACGAGATCGAATGGATTGAGCTGTGCCAGTTCGCGCTTGCCGAAGATGCGCAGCAACACCACGAGTACCAGGTAGACGATGACGGGGCGCAGCAGCTTCTCCAGGATAGGAAGCGGCAACTGAAACATGTGGCTGTAGATCAAGTGCGGCATGGAACGAGGATACCGGGAGCCGCTATTCCCTCGCTAGATGAATCACCAGGTTGACGTCGTGGCTTTGGGGGCGGCCCGGTTGCGGACCGCCGCCTGGGTGCGTTCAGCGTTACTTTGCGCCGCCGGCCGGTTGATAGTTCGAGTATTCGGCGGTGAACAAGGTGGTCCGCTCGGAAGTGCTGCCAGGGCTGACGTCGCCGTTGGGCACCACCTCAGTATCGATGACCGTTTTCACCGGCAGCACCAGGGGCTTGCCGCCTACGGTGACGGTGCCGTAGTCGATGCGCGTGTCCTGCTGGTGAACGACCTCGGAGGATTTCAAATCGGCCTGCGCGATCATGCGCACCACGGTTCCAGTTCCAGGATCGATGAAGAACTGGCCGTGGTAGGGCAGGACGCTTTTGTAGTTGTGCCAGATGACGTCGTTGGCCGGCACGCTATCTGAAGTGTTTCGTGCAACGCCGGTCTCGGAGGGGGAACTGGGATTGGGGAAGCAGCAGATATTCACCGTGAGATGCGACTTCTTCTTTGGCACGTCGAAGGCGAAGACAGCAACCTGCGTGCCTGCGACCATCTGCCAGCGCAGCCACTTGATGGAGCCGGCATCTTTCGCTTCCTTGTACACCTCGTTGAGGCTGGGGTCGGGTTCCTGAATGCCGATCATCTTGTTCGGTCCCCACACGGTCTTGTCCTTCGCCGCGGGCCTTTCGATGCCGTGCTCGCTGACGATGTCGGCTGTGGTGGAGTTGAGGAAGTGGACGAACTGATACGGGCTCACCTCGGCATTGGCGCTGCTACGCTTGCCCGCGGCGGGCGCGACGGCTTCCACGTTGTCCTGGAAACGGCGGGTCGCCTTGCTGGCTGTGAGCGCCGGAAGTTGATCGTAGGTCTTGGCGGCATAGTCGTCCGCTTTGTCGAGGATTGCCTTTTGTGCCGCCGCATCGGGCGCCGCCGCGGGAGGAATGGCGGCGGGCGGAGGCGGCATCATGGCACTGCGAGCTTCGAGCACATAGAGCTGTTCGGTCGACAATTGCCCCGGAACAAACTCCGCGACGTCGTTCATCTTTTCTCGAGTTAGCTCCTCAGTCATCTGCACCTGCTTGAGCGCCGCGGCCACGTCGGCATCGCTCTTGTTGGCCTGGTGCAGGGTCTTCAACATGTCTGTCAACTCGGCCAGGGTGACGTTTTTGGCGGACCACGCGGGAACGGTAATCAGCAATAGGGCGACAACGCATACCAATCGTTTCATTTGTTCTGTCCTTGAAAGAATGTGGGCGTGACGATTTTACCGCCTGACGGGGAGGTCTGACCATGCCAGCTCAGAACTGCCGAACATCAATGCGCCGGTCCCAGGTCAGGCGCTGGAATGGTGACGGAACCCATGCGGCCGGAGTTTTTATCGACCACGAGCACGCGAAGAGACGCCATGCCGGGGCGCACCCGCGGGAAGAGCCATTACCACCGCGAGCCCCAGCAGAATCAACCGTCGCATCGTGAAACCATCCTGTCTGTCCGGGTCACCTTTGCAATGGACGGATTGGCCAGCGAAAAAGCCGAGTCCACCACAGATTATGCCCCTCGCCTTTCCGTGGCGGTCGATGGGGACATCTTATGGGTGGCGAATGATTGGCTGAAAGTCGTAGGGCCAAGTTGGTATCCTGCTGGCTCGTTTGTGCGAGGCAAATAAATGAGAGACGCGGTGATTGTTTCGGCGGTGCGGACGCCGGTGGGCAAGTTTCAAGGTTTGCTGAGTTCGTTTGCGGCGCCGCGGCTGGGCGCACTGGTGGTGCGCGAGGCGGTGCGGCGCGCCGGCATCGAGGCCGAACAGGTGGAGGAGTGCATCATGGGCTGCGTGATCCAGGCGGGCCTGGGGCAGAATCCCGCGCGGCAGGCTGCGCTCTATGGAGGCATGCGGCCGGAGTCGGCGGCGCTGACCATCAACCAGGTGTGCGGCTCGGGGCTGAGGGCTGCCGCTTTGGCCGCGCAGGCCATCCAGACCGGCGACGCGGAGATCATGGTGGCCGGCGGCATGGAGTCGATGACCAACGCGCCGTACCTGCTACTCCAGGCGCGCGGCGGCTATCGCATGGGCAACGGCACGCTGGTGGACTCCATGGTCTATGACGGCTTGTGGGAGGTCTACAAGAACTATCACATGGGGGTGGGCGGTGAGCTGATTGCGGCGAAGTACGGCATCAGCCGCGAGGAGCAGGATGCGTTTGCGGCGGAGTCGCACCGGCGCGCCGCAGAGGCCACCGCCAAGGGCTGTTTCCGGGACGAGATTCTGCCGGTGGAGATTCCTGCCGCCAAGAAAGGCGCGGAGCCGCGGGTGATGGATGCGGACGAGTCGATTCGGCCGGAAACCACAGCGGAGACTCTGGCGCGGCTGAAGCCGGCGTTTCAGGAGGGCGGGACCGTCACGGCGGGCAACTCTCCCGGGGTGAGCGATGGAGCCGCGGCGGTGGTTGTGACGAGCGCGGACCTGGCGCGGGAACGGGGACTCAAGGCGTTGGCCGTGATTCGCGCGCAGGTAACGGCAGGGCGAGAGCCGGAGTGGTTTGGTCTGGCTCCCATTGACGCTGTGCGCAAGGTGGCGGCGCGCGCGGGCTGGCCGCTGGAGAGGGTGGACCTGTTCGAGCTGAACGAGGCTTTCAGCGTGCAGGCGCTGGCGGTAAACCGCGAACTGGGGCTCGATCCGGCGCGGGTGAACGTGCATGGAGGCGCAGTGGCGCTGGGGCATCCCATCGGCGCCAGTGGGGCGCGGGTGCTGGTGACGCTGCTGTCGGCGATGGCGCAGCGGGGCAAGACGCGGGGGATTGCAGCTTTGTGCCTGGGCGGGGGGAATGCCGTGGCGATGGCGGTAGAGCTGCTGTGAAGAATCGCAGTGCGCGAGTGTTCGAAATCGGACAGTTTGCGCTGGAACCGGCCACCCGCGCCGGCTCTTCTCCGCTGAACGTCCCCCACAAGGTGCTTATTTTCAAGTAATTGCACCGACCTGCTTTTGGCACGGCAAGTGCAATGTCATGGCGTGATGGATATCGCCCGGCCTGACATTAAGCAGAAGAAGAAGCGCCAGTTGTGGATCTGGACTGGCATCGGGGTGGTGGTGTTGGTGGGTCTTGTGGTCGCGGTGTCGCGGCTCAAGCCCGCGGCTCCCACCGTGGACCGCTCCACCATTTGGCCTGACACGGTAAAGCGCGGACCGATGGTGCGCCAGGTGCGCGGCTCGACCGGCAGCCTGGTGCCCCGGGAAGACAGCATCGAGCTCATTCCGGCGCAGACCGACGCAACCGTGGTTCGCATTCGGGTCTTACCCGGGACCATTGTCACGCCGGACACCGTTCTGATGGATCTGGCTGCGCCCGAGGTCCAACAGAAACTCCTCGATGCCAAGCTGGCGGTCAAGGCTGCGGAGGCCGACTACAAGAGCCTCCAGGCCACTCTGCAAAGCACCTTGATGGACAAGAAAACGGCCGCCGCCCAAATTAGCGCCGACTACACACAGGATCAACTGCAGGCGAAAACCGACAAGGCCCTCTGCGATTTGGGCGTGATTGCGGGAATTGCCTGCGCCAAATCGCAGGGTACGGCCGACCAACTCGCGATTCAGCACAAGCTCAGCCAGCAGCAACTCGACGTGAACGAAAAGGCGATCGAGGTCCAGCTCGCTTCCTCGCAGGCCAAGATCGACCAGGCCAAGACTCTGCTTGCTCTCTATGAAAGACAAACGGCCGCCCTTGAGGTGCAGGCGGGCATCGCCGGCGAGGTTGATCCTCTTCCCGTGCCGCTACAGGTGGGCACACACGTCACTGCCGGAACTTCGCTGGCGGAGGTCGTTCAGCTTGGCAAATTGAAAGCTGCTCTGCAGATCGCCGAAACCCAGGCACGCGACATTCAGATCGGCCAACCGGCATCGATCGATACCCACAATGGAATCATTCCAGGCCACGTTGCCAGAATCGATCCCGCCGTTTTGAACGGGACGCGCACCGTTGACGTAGTACTCGATGGTCCAGTGCCGCCGGGTGCGGTGAAGGGGTTGAGCGTGGACGGAACCATTGACCTGGAGCGGCTGACCGACGTGCTGTATGTGGGCCGGCCGGCGCTGGGAAATGAGAACTCGACGCTGAGCCTGTTCAAGATCGATCCCGACGGCAAGGGCGCCGTACGAGTGCCGGTGAAGGTGGGCCGCGCCTCGGTGAACTCCATCCAGGTGCTGGACGGATTGAAGGAAGGCGACGCGGTGATTCTGTCTGACATGTCGCGCTACGACAATGTGGACCGCATCCGGCTGGAATGAAAAAGCAGGGAACAGGGAACAGGGAATAGGGAACACAACCGCATATTACGAGGAGAGACTGGAATGGCTACGAACAACACGTTGATTGACATCGAGGACCTTCGAAAGGTCTTCTACACCGACGAAGTGGAGACGCACGCGCTCTCCGGAATTCATCTCAGCATCGAGCGCGGCGAATATGTGGCCATGTCCGGGCCTTCGGGCTGCGGTAAGTCCACGCTGCTGTCGATCCTTGGGCTGCTGGATACGCCCACGGCCGGCAAATATCTGCTGAACGGGAAGCCGGTTGAGAACCTGAGCTTCGGCGACCGCTCGCGGATTCGCAACCAGGAGATTGGGTTCATCTTTCAGAGCTTCAATCTTATCGGCGACCTCACGGTGGAAGAGAACGTGGAGTTGCCGCTGACTTATCGCGCGGGCATGCCGTCGGCAGAGCGCAAGAAGCGCGTGAAGGAAGCCCTGGAGCGCGTGAACATGGCGCACCGCATGCGGCACTATCCGGCGCAACTCTCCGGTGGTCAGCAGCAGCGTGTGGCGGTGGCGCGCGCGCTGGCGGGTTCGCCCTCCATCCTGCTGGCCGACGAGCCCACCGGCAACCTGGACTCGAAAAACGGCGAGGCCGTGATGCACCTGCTGGCCGATCTGCATCGCGAGGGCTCGACCATCTGCATGGTGACGCACGATCCGCGCTTTGCCAAGCACGCCGATCGCGAGGTCCATCTGTTCGATGGAAAGGTAGTCTCGGTAGACGAGTTGAGAAAGCTCACACAGGAAGTCGAGGCCTAGCNNCAGGATGTGCGTTACGCATTGCGGCAGTTGCGCCGCGCGCCGGGCTTCGCGCTGACGGCTGTGCTCACGCTGGCCCTGGGCATCGGCGCGAATAGCACCATCCTCAGTTGGATCAGTTCCACTTTGTTCAATCCCATCCCCGGCGTCACGCAAACCGGGAACATGATCACCATCCAGGTGGGTGAACGCAGCGAACATGCCACACCGCCGCTTTCATATTTGGATTTTGTGGATTTGCGCGACAACGCCAAAAGTTTTTCTGGCATGCTCGCCTATCACGACGACTACATGTCCATCACAGGCTCCGGAAAGCCGGAGCGTATCTATGGCGCGGTGACCACGGCGAGCTACTTCGAGGTATTGGGGGTGCAGCCTCTTCTAGGGCGCACTCTTCTGGCCTCGCAGGGCAACGAACGTGCCGGTTTAGCTGAGGCTGTGCTCGGTTACGGATTGTGGCAGAACCACTTTGCCGGCGATCCATCGATCGTTGGCAAGACCATCGAGATCAACCTTCATCCCTACACGGTTGTCGGCATCGCGCCCCAGGGTTTTCAGGGTTGCAAGAGCGGCCTGCGCACGGATATATGGCTTCCTCTTGGAATGGACAAGTCTATCTGGGGTTCGAACCGGATCGAGAGCCGGGGCGAGTCCTGGCTCAACGTGCTGGGTGTGCTGCGCACGGGAGTCGATCATCGTCAGGCCGAGAATGAACTGAATCTTCTGATGCAGCGCATCGCCGATCATTCCCCCACTCTGCACCAGGGCAACAACACCATCTCCACAGATCCGCTGTGGCGCTCGCCGTTTGGCGCGAATGTATACCTCGCTGGAACGCTGCCAATTCTTCTGGCGTTGGCGGCGGTGCTGTTGTTGCTTGCCTGCGCCAACGTGACCAATCTTCTTCTCGTGCGGTCGGTGGCGCGGCGCCGCGAATTCGCAATTCGCTTATCGATGGGAGCAAGCCGCTGGAGACTGGTGCGGCAGTTGATGGTGGAGAACGTGATGATCGCCCTTGCGGGCGGGGCCGTCGCACTGGGTTCGACGGTGTGGACAGCCAAAAGCATCTCCGCGTTTTTGCCAGCCACAACGTTGCCTCTCGCAATCAACGGAAGCGTCGACCGGCGCGTCATGCTGATCACGATTGTGGTCTCGCTTTTCACTGCCATAGTATCCGGCGTTGTTCCGGCGCTACGTGTATCCAGCCTCTCGCCCATGTCGGTACTGAAGGACGAGGCGCTGAATTCGACAGGTGGCCTCAGCAAATCGCGTCTTGCATCGGGACTGGTGGTGGCGCAGGTTGCGTTGTCGCTGCTGCTGCTGGCCTGCGCGGGGCTGTTTGTCCGCAGCCTCCAGGAAGCTCAAAAGGCCGATCCCGGCTTCGATTCCAGTCATGTGCTGCTGGCCACTTTTGACCTCGATCCGATGGGCTACTCGCGAGCGACCGGCATCGAGTTCGAACGCCAGGTGATCGCCCGGGTGAAGCAGTTGCCCGGTGTGCAGTCGGCGACGCTGGCGGACTTTTCTCCGCTCAGCTTCACCATCCATTCCGATGGTGTGATGCCGGAAGGCTACGTGCCCCATCTGCACGAATCCATCGAGGCGGACCGTGGAGTTGTGGGACCGAATTATCTTGAAACACTGCGCACGCCGTTGCTGGCTGGCCGCGACTTCACTGACCAGGACAAGTCCGACACGTTGCCTGTTGTGATCGTCAACAAGGCATTGATCGATCGCTACTGGCCGGGGCAAAACGCGATTGACAAGCGGATTCAAGTATCAGGGAGATGGACCACGGTGGTTGGAGTGGCGGCAAACGCAAAATACCGGCGCTTGACCAACGACCCCGCACCGCTCGTGCTTGTGCCCCTGACTCAGCGCTACGAAAGCGAAGTGATTCTGCATGTGCGCGCCAACGGCGATCCGCAAGCGCTCGCTTACGCTATAGAGCAAACCATTCACGGGCTCAATGGCGATCTGCCGGTTTTCAACGCAACTACGCTTAAAGCGAACATGCAGATAGGCAACGTTTTCGAGCGCATTGCGGTGACCTTCGCAGGTTCATTCGGC
Source organism: Acidobacteriaceae bacterium (assembly GCA_003151435.1). Classification (GTDB taxonomy): domain Bacteria; phylum Acidobacteriota; class Terriglobia; order Terriglobales; family Acidobacteriaceae; genus Telmatobacter. The sequence continues at coordinate 21,886 of PLXP01000226.1, forward strand.
GTGCTGGCGCTCATCCTGGCGGCCGTCGGAATCTATGGCGTGGTGGCTTACACGACCAGGCAGCGGACTCATGAAATCGGCATCCGGCTGGCGCTGGGCGCGGGCAAGGCGGCGATCTTTCGCGACGTGCTTCAACAGGGATTGAAGCTCACGATTGCGGGATTGGTGGTCGGCATAGCGGCTTCCGTGTTCCTGACCCGCTTTTTGCGCAGCATGCTCTTCGGCGTGGGCGCAACCGATCTGTTGACCTTTGCCACCGTGGCCGCAGCGCTCTGCGTGGTGGCCCTGGTCGCATGCTTTCTTCCCGCGCGGCGCGCCGCATCCGTCGACCCCATGCAAGCTCTACGTACAGAATAGGAGCCGCAGGAATTGAATACATTTCCCCAAGACCTTCGTTATGCCCTGCGACAGTTGCGCAAATCGCCGGGATTCACGCTGACGGCCGTGATCACGCTGGCTCTCGGCATCGGGGCCAACGCGGCCATCTTCACGCTGGTGCAGGGAATCCTGCTGCGCTCGCTGCCGGTGGCCGACCCCTCGCAACTCTACCGCATCGGCGACACGGACGATTGCTGCGTCAACGGCGGATTTGTGGGGGAGAACGGCGACTTCGACATCTTCTCTTACGACCTTTATCTGCACTTGAAGCATGAGGCGCCGGAGTTTCAGCAACTGGCCGCGGTGGAAGCCGGGCAATGGCAGTGGAGCGTGCGTCGGGGAAACGCTCTCCCCAAGGAGATGGGCGCTGAGTTTGTCACGGGCAACTATTTTTCTACGCTTGGCCTGGGAGCTTATGCGGGCCGCGTGTTCAGCGAGGCAGACGACCAGCCCTCGTCTGCGCCTGTGGTGGTGCTGAGCTACCGCACCTGGGAAACCGAGTTCGCCGCCGACCCTGCGATTGTAGGTTCGACGATCTATATCCAGGCTAGGCCTTTCAATGTAATTGGTATTGCGCCGCGCGGGTTTTTCGGCGATCGCGTGACGGACAGGCCGGCGGCTTTCTGGATGCCTGTGCAAGATGAACCGTATGTCCGCGGAGACAGCACGATTCTCCATCACATGGACTCCAACTGGCTCTATCCCATTGGGAGAATCAAGCCGGGCACGAACATCGGCGTACTGCAGACCAAGCTGTCGGTTGCGCTGCGGCAGTGGCTCTCCACGCGTCCCGTGTACACCGACAACGGCGGCTCGATGATTATTCCCAAACAGCACGTGGTGATCGTGCCGGGTGGAGGCGGCATTCAGAGCATGCAGCAGGAGACGGGCACGGGCCTCAAGATGCTGATGATTCTGTCGTCGGTGGTGCTTCTGATTGCGTGTGCGAACATCGCCAACCTGCTGCTGGCACGAGCCACCGCCCGGCGTGCCGACATTGCGGTGCGCATGGCTCTGGGCGCGTCGAGGCGCGCCATCATTCGCCAGATCATTACTGAAAGTGTGCTGCTGAGCTGCATCGGCGGGCTCGCGGGATTGGGCGTGGCCTACGCAGGGTCGCGTACGATTCTCGCGCTCGCGTTTCCCGACGCGCGCAATCTCCCGATTGAGGCGAGCCCTTCGTTGACGGTGTTGGGATTCGCATTTCTCGTCTCGCTGGTGACGGGAATCCTGTTCGGCCTGGCTCCGGCCTGGCTGTCCTCGCATGCGCAACCGGCGGAGGCGCTGCGTGGCGCCAATCGTTCCACACGCGATCGCTCATCGTTGCCGCAGAAGGCGCTGGTCGTGTTTCAGGCCGCGTTGTCGCTGGTTTTGCTGGCAGGCGCGATCCTGATGACAAAATCTCTGAACAATCTGGAGCATCAGGATTTCGGTATTGCCACGACGCATCGCTACGTGCTGCACCTCGATCCCGCGGGTGCGGGCTATACAAACGACCGCTTGCCCGCGTTGTACCGCGAGATTGAAGATCGTTTTTCCTCGTTGCCCGGCATAGCCAACATTGGCTTGGCGCTCTATAGCCCTCTTGAAGGCAACAACTGGGGCGAGTGCGTGATTCAGCAGGGTCATCCGGCTCCCGGACCGAATGACAACTGCGGCTCGACGTGGGACCGCGTCAGCACGCACTTTCTTTCATCCATCGGCGTTCCCATGGTGCGCGGCCGCGATTTCAGCGACCAGGACACAACAACTTCGCAGTTCGTCGCTGTAGTCAATGAGACTTTCGTGAAGCGCTTCTTTCCCAACGAGGACCCGGTGGGCAAGCACTTCGGCATCGACGACGTGAAGTACTCCGGCAGCTTTGAGATCGTGGGTGTCTTCCGCGATTTCAAGATGAACAATCCGCGAGATCCTTCACGCCCGGTCTACCTTCGCCCGCTTTCGCAGAGGTTCACCGGCTACAAGGAACCGCCGATCGTGGGCGGCGAGACGCAGTCGATGTTCATCGATTCGATCATTGTGAGCTTCAAAGCTCCTCAACAGGATGCCGACGCGCTGATCCGGCGTACGCTGGGCTCCATCGATCCGAACCTGACGTTGGTCGATCTCCGCTCGCTCGATGCGCAGGTTGCAGGCAACTTTAACCAGGAACGCTTGATCGCGCGACTCACCAGCCTATTCGGCTTGCTGGCGCTCATCCTCGCTTCTGTTGGTCTTTACGGCGTGATGTCGTACTTCGTGGTGCGCCGCACGAGCGAGATCGGCATTCGCATGGCGCTTGGCGCGACGCGTTCGAGCGTCGTAAGGATTGTGTTGCGCGGCGTCCTGGTACAGATCGTGTTGGGACTCGTGCTGGGCATTCCCGCCGCGTTGTTAGCGGGGCACCTGATGGCGAGCCAGCTCTACGGCGTCAAGGCCTACGATCCGCTGGCGTTGGCCGGCGCGACTGTGGTGCTGGCGATCTGCGCGGCTTTCGCTGGATTCATTCCGGCGCGCCGAGCCGCTTCCATTGAGCCGATGCAGGCTTTGCGCACGGAATAGTTCCCCGGAGGATATGAATATGAATTCGTTGCTTCAAGATATTCGCTACGCGATGAGGCAGTTGCGCAAGTCGCCGGGCTTCACGCTCACCGTCGTGGTCACGCTGGCCGCGGCATTGCCGGCGCGCCGCGCCGCGCGAGTGGAACCCATGCAGGCGCTGCGCACCGAATAGCACGAACGTTAAGAAAGGGTTTTTGCGATGCGATCGATCATTCAGGATGTCCGCTACGCGCTGCGGCAGCTGCGCAAGTCCCCAGTGTTTATGCTGACTGCGGTTACCGTGTTGGCGTTGGGCCTGGGCGCGAACATTGCCGTCTTCACGCTGCTGAATGGAATCCTGCTGCGCCCGCTGCCGTACGCGCAGCCGGATCGCGTCGTGGCGATTCAGATGTTGGGTGCGCAGCCCTACTATGGCATGAGCTATGCCAACATGCTGCAACTGCGCGATGGCGTGGGGCCGGGCATGCAGATCGGCATGACACAGGACAACTCGAACGCCAGTCTTGTGGGCCCGGGCGGCCGTCTGCAGGTAGAGCGGACCACGGTGACAGCCGGGCTCTTCCAGATGCTCGGCGTGCAGCCGATGTTGGGTCGCGGATTTCGTGCTGAAGAAAACGACCCGGGTAGTGATCATGTCGTGATCATCGGCGAAGAGGTTTGGCGTAAGCTCTATGCGTCCGACGGTTACATCGTCGGCAAAACGCTCACCATCAAGAGCGAGCCTTACACGATCGTCGGCGTCATGCCCAAGGGCTTTTCATTTCCATTCGCCGATCCGATGCAGATATGGTCTCCCGTGGTTCTTAGCGCGGCCAGCAAAACTAAAATGACCGGCGACAGCCTTGCATGGGGCGTGATGTATGCTCGCTTGCCAAACGGGGTAACTGCCGCGCAACTGGCGGCGAACTTGAGTCGTACGCAGGCAGTCATCGCCAGGGAAGTCACTAACCAGGATCTCGCCACGCGGGTCAAGGTCACCGGGTATCAGGAATCGCTCAACGAGGAAGTGCGGAAGCCTCTGGCGCTGCTCTACGGTGTGGTGCTGGGCATCTGGGCACTGGCATGCCTTAACGTCACGAGCCTCATGTTGACTCGCGCCGTTGCACGCACACGGGAACAGGCTGTGCGCTCCGCGCTGGGCGCAAGTCGCGGCCGTCTGCTGCAACAGGCGATTGTTGAAAGCATGCTGTTGAGCGGGATGGGCGGAGTTTCCGGTTTGCTGCTCGGGCAATGCGCCATTAAGCTTCTGTGGCATCAAATCGTGCGCCATCTGCCGCTGACCAATGCCGTGCATGTTGATTGGCGCGTGATTGCTTGCATGGCGGTACTTGCCTTGCTGACTGCAATCATCGTCGGCGTCTTTCCGGCATTGCGCGCCATGCGCCGCGAAGTGCGTGGCGGCCTTAACGGAGTTACGACTACTGCTACGGCTGGACAGAATCGCACGCGTGAAGCACTGGTGGTAGCGCAACTCGCGTTGACGCTGGTGTTCCTCGTAGGAGCGGGGCTGTTTCTTCGCACCATCCACGCTCTGCGGCAGGTGCCACTGGGATTCGCGCAGCAGAACGTGCTCACCGGCGGAGTCATTCTGAACGGAAGCGATTTGAATAATGGCGACAAAGCTTCGCAGAACGTCGTGCTCACTTCCTATCTGCCGCTGCTGGAACGGCTACGCGCGATCCCAGGAGTCAGGGTGGCCGCGCTCAGCTCCGTGCTTCCGCTGCGTTCCGAGTTCAGCGTTAGCATTATTGGCGAGCTTGACCACAAGAATGCCCCAAGCGGAAAGGCTCCCATGGCAGACGGGCGTTTGGCTTCGTCGGGCTTGGTGGACGCGTTGGGGATTCCGATGGTGAGGGGCCGCTTTTTCGCGGACGACGATACGGCGACATCGCCCGTTGTCGTGGTTGTGAACCAGGCTTTTGCCAATCGCTATCTTCCGGGACAGGATCCCATTGGGCATGCCTACGGATTGGGCAAGGGCCGCTTTGCAGACGCGCGGATCGTGGGCGTGATTGGCGACGTGAAGCAGCGGAGCGTAATGGATGCCACCAAGCCGGAGGTCTACTTCTGCCTTGCGCAGATTGATCCCGGAGAGCCGCTTTACGGCATCGCCACCGCATTTATCCAGGTTGCCATTCGCAGCGCGATTCCAGCGGAGGCGTTGCGCGCGCAGTTCGACAAAGCGCTGCATGAGGTTGCGCCGGATGCCACCACAACCAACGTGAAGACCATCCACGAGGCGGTTGAAGATTCATTCGGAAGCCAGACGCTCATTGCGCATCTGCTCGAATGCTTTGCGGCGATTGCTCTGATGATTGCTTCCGTCGGACTTTATGGCTTGCTGTCATTTGGGGTTGCGCAGCGTACGCGCGAGATTGGTGTGAGGCTTGCACTGGGCGCGCCGCAAGGCAATATTCTTTCGCTCGTGTTGCGCCGCGCTCTTCTGATGGTTGCTGTCGGGCTTGCGATAGGAACAGGGATGGCGTGGTTTGCCGTCCGCTTTGCCAGCAGCTATATCTACGGCGTGCGCGCGCACGATGGCCTCACGTTTGCAGCGGTTGTCTTTGTGCTCGCGGCCGCATCGCTTATTGCGGCGTGGCTGCCCGCGCGGCGCGCGGTGTCGGTTGACCCCATTCTTGCTTTGAGATCGGAGTAATAAAGAACACCATGATTGAACTCAAGAACGTCGAACGCAGTTACAAGACAGGGCACACCGAGACATGGGTGTTGCGACGCATCGGCCTGACGATCAAGGAAGGCGAATTCATCACTGTGATGGGGCCGTCAGGGGCAGGGAAGTCGTCGCTGCTGAATGTGCTGGCGCTGCTGGATGATAGCTGGCTGGGCGAGTATTGGTTCGGCGAAACGCCGGTCCATTCGCTCAACCGCAAGCAGCGCGCCGACCTGGCGCGGCAACGCGTCGGCATGGTCTTCCAGAGTTATCACCTGCTGGACGACTTGACCGTGGCGGAGAACATCGACCTGCCGCTCTCGTACAAGAACCTGCCCTCAAAGGAGCGCCAGGGAATGGTCGCCGACATTCTCGATCGCTTTCAGATCGTGGCCAAGAAGGACCTGTTCCCGAACCAGCTTTCTGGCGGACAGCAGCAGTTGGTGGGCATAGCGCGCGCGGTGGTTCATGCGCCCGCGCTGTTGCTGGCCGACGAGCCGACAGGCAACCTGCACTCCACGCAGGCGCGCGAGATCATGGAGCTTTTCCGCGAACTCAATCGGCAGGGAACCACCATTGTGCAGGTGACGCATTCAGAAGTGAACGCCGGCTACGGATCACGCATCCTGGAACTGCACGATGGATGGCTCACGCGTGACGAAGCGGTAATGGCAGCAGCAGCGGAGGCCCAGTGAACGATTTCAAAACCGGTGCATCCCAGGAAAGATCGTTGAGACACAGTTCGCTCAGACCGCTGCGCGCACAGGTTCAGGCCGTTGCCGCCATTCTTCTGTTGCAGGTTAATCTGGCTTTCGCCGTCGAGCCGCCGTCAACAACGCCGTCAGTACCGGCGCAACAATCTGCGGCCCCGGCTCAGCCTCTGCCAGCAGTTGCGTCGCAGCTCCCGTTCAATGAGATGATGCGGCACTCGAGAAATCCATTCGATGCCTACCGCGGAATTTCAGTGCCACCGCCAAGCCTGGCTAACTCTCCACGCTTGAATTCAGTGGTGCGCGACGGCAAGATCTATCTCTCGCTGCGTGACGCCATCGATCTGGCACTCGAAGACAATCTCGATATGGTGATCGCGCGTTATAACCTGCCCATTGCGCAGACGGACATCCTGCGCACCTCTGCGGGTGGTTTTTTTCGCGGCGTCAATACCGGTGTGGTGTCTGGAACGCCCGGTGGTAACGCGGGTGGAGGCGGTGGAGGCACAGGCGCCGGCGGTACGAGCACAGGCGCCGGCGGCGCTGGTGCAGGCGCTTCGGGAATCGTATCGAACACTCTGGGCACGGGAAGCGCGGTCTCGGTCTACGACCCCCAGATCTCCGCGCAGATCTTCGACGATCACTCTGCCCAGCAGCTGCAAAACTTCCAGCAGGAAGGCGTACCGATCTACAAGCAGAACTCGGAACAAGCCAGTGTGACCTATGCTCAGGCCTTCCCCACTGGTAGCAGCCTCCAGGTGGACTTCAGTGACTTCCGTGGGACTTCCAACGGCATTTATGATTACTTCAGTCCGCAGTATTTCGCAAAAGTGCGTGTGATCGCCCAGCAGCAGATATTGGCTGGCTTTGGACTCTCGACGAACCTGCGCTACCTGCGCATTGCCAAAACCAACCAACACATCACTGACGTCGCATTTAAGGCGCAGGTGATTGCCACAGTGACCCAGGTTTGCGATATCTACTGGGATCTGGTGAACGCCTATGAAGACGAACAGGTGAACGAGCGTTCCGTCGCATTTGCAACTGACACGTTGGACAAAAGCCGCAAGCAGTTTCAACTCCAGGCGATTCCGGAGATGGATGTTCTCAAGGCGGAGGGCGACCTGGCTACGCGTCAGCAGGACTTGACCGTAGCCCGTACGAATCTCGAGTTGCAGGAACTCTACATGAAGAACGCCGTCACCCGGAGCCTGGACGACCCGATTCTCGAGGAAATGCCCGTCGTTCCCACTGACCGCATCGGCACCCAGATTCAATCCACTTCTGAGCCAGTTCAGGATTTGATCAGCTCGGCACTCAAAAGCCGAACAGAGCTGCAAATCCAGACATTGGGTCTCGAAAACAGTGAACTCAGTCGCAAGACCGCTCGCAATGCGCTGTTGCCACAGTTGTCCCTCTACGGCCTTTATATTGGCACCGGTCTCGCTGGCCAGCTGAACTCCGCGTATTACAACAAGTCGATTCCGACTACCCTATCGAATAGCCCCGGCGGCGCCTTGGCGAGCGCATTCAACGCCAGTGCACCGGAGTACCAGGTTGGATTGCAATTGAGCATTCCGGTGCGCAATCGCATCGCCAAGGCCGACCAGTACCGTGCCGAGCTCGAATACCGTCAGACGCAGGTCGGCCTTGAGGAGGCGAAGAAGCGCATCCTCATTGAAGTGCGTAACGCCAGCTATGCTCTCGAACAGGGGGCAAGCCGTGTAGCTGCGGCGCGCCATGCGCGTGACCTGTCCCAGAAGACGCTCGATATCATGCAGAAGGAACAGAAGCTGGGCGCAGGTTCGAATCAACAGACGCTCTCGGCTGAGCATGATTTGGCCGTGGCCGAGTCGGCCCTGGTTGCTGCTGAGACCGCGTATGAAAAAGCTCGGATCGAACTACGGCGAGCAACGGGCACGATTCTTGAGAACTACGGCATATCGATCACCGAAGCGAAATCCGGCGTAGTGGTGGAGGCGAGCCATCAGTAAGCAAGAGAAAATAAGAGTGCTGGTGGCGGACGATCAGCCGCACATTCTTGAAGCAGTGGAACTGCTGCTGCGGCCGCAGGGTATCTATGTGGATTGCGCGCGATCGCCGCAACTGGTGCTGGAAGCGCTGGGCCAGAGCGACTACGATGTGGTGCTGATGGACCTGAACTACACGCGCGACACCACCTCAGGGCAGGAGGGTCTTGACCTGCTGGCGCGCATCCAGGAATTTGATGCGCGGCTGCCCGTGATCGTGATGACGGCGTGGGGCAACATCGACCTGGCCGTCGAAAGCATCAAGCGCGGCGCACGCGATTTTATCCAGAAGCCGTGGGAAAACGAGCGCCTGTTGAGCTTGATCCGCGTTCACGCGGAGTTGCGGCAGGCGCTGCGCCACGCTCGTCAACTGGAGATGGAGAATCGGCTGCTGCGTGCGGAAGGCATGCCGGAGTTTGTGGCCGGCGCGCCATCGATGCAGCCGGTACTGGAGTTGATTGCGCAGGTTGGACCCTCCGATGCCAACGTGCTCATCACGGGCGAACATGGCACTGGAAAGGAAATTGTTGCCAAGCTGCTGCACGCGGCTTCGCCCCGGTCGCGCATGGCGCTGGTGGCGGTGAACGCGGGCGGACTGCCCGAGGGCACATTTGAGAGCGAGATTTTCGGCCATGTGAAGGGCGCGTTTACCGATGCGCGCACCGATCGCATTGGGCGCTTCGAACTGGCCAACAACGGCACGCTCTTTCTTGATGAGATCGCCAACGTTCCGTTGCGGCAGCAGGCAAAGCTGCTCCGCGTGCTGGAGACAGGCGAGCTGGAGCGCGTAGGCTCGTCGCAAACGCGCCGCGTGGATGTGCGGGTTATTTCCGCCACCAACGCCAACGTGCACGAGGAGGCAGCGGCCGGAAATTTTCGAGAGGACCTGCTCTTTCGTCTCAACACGGTGGAGATTCACCTGCCTGCGTTGCGCGAGCGGCGCGAGGATATTCCGCTGCTGGCGGCGCACTTTCTTGGACGCAACCGCACTCGATATCGCAAGCAGGTCAGCGGCTTTTCGCCTGCCGCCATGCAGCAGATGATGCAATATGCGTGGCCCGGCAACGTGCGCGAACTGGAGCACACCATTGAGCGCGCGGTGCTGCTATGCCGCGGCGAAGAAATTGAGCCGTCGAACCTGGCCATCACTGCCGCGCGGCCATCGACACAGTCGTTTGAGAACATGAGCATCGATGAAGTTGAAGCGCTGCTCATTCGCAAGGTGCTGCGACGCTGCGACGGCAATATCTCACAGGCGGCCGAGGCACTGGGCCTGAGCCGCGCGGCGCTCTACCGCCGCATTGAAAAATATGGCTTATGAGCAGCGCGGTACACGCAGGAACCGCCGCTCGGCAGTGCGCCGCGCATGGCTGTTTTCTTTTTGGCTGTCGTTGCCTGCGCTGCTTTTCGCCGCCATCCTGATTTACCGGGAGAAGATCACGGCCGCGCCGGCGATGCTCATTGCCGGGTGCTTGCTGCTGTATCTTCTGCTGGTCGCGGCCGCGCTGATTGAGAGCATGATTCGGCCGCTGCAGACGCTTTCAAACGTGGTGGCGTCGTTGCGCGAGGGCGACTACTCCTTTCGCGCTCGCGGGGCCCTGGCGCCCGACCCGCTGGGCGAACTGTCGGCAGAGGTGAATGCGCTGGCCGATCTGCTGCAGAAGCAGCGGGTGCGCTCGTTGGAAGCAACGGCGTTGCTGGCGCGCATTCTTGAGGTCATGCACGCGCCGCTGTTTGCGTTCGATCGCGAAGACCTGCTGCAACTGGTGAACACGGCTGGAACTCAGTTGCTGGGACTTCCTTATGCGCGCTGCTTTGGGCACACCGCCGCCGAACTGGGACTGGAGGCGCTGCTGGCTTCGCCGGATCAGACCATTCATTCATTCGGAACCAAGCCGACGCGCTGGCTTCTGCGCAAGGCCAACTTCCGCCAGGACGGTGTTCCGCACACGCTGCTGCTGCTGGCCGACGTGAGCCTGCCTCTGCAGGAAGAAGAACAGGCTGCGTGGAAGCGGCTGATCCGCGTACTGGGCCATGAGCTCTCCAATTCGCTGGCGCCCATCAAGTCCATTGCCGGGAGCCTGCTGTCGCGGGTGGATCACATGGACGGCGACCCGGATACGATTCGCGATTTTCGTCGCGGCCTGGGAGTGGTGGAGAGCCGCGCCGATGCCTTGCATCGATTCGTGCAGTCGTACCGGCTGCTGGCGCAGTTGCCGCCACCGCACTTGCGCGAGGTTGCGTTGGGGCCGCTGCTGGAGCAGGTTGTGTTGCTTGAGCAGCGCATTTCAGTGCAACTGGACCCCGGTCCGCCGGTGACTCTCCACGCGGACCCCGACCAGTTGGAGCAGATGTTCATCAACCTGCTGGCCAACGCGGTGGATGCCACGCTGGACAACGGCGCGAAGGCGGTGCGCGTCAGTTGGCGGAATGTGGACTCGGCCGCAATGGTGACCATTGAGGATCGTGGGATGGGGATCGCGAACAGCGAGAACCTGTTTGTGCCGTTCTATACCACCAAGCCCAAGGGCAGCGGCGTGGGCCTGGCGCTGGCGCAGCAAATTGCGCGCGGACACGGCGGCGAAATCCAACTGGTCAATCGTGAGGATGGCGATGGGGCACGAGCCACTGTACGGCTCCCGGTTGCTTAACGCAATGAAGTGACTTAGTCGCAGACCAGCGCGGCATTTGAGAAGTCAAGGGGCTCGTTTGTCTCAGGCTCTTCGTGGGCGTCCACGCCGCCGGTAAGCTGAGCCGTGAAAAACGTATCCACCTGCTCCAGCACTGCCGCACCGGTCTTTGCGTGGTAGATCGCCGCCCGCAGCCTGGCTCCGCCCGGCACGCCGTGGGTGAACCACGAAGCGAACTGCTTCATCTTGCCGGCTGTCTCGCCCATGCGCCCGTCGCGCGGCAGCGATTGCGATGCCTCGGCCTCTTCCAGCAGCATCTTGAAATAAGCGCGAATCATGCGGTAGCGATCCTCGACCGTCGGACGCTCGTAGCTGCCTGTCGCCGTGTATTGCGCAATCTGGCGGAAGATCCACGGATTGGCTGGCGCGGCGCGCCCGATCATCACGGCGTCGCAGCCGGTGTGCGCCACCATGGTGGCCGCGTCTTCCGGGGTGCGAATGTCGCCGTTGCCGATCACGGGAATGCTCACCGCCTGCTTGACGGCGGCAATCCACTCCCAGCGTGCCTGGCCGGTGTATCCCTGTTCGCGGGTGCGAGCGTGCAGGGCCACGGCGTTCAACCCTTCGGCCTCGGCCATGCGGGCGAGTTCAACGCACACAATCTGTGCGTCGTTCCAGCCCATCCGGAACTTGACGGTGAAGGGGATTGTGACGGCGTTGCGCACGGTGCGGAAGATTTCGCCGATCTTCGGCAAGTCGCGCAGCAGGCCTGAGCCGCCGTTGCAGCCCACCACGCGTTTAGCGGGGCAGCCGAGGTTCAGGTCCACAGTATCGAAGCCCGTGTCCTGGACGATGCGAGCGGCCTCAGCAAGCGTTTCAGGGTTGGAGCCGAAGAGTTGCGCGCCGATGGGGTGTTCGTCGTCGTAGAAGGTCAGGTAGCGGCGGCGTTTCGATTCCCGCATCCGCGACAAGCCGTCGGCGGAGGTGAACTCGGTCATCAGCAGGCCGCATCCGGACTGGGCGTTGGTGACTTCGGCATCGATCTGAGCCGCACCCTGCCCGGCTGCGAGACCCGTTTCGACATCTGTGGACGCGGTGCCCAAGGGGGAGTTGGCCCCACCGCAGGTGGAAAACAGGCTGGCGTGGCGGATGAAGCGCCGAAAGACCGTATCGGTAACCCCGGCCATGGGAGCCAGCATCGTGGCGGGACTTACAACCACCGTTCCGAGGCGCACTTCGGCAGGCACCCGCGCCTCCTCAGGCATGGCGTGCTCTTTGGGGTTATCCCAATCCTTGTTGACCGTGAAGCCTTTACCTGCCATAAATGCAGCCTCTAGCTGCCAGCTCCTAGCCTCTAGCCCTTTCTTCACGCGTCTTGCCCCTCAGGTAAGACCCGAAGTGCCAGACTCCAAGACACCAGCTAGAAGCTAGCGGCTAGAAGCTAAAAGCTGCCTCTCCAAACATACGTGGGCCTCCGCCGTGGCGGAGGCCCGATGGTGCTAAAACCTTGCCGCAGCGCCGTTTACTTGGCGATTTGGCTGTCTGCCTTGGCGTACTTCCGGCGGAAGCGCTCCACGCGTCCAGCCGTATCCACCAGCCTCTGCTTGCCGGTAAAGAACGGGTGGCAAACCGAGCAGATTTCTACGTGAATGTCGCCCTTGTGGGTCGAACGGGTCTCAAAGTTGTTTCCGCAGGCGCAAAGCACCCGCACCGCGGCATAATTCGGATGAATCTTTTCCTTGGGCATCGTCTGATTAAGACCTTTCCTGCAATCTTCTTATTGTAGGGTGATTTCAACCGATTGGCAATTCTGGGCGTCACTCACCGAGGCCATAGTTGGGCCTATAATGGGGGGCACAAATTCAAACCAGCTGCCAGATGCCGTTCCCTGACACCTGCAACTGAGGAGACACACATGCTCAAGCCGCTGCTCCTCCTACCCGTTGTGTTCGTTCTCGGGTACCATCCTGCGATTCTGTCGGCGTCGAACCCGCAGGCAAGCTCTCAGACGCCGGCTGCCGGGGCCAAGGCTCCCGCAAAGACCAGTTCTGAAGTTCCGGCCCACGTGAAGAAGATCTATGAAGTCGATTGCGCGCTTTGTCATGGAGCCAACGGAAACGGCAAGACCGACCTGGCCAGCGACATGAAGCTGACGCTCGGAGATTTCACCGATCCAAAAACCCTGGCTCCGATGACCGACCAGCAACTGTTCGACCTGATTCGCAAAGGCAAAGACAAGATGCCGCCCGAGGAAGAGGGCCGCGCAAAGAACGATGACCTTCGGCACCTGATCGCATACCTCCGGAGCATGGCCAAGGATCAGCCAGCCCCGGCAGCCGCACCGCCCGAGTCTGCGCCCGCGGCTCCAACTGCGCCGGCAACTCCAGCGCCCGCACCCGCACCTGAGGCTCCGGCTGCGCCGCCAACTCCAGCGCCCGGAACGAACTAAACCGGTGGGCACACCCTGGACTGTGGCCGGCGGCCGTGAGACCGCCGGCCAGATTTATGCCGGCTGCGTTTGCGGCCGGATGCGTTTGACCAACACGCTTATTGCGCCAGTGCCTTCGCGATTCCCGCCTCAACCAGCGGGGCCATTAAGGCATACCCGGCGGGTGTAGGGTGGACACCGTCATTGCTCAGCGTGGCGGGCAGGCCGTCGCGCTGGTCCTTCATGGCGGAGTGGTAATCCACGTAGACGTGTCCCTTGTCTGCCGCGAATGCCTTCATCCAGGTGTTGATGGCATCGACTTTCGGCGCGGGCTCAAGACCCGGATGCCACGGAAAATCGAACGCCGGCAGGATGGAACAAAGCACGACGCGAATGTGATTGGCGGCGGCCAGATCGGCCATGGACTTCAGATTGTCTTCAGTCTCTTCCAGCGTCATGGGGCCGGTGTTTTCGGCGATATCGTTGATGCCGGCCAGGATCACCACCGCCTTGGGATGCAGATCGATCACATCCTGGCGGAACCGCAACACCATCTGCGGTGAGGTCTGTCCGCTGATGCCGCGGTTGATATAAGGCTTGCCGGGGAACGAGCCGTCGGACCCCGTGAAATGCCAGCCTTCCGTGATGGAGTCGCCCATGAAGACGACGCGGTTTTCGTCAGGTGCGGGTGCGGGCAACATCCGATCAGCCTCCTTGAATCTTCCCAGCCAGGGCCAGTCATTCTTCAACTGCTCCTGGTGAGCCTTCTCCCATGCGGACGGGGGCGCGGGTGCTGGCGCGGCCTGCACCGCTGGAGGTGCTGCGGTTTCGGGCTTGGAGGCGGGCTCCTGCGCGGTGAGTGGGGCACAAAAACTGAATCCCGCCAGCAAAACGGCGGCAAACAAGGCGGCATGCATATGGATTCGTTTCACGAGAATCTCCCATTGCTTCAGTGCGATTGAGCGGCAAGTTGCACCCGGCTCGATGAGCGCGGATTGCAAGCCCGGTCGCGGAGGTATCGCTACGGCCTCTCCATCATAAGGGCAACAGCCTCATGGCGACGGGGTCACTCAGCGAGCAAGAAAAGGGCGGCCCACCTTTTGGTGGGCCGCCCTTTGCGATTGCAGCAGGTTTGAAAGTTATGGGATGTAGTCAACCTGCGTTTGTGTGGAGTTGCCGTTGGTGTCCTGCAACTGAATCTGCCAGTTGTACTGCACACCGGTGGTCAGGATGGATGGGGATGGAGTGTTGCTGGAATCTCCGGTGGGATCAGTACCCCACGTGATGGAGGTGATCGAACTGGAGAAGCCATTTGACTTGGAGTTATTACTCGGTATCTGCCAGATCTGGTTTCCGTTGTTATCCGAAATGTAGAACTGGTAGGTGTAACTGCTGGCACTTGCCGGGTCAGTCCAAGTGAATGTTGGCTGCGTGCTGGTGCTGCTACCAGTGGTGGGTGCGAGGTTGGTGGCAAACGCGTTCAGCACGGCAGTTACTGACGCAGTTACAGTTTCCGAGGTTCCGTTGTTGTAGGTGACCTTGAAGCCGTAAGCGTCGTTGACTGCTGGGGTGGTGCCGCCAATGCCCACATAGTACTGGAATTGGTTGCTGCCGCAGTCGGTGCATTTGCCCATATCAATCGGGTTGATGACGTGGGGGCCAGACATCAGCGTGACAGACACAGGAAGCTTGGTTCCCGCACGCACGTTAAAGTTGAGGTTGAATCCGCTACCGGTGATTCCCGAGAATGTTTGTGTCCAGTGTTGCGTTGTCACTGAAGCCGTGCTGCCGGCCGGGGCCAAAGTGAAGTTCGCGGTCTGGTTGCCCGACACTACGTAGGGAACCTTGTCGTTGTTGCCACCAGTGTTCGTGATATCCCCCGAATCTACCACTCCGTCGTTGTTCTGATCGAGGATCACAAAGAAGAAGTAATTGGTGCCATTGGGAACCTGGACCGTGTAATTCTGCGGACTCACCGGGCTTGCTACACGCGTGCCATAAGCATTCCCCGTGTTCTGATCGAAGAACCCTACATACAGTGGACCGGTAGGCGTCGCGCTAAACGTGATTGCGCCGGATACAGTGCTGCCGCCGGTGGGCGCGCCGATGGTCACGCTCAATGGAGTTCCGCCGCCGTAGACAGTCCACGGGCCTGCCACGCCTCCTACGTTACCGGAGGCACGGAAGTAGTAAGGTGTACTGTTCGAGAATTTCCCAGCCAGGCTTGGAATTGAATTGCTCAGGAACCAGACGCCTGTGCCGTTTGCTCCGCCTGCCTTGATGTTGTAGCTGGTGGGGCTTGTGAAGGTCGAGCTTGTGCTCCACTGGATCGTGTACGAGGTTGGCAACTCTACCTTGTTGCCACTGCTTGGATGAGTTGTGATTGCCCCGAAGTTGACCACCACTCCCTGATCGATGGGGCTGATGGAATCGAGAGTGGGACCGGAGGTGAGCGTGTAGGCTGCCGGATCGGTCATGGTGGCTGAAGCGCCGGAATTGTTGGCGTTGGAGACATCTATGGGCGAGGTGCTCCCGGATGGGGCAGAGGCGTTTGCGTACCCGAATCCAAGTGTGTCCATCCATGAGGTCAGCGTATAGGCACCGGGTGGCACTCCGCGAATAGTGAATGCGCCCGCGGCCGAGATGCTGGTTCCCAACGGATTGCCGCCGCAGTTGTTACTGTTCAGCGAAACATAAACCTGTCCCGTCTGCGCTCCGCCGTAACTTACCGTGCCTGAAACCGTGTAACCGAGCGAAGCGAGGATGTTTTCCTGATTCAGCGCGGTGTTGTTGACGACCACATTGGTCAGGGTGGCGGGATAAAACACAGAACTCGGTCCAGTTATCGAAGGAGTAATCGTGTACGTCCCATTGGGAATGCTGGCGAAGGAGTAATTCCCGCTGCTGTCGGTGTTTGTGGTCTGCACCGGGCTGGTGTTGATGCTCAGCGTTATCTGCGGCAACGTTATGCCGCCGCAATTGTTGGTCAGGTCGATGTGGCCGCTCACCTGCGATCCGGCAGCGTTGACTGCAACCGTGTACGTGTTGGGGCCCACGGTGGTGCCCAGGTTGTCCTTCACCGAGGCGGCGATTGTAACTGTGCCCGTCGAGGTTGGCGTTCCAGCTATCGACAGCGTGTTCCCGCCGGTGTTGGTAGCGGTCAGGCCATTGGTCAAGCTGATAGCGGTTCCGTTTGTGGGAACAGCTACGGTGTTCACTGTCCACGTGTACGGAGCCGCGCCGCCGGTCGCATTGATCGCTCCGGAATAGGACTGGTTGACGGTTGCCGACGGCAGCGAAGTCGGGTTCGGTGCCGGCAGTGTTAACGGAGCCGGGTTGCTGACCACGATGCTGTACAAGTACGGACCCACCGTCTGGTTCGTGACAGTATCCTTCACCGTCACATTGAACGTCACGGTAGTTGCCGAAGTAGGCGTTCCGGTAATGTGCTGCGTGGGCCCGCTGAGAACCGCGCTCAAGCCATCCGCCGGCAGGCCGGTAATGGTCCAGTTATAGCTCCCGCTTCCGCCTGATAGGCTTATGGTCCCGTCGTACGTCGAGCCCACGGTTGCTGGTCCCGGTATGGAGGCACTCGGCGCGGGCAGCGTCAGCGCGCTATAGATTGTGATCGACAACGGAGCCGACGCGGTGTTGCTGCTCGAATCGGTTGCGTTGGCAGTGAAGTTCGCAGTTCCTGCGGCCGTCGGCGAGCCGGAAACCACTCCGGCGCTCGACAAGGCCAGCCCGTACGTTGCAAGGTTGCTGGCCGAGGCCGTCCAGGTATAGCCGGACCCTGACCCGCCTCCGGCCGACAATGTCTGCGAGTAGCTAGTGCCTACGATTCCCGCGGGCAAACTCGCTGTGGTTATCGTCAACACGCTGTAGATCGAAACCGAGAAAGAGGCAGTTGCCGTATGGTTTTGCGAGTCGGTGACCTGGGCCGTAAAGGTCGCGGTTCCAGTGCTCGCGGGAGTGCCGGAGAGAACACCGGCGGAGGACAGGCTCAAGTTCAATGTCCCCAGGGTGCTGGCGGTTGTTGTCCACGTGTAGCCAGTGCCCGAACCGCCAGTGGCCGCAATGGTCGTCGAATAGGGCACGTTGATGGTCCCGGACTTGAGCGGGCTGGCGGTGGTCACCGCGAGTGTCGCTTCGACCGTCAGGGAGAACGTCGCAGTGGCTGTGTTCGACACGGAGTCCTTCGCCGTTACGACGATTCTGAAGGTTCCTGAACCCGTGGGGGTCCCGGTGATTGCCCCTCCCGTCGAGAGCGACAGCCCCGCGGGCAGTGAGGAGCCGCTGGCCGCGGCCCAGGTCCACGTGTAAGGCGCGCCTGCGCCGCTCGTCGCAGCCAGGGTCGCTCCTGGGTAGACCGTTCCCTGGTAGCCTCCGGGCAGCGTGGTTGACGTGGTGATACTCACCCCGGGCGAGATGGTCATGGAGAATGTGGCGGTGGCGGTGTTTGACGCCGAGTCTGTGACCGTCACCCCGAAGGTGGGGGTGCCTGTCGCCGTCGGTGTGCCGCTCAGTAAGCCTGCCGCGGAGAGGGTCAATCCGCCCGGCAAGGTGGAGCCGCTACTCACGGCCCACGTGTATCCGGCGCCGGAGCCGCCCGTGGCAGCCAGGGTTTGCGAATAGGCTCCGCCAACGTAGCCCAAAGGCAGGGTGGTGGGCGTGGTGATGCTTACGGCCGCCTTGATGGTGAATGAAAGGGTTGCGCTTCCAGTATTTGAGGCGGAGTCAGTGACGGTAACGCTCGTGCTCACCGTCCCAACCGCTGTTGGTTTGCCGGAAATGACGCCGGCTGCGGAAACACTCAGGCCCGCAGGCAGCGAGGAACCGCTGGTCACCGCAAAAGTGAAGCCAGTGCCTGATCCGCCGGTGGCGGCCAATGTGATGGAGGGGTAGGTCGATCCAACGTAGCCGGTGGGCAGCGTGGGAGGCGTGATGGTCAACGCGGGATAGCTGACCGTCAACGAGAAGGCTTGGGTGGCGGAATCGCCGAATGCGTCGGCCGCCTTTACTGTGATGGGGAACGTGCCTACGACGGTCGGCGTCCCGGATATGGCTCCAGCCGCGGAAAGGGTGAGGCCTGCCGGTAACGCGCCGCTGGCCAGGGAGTATGTCAACGTGCCTGCGCCGCCGGTGGCCGCCACTGAGGCAGTGTATGCAGCCTTATATGTAGCCGCCGCCAGTGTGGTCGGGAAGACGATCGCCGGGGCCGCTTTAATGGTGAGGCCAAGCGTAGCGGTGGCGGTCAGGGGGGGCGCCTTGCCGGAGTCGGTCATCTGGAACGTGAGATTGGTCGTTCCCGCGCCGGCGGCCATTGGCGTTCCGGTGATGGCGCCTGCCGAGGTCATGGTCAGGCCCGAGGGCAACGTTCCGGTGGCGATACTGAAGGAATAGGGAGAGATGCCGCCGCTACCCGACAGGGTAAGCGAATAGGCCGTCCCGACCGTGCCCGCCGTCAGGGATGCGGTGGTGATTGTCGGCGCCGCAGGCACAGCGATCGTGGCTGTCCCAGACTGTTTAGGGTCGGCGATGGACGTTGCCGTCACTGTCACCGTGAGCGCGGTCGTGGACGAGGCAGGAGCGGTGTAGGTGGCCGCGGTGGTGGAAGTGCCAGAAAGGGCTCCGCCGCCGCCGACGGTCCAACTTACCCCCGCAGCATTCTTGTCGTGCGTGACAACCGCCGACAACGTAACCGAATCGGTGGCGTCCACATTGGACGAGGCTGCAGTGACTGCAACGCTTATCGGCGCGGAGCTTCCGCCGCAGCCGTACAGGGACAAAGACACAAGAATAGCTACAACAGAGAGAACGAACCTCTTCCAAACCAAGGGAGCCTCCGAAATGACACATTTTGAAAAGAATGATGCCGAAATGAACGCCGGAGGCGTGCCCGAAAATGCGGGACACAATAACCCCGTTATGAAAGAACACACAAGGCCTGTTGACTATGAAAGTGGCCGAATTGTCCGCTTTGGGTAAATGTATTGTCAAGCAGATTCGGGCCCGGTGAGGGAGACTTCGTTACTAAGGGCTCTATTTTGGTTTTAGAGACGAATGTGTTGGTGTGTGATGCAGGTCACATATGTCCCCGGGTTCCGCGCCGATTGAAGTGGAACGCTTGCTGGCCGCCGGAGCCATTCCGCATACTTGACCGGGGGACGCACAGCCACGCCGGCTGCGGAAGTGCGCTACGCTGGGAGTGACCATGACGAATTGCGAAATCTGCGGTGGCGTGGGACTGGTGAGGGTCATTTCCCCTGCGGGCCAATGGGTGTCACGTGCCTGCGAATGCCAGCAGATGCAGCGCGAAGAGCGGCGCTTGGCGGCGGCGCACATTCCGGAGCGTTATCGTCACTACGATCTGGACGGCTACGAAATCATCCGTGGCGCCGACTCATCGCTGGGACGCGCTCACCTGACGGCCCGCACGTTTGTCGAAGCCTACCCGGTGGATACCGCCGGCAAGGGCTTGCTTTTCACCGGGTCCATTGGGGTGGGTAAAACTCATCTTGCGGTCGGCGTTCTTCGCCGGCTGGTGCGCGACCGCGGCGTCAAGGGCCTTTTTTGCGACTACCGCGAACTGCTTAAAAATATCCAGAACAGCTATAACCCCCAGGTAAGCACCACGGAACTGGAACTTCTGAAGCCGGTGTTTGCCGCGGAAGTGCTGGTGCTGGACGATCTTGGCGCGCAAAAGCCCAACGAGTGGGTGTGGGATACCGTCGCCCTTATTTTGAATACCCGCTACAACGACAAGCAGACCACGATTATTACCACCAATTATCCCGATCTGCCGGCGGGTGGCGGCGGACTTTCTGACCCGGAACGCGCGGCTCGCGAGCAGACGCTGGGCGACCGAATCGGCGACCGCATGCGGTCCCGTCTGGCGGAGATGTGCGTTCGCGTGGAAATGAAGGGCGAGGATTTTCGCCAGACGGTGAAGCGCGCCCGTTTCGGATGAAGCGCTACTTCCAGTTGGGTTTTTGGCGGCGCAGCTTGAATCTGTCGCCACATACGGTGCGTCGTCCTGACGGGCTAGTTAGGCCCACCGAGGATGCTTCGGTATCGGTGCTCAAAACACCCAGATGCTGCACAGCACCAGCAGAATCGCGGCAACAGTCACGGTCTGGTAGACAACGTCTTCCAGGCGACGGCTACGGGTGGGCCCATCATTCGTATTGGGCAGCGGAGTAGATGCGATCGTGGGAGAGGTGTGCATCTTGCGCCTGCCTTTCTCAGCCTTGCGGCAAGGACTACGGGTTGGCCTTCAATCGGTGGTTCCGTGATGGTCTTTTGATGGCTTACGCGTACAGATTAGACGCCAATGAATGCAGCAAGATGCCCAAAAAAGCACAACATTCGATTAAAGATTTCTTGCTGATTCAGCTATCGTCCAAATGCCAATCATTCTGCACTCATTCCTCAAGAAAGCAAGGGCGGGGGTATTCCTTCGGTAACGGGTGTAAAATCCGCTCGTGAGCAATGGACCTGAGCTGACCCCTTTGATCGAGACGCGGGAGCACAACTGGCTTCCGCTGGCGATTGCTGCCGTGGTGGTTGTTGTGGTGGCTGCGGTTGTGGTGCTGGTGATGCAACACGGCAAGGGATCGGCGCATGTTGCGCCCGTCACAGCCCTGGCCGATCCGTATGCGACCGGCCTGCCTCTTTCCGGACTCGCCATGAGCGAATCCGGCAACCTGGCTGGCGGCAAGGTGACCTATCTGGACGGCCACATCGTCAACAAGGGCAGCAAAACCGTTACCGGGATCACCGTGCAGGTGCTGTTCCGCAACTCCGCGCAAGAAGTTGCCCAGAACGAGTCGCAGCCCCTCAAGATCATCCGCACGCGCGACCCCTATGTCGACCTGGAGCCGGTTTCCGCCGCCCCGCTCAAGCCCGGCGATGAAAAGGAATTCCGGCTCATCTTTGACGCGGTCACGCCGGATTGGGATGGCGCGTATCCCCAGGTGCGCATTCTGCATGTTCAAACGCAGTAACGTTACGACCGGAACAAAACTCCTACCCTGTAAGAGTTACCCTTCGCGGTAAAAACTACTTGGCAATTCCCGCCCCGTTTGCCGTGTGCTCGTAGTCCGCTCTCCTGCAGGCCTGTGGAGCGTTCCAGTCAAGATATTCTTTTTAAATAACTTATATCTAATCTTCTCCCATGATCCGGTTTGGCATGCTCATTGCAATATGTCACAGCGAGCACGTACGACCGCTCTTCCCGCAGACTTCATGCGGAGACTGATTTGAATAAAGAGGAACACTAAATGAGGGCCATAACAGCTCGTAATTTGTTCCCAGTACAGTTCGCGATTCTTGCCCTAGCATCTGTAATTGCGATTCCCGCGGGTGCGCAGCAAGCGCAGCCCGCCCCAGGGTCCCAGGACGCCCCTCCGGCGACTGCCCAGCAGCAACAGCAGCCCTCCCCGGACGTGAACCAGCAGCGGTTGAGCAACGCTCATAAGGAGGGGTTCTGGGGACGTGTGAATCCGATGGCGCGCAAAAAGTGGGTAAAGAAGCAGACAGACCCCATCAACGACCGCCTTTCGGAATTGGATGAAGTCAACGCCAAAAACGCCAAGGACATTCAGGATGTCGACACCAGGGCACAGGCAGGCATCCACCAGGCCCAGTCCACCGCCGACGCAGCCAACCAGGCAGCCACTACGGCAGCTACCCAGGCTCAAAACGCGAACACCGTCGCGCAGGGTGCAACCGGCCACGTAGATCAGCTGCACAACACAGTGAATGGGTTGGACCAGTACCACCCGATCTCGGAAGTGGATGTCCCGTTCCATGGCAGCCAGGGTGTCCTGTCCGCCACGGCCAAAAAGCAGCTCGACGACTTGGTGACCAACGTGAACGGTCACAAGGGCTACATCGTTGAGATGGAAGCGCATTCTCCTTCTCACGGAAGCGTGGGAATTCAGAACTCGGAACGCATGGCCGCTTCGGTCAAGCGCTACCTGGTTGAACACGACATTCCCGTCTACCGCGTACACGCAGTGGCCCTTGGCAATGCCCGTCCGGCGAACGATGCCGATGACAACGCCAAGCCGATCAGGACCGCCAGCGTACATATCCGGTTGATGGAAAACAGTTTGGCGGCCCGGGATGCTGCATCACCCCAGGGTACAGCGTCCTCGAGCGGTGCGGAGCGGCCCTAAAGACCGCGCAGCCACCCCCCCGAGGCTCTTTCCGCGCCGACGGCTACCCCGCCGTCCGGCCGCCAATCAAGCTCTCGTAACAGAGAGAACCAAGGCAACTTGGCCCCCGTCACAGACGGGGGCCTTTTTTTAGGTTCTCTGACGGATTTTCTCTCTGTCACCGCATAGAGAACCCCTTAGTGCGACCGCTTCAAGGAACTGCCGCATTTGTCGGTGTCCAGGCCAGAATCGTGCAGAATTTTGCATTCGATCGAAAGGCCCAAGCCGCGGGTTCCGCAGGCCCGGTAGAATCAGGACAGTATGAACATGACCCAAGACAACTTTCCCGTCGCAGAAACGATCCTCGACGGCAGCCGGTTTGTGCGCGCGTGCCTGCGCCGCCCGGTCGACCGCACTCCTGTCTGGTTTTTGCGCCAGGCCGGCCGCTATATGCAGGAATACCGTGACGTCCGCAAGCACCACACGCTGGTGGAGATCTGCAAGCAGCCGGAACTGGCTGCCGAGGTGACCATCACCGCGGCTGAAAAGCTCGGCGTAGACGCGGCCATCATCTTTGCCGACCTGCTCCTTCCGCTTGAGCCGATGGGTCTCGACTTTGAGTTCCAGGCCGGCGAGGGGCCCGTGGTTCACCACCCGGTGCGCACGGCTGAGGACGTGCGCGCGCTCCGCATCGATCGTGCCGACGATCTGGCCTACGTGGCCCGGGCCATCCAGAAGGTCGCCACGCACTTCCGCGACCGGTTGGGCATCATCGGCTTCTGCGGCGCGCCTTACACCCTGGCCAGCTACATGATCGAGGGCGGCGGCTCGCGAAACTACATCCACACCAAGAAGATGATGTACGGCGACACGTCGTCGTGGCGCATGCTGCTGGACAAGATTGTGACTGTACTCGAGCAGTATTGCCGCCTCCAGGTGCAGGCCGGCGCTGACGTGATTCAGATCTTCGACAGTTGGGTGGGCTCGCTGGGTCTGGCCGACTATCGCGACTACGCCTTCGAGGCGTCGAAGCGGCTGGTGCGCGCGGTGCAACAGATGGGCGTGCCGGTGATCTACTTTGGCGTGGAAACCGCGGGCCTGCTGAGTGACATGGCCTCCACGGGCGCCGACGTGATCGGCCTCGACTGGCGGCAGCCTCTCGACGAAGGCTGGCGCGCGGTGGGCCATGGCCGTGCTGTGCAGGGGAACCTGGATCCCATTACGCTCTTCGCGCCGGTTGAAGTGCTGGAAATGCGCGTGAAGGAGATTTTGCGCGCCGCCAATGGACGGCCCGGCCACATCTTCAATCTCGGCCACGGCATTGTGCCCACTACGCCGGTTGAGAATGTGCAGGCGGTGGTGCGCATGGTGCGTGAATTTCGTCTGGAGTCTGCCCATGGTTAAACAAGCGGTGCTTCTGCTGGCCCATGGAACCCCGGAGACGGTCGAGCAGATTCCCGAGTATCTGCGCAACGTGGTGAGCGGACGTCCGCTGCCGCAGCACGTGATCGAGGAGATTCAGCGCCGCTACTCGCTTATCGGCCGCAGCCCGCTGACCGAACTCACCGTGGAACAAGGGCGACTGGTGGAAGCTGAACTCGCGTCCGCAGGCGGGGGCGAGCCGGTGCCGGTCTACGTGGGTATGCGGAACTGGCGGCCCTATATCCCCGACGTCGTCCGCCAGATGCGTGCAGACGGAGTGGAGGAAGCCGCGGTTCTGTGCCTCGCGCCCCAGAACTCGCGCACCAGCGTTGGCCTCTATCGCCGCGCCGTGCAGGCGGAGGCGGGCTCGCTGCGCATCGACTTCACCGACGGGTGGGCACAGCATCCGCTGCTCGTCGAGGCGTTTGCTGAGCGGCTGCGTCCGGCGCTTGCCAAACTCACCGCGGAGGCAGGCCATCCGGTGCCGGTGCTCTTTACCGCCCACAGCGTTCCCTGCCGTACCATTCAGACTCCCGCAGCCAGTGAGGGCCAGCCGCGCCTATGGCCGGGTGAGGGAGCCGACCCCTACGCGCAGGAGGCCAAGCACACCGCCGAACTTGTCGCAGCCCGCGTGCCGCAGGTTTCGTCGTGGTTTTTCGCGTTCCAGAGCCAGGGAGCCAGCGGAGGTCCGTGGATTGGACCTACCGTGGAGCAAACTCTCGACACATTGGCAGCTTCAGGCGCGAAGACCGTGCTGCTGCAGCCCATCGGGTTTCTTTGCGATCACGTCGAGATTCTCTACGATGTGGACATCGCCTTCCGCGATTACGCTGCCAAACTCGGCATCCGGCTGGAGCGCCCTGAATCGCTGAACGGCTCCGTTACCCTGGCCAAGGCGGTGGCGGACCTGGCAAAGCAGGGGCTTCTCCGGCTGCAATCCGAGCAGATCGCCAACTGAATGAGGGCGGGAGTGTCCTGTGCGATACAGGTAACGGGTTTGCGCGTTACCTCCGACTCGATATTTGCGCTGGACCAATTCCTCAGAGGAGGACTTGCGTAGAATGGAGGCACACTCCGAACAGCGCGGCACTCCTCCTCACCGAAGAGTTCCATGTGAGCGACACCGCACCGATCCGGGCTGATGCGCAGTTTTCTTGGGTAAGACCTTTCGCCCAAGACTAGTCGAAAGGGTTAGGCGTGAATCCTGGGCTCCCCGACAAGCTTCTTAGTGAAGACTCTCGATTGGTTTGCCCCCACTGCGGGCAAGAAGCAATGAGTCGAGTAGCACGGCGTGGATTTTGGCAGCAGAAGATCGGGCCCAAATTCGGTTTCTATCCCTGGGAATGTTTGGCATGCCGCGTGGTCAAGCTGATGCACGAGCGCGGAATACGGAATCGAAAGAGGCATAAGAAGCACGAGTAGTTCGCGCTGTTCTTCCGGTACTGTGTCTCTCCCATTCAGCCGCATTCTCTATAATGCGGAGAACCGGTTATCTCCCACCAGGAGTTCCTCGTGTCCCGCATTTGTCTCGCGCGTTGCCGCGCCGCAGTTGTAGCCTTGTCCGCAACCATCTTCCTGCAGCATTCCATGGCGGCGCAATCCGCCAAGCCTGCCTCCGCGCCAACTGTGTACGTCAAGGCGGGCCACCTGTTTGACGCGACCAGCGACAACTTTCGCGACAACGTGATTCTGGTGGTGGAAGGGGAACGCATCGCCAGGATTGCGTCCGCGGCCCAGATCGCGATTGCCAGCGGAGCCACAGTGGTCGATCTCTCGCAGGCGTGGGTGCTGCCCGGCCTGATCGATTGCCATACGCACCTTGAAGCACGTGCGGACAAGTACGATCCGATCAACGAAGTCAAAGACACTCCCTTCATGGGCGGCTTCAACGGCGTGGTCAACGCCAGCAAGACCCTGCAGGCCGGGTTCACCAGCGTGCGCGACGTGGGCTCACAGCCGTTTTTCGCCGTCGATCTGCGCCGCGCCATCGACGAAGGCTATATCCCCGGCCCGCGAGTTGTGGCCAGCGGTCCTGCACTCTCCATCACCGGCGGCCACGGCGACATGAACGGCTTTGCCCCCGCGGTGTCGAACCTGATGTACCCCGATGAACGCGACTTCGCCATCGTCGACGGTCCCGAGCAGGTGCGCCATGCGGTTCGCGAACAGATCAAGTATGGCGTCGACGTGATCAAGATTCTGGCGACGGGCGGCGTGTTGTCGCAGGGAGACAAGCCCGGCGCCGAGCAACTGACCTACGACGAGATGAAGATGGCCGTGGATGAAGCGCACCGTACCGGCCGCAAGGTGGCGGCGCACGCGCACGGGACCGAAGGCATCAAGGACGCGGTGCGCGCGGGCGTGGACTCCATCGAGCACGGAAGCCTCATCGACGCCGAAGGCATCGAGATGATGAAGGCGCACGGCACGTATCTGGTGGCCGATATCTACAACGACGATTACATCCTGGGTAAAGCGGTGGAATTCGGCCTGCCCAAGGAAAATGTCGAAAAGGAAAAGACGGTGGGCCGCCTGCAGCGCGAGAACTTTGCCAAGGCCGTCGCCGCCGGAGTCAAGATCGCATTCGGAACCGACGCCGGCGTCTATCCGCACGGTGACAATGCAAAGCAGTTCCACTATATGGTCAAGTTCGGCATGACGCCGGCGGGAGCCATTCGCGCAGCCACGTCGGGCGCTGCGGACCTCATCGACCGCGCCGGCAATGTGGGCACGCTCGAGGCAGGGAAGTATGCCGACTTGATCGCGGTCACGGCCAATCCGCTGGATCACGTGGAAGCGCTGGAGCACGTCTCGTTTGTGATGAAGGGCGGCAAGGTGTACAAGGACGAGCTAGCGGCGGCGAAGGGTTCCCGGCCATAGTCCCTGCTTTTTGAGAATGGCGGACGGCCTGTCACTTCATAGGCCGGCGCCTTGTGGTATACGTTTTCACATGTTTCGATTCAGGTTTGCTTGCGCCGTATTTTTTGCCGTCGCCGCCACCGCATTGACCGCCCAGGCTCAGACCCTGGCTCCTACGCCGCCCATGGGGTGGAATAGCTGGGATGCCTATGGGCTCACCATCGACGAGACCGACTTCAGGGCCAACACGCAGGTGCTGGCGGGCATGAAGCAGTACGGCTGGCAATACTCCGTAATCGACGAGGGGTGGTACATGGAAAACCCCTTTGGCGCCAACCTGGAAGCGAAGAAGTACCTCTACGATGGCAACGGGCTGCTGCTGCCGACGGTGAATCGCTTTCCGTCGTCTGCGGGCGGGGCGGGATTCAAGCCGCTGTCCGACTGGGTGCATGCACAAGGGCTCAAGTTTGGCATTCACATCGTGCGCGGCATTCCGAAGGCCGTGGTGAAGGCGAATTTGCCCATCGCGGGCTCCAGCTTTCATGCGGCAGACGCGGCCGACACGACGGCCACCTGTCCATGGGACGACGCAAACTATGGCGTGAGCGATACACCGGCGGGGCAGGCGTATTACGACTCCATGATGAAGCGCTATGCCGACTGGGGCCTGGACTTCATCAAGGTGGACTGCATCAGCGACCATCCTTATCGGCCCACGGAGATTCGCCAGATCGCGGAGGCCATCCGCAAGACGGGCCGGCCCATCGTGCTGAGTTTGTCGCCGGGGCCGACCAAACTCGAGTATGCCGCGGAGGTGGCGAAGTACGCGCAGATGTGGCGCATCGCCGACGACCACTGGGACGCATGGAAGTTTGCGCAGAAAAGCGGCGAATATCCGTTTGGCCTCAGCGAGGAGTTTGACCGCATTGCCGAGTGGAACAAGTATGTGAAGCCCGGCAACTGGCCCGATCCCGACATGCTGCCCGAGGGGTATCTGGGTCCGCATCCGGGCAAAGACCAGGTGCGGCAGTCGAACTATACGCAGGACGAGCAGCGCACCGAGTTCACGCTTTGGGCCATCTCGCGCTCGCCGCTGATCTTTGGCGGTAATCTCACCAAGCTCGATGATTTTTCGCGGTCGTTGATGACGAACAAGAAGGTCATCGCGGTGGACCAGCAATCGATGGCAAGTCACCCTGTTACCGATTTGCCCGCCGGATTTGAGAATGTGCGAGTGTGGCGGGCAGAAGCTCCTGTATTGGATTGCGGATTACCCTATTTCGCGATTTTCAATCTGAACGACAAGCCCGTCACGCTGCACTTCAAGTGGGACCAGCTCAGGGGGAAGAATACGTGGGGTCCGTGTCCCACGCGACAAGCGGAGGATCTCTGGAACGGTAAGCGTGTGAAGGGAGACAAACCGGTGGATTTGGCGCTCCCCCCGCACGGTAGCGCGATCTATCAACTCGACATGCCGTGAATTCGAAGCCATGCGAAGACGAAGCTTCCTTTTTGGCTTAACTGCGGCCTCGTTCAGCGCGGCACGATTGAACGCCGCGCCGAGCAACGGCCAACGCCTTGCCGATGCGGCTCGCGCACAGGTCGGCGTAACAACCGGCTACGATCCCACGTGGACGCACATCAGCTATCCCGGTGGCGATGTCCCTCGCTCGACCGGCGTCTGCGCCGATGTCGTCATTCGCTCGGCACGCGATGCGCTCGGCCTCGACCTGCAGAAGCTGGTGCATGAGGATATGGTCAAGGACTTCGAGGCGTATCCAGCGCGCAAGACGTGGGGATCAAGAAAGCCCGACACGAACATCGACCATCGCCGCGTATTGAATCTTGAAGCCTATTTTCAGCGTTCGGGCGCGCGTCTCTGGTCAGCGACGGGGCCGACTGCGGGCGACAGGTTTCCTGGGCCGCTGGTGGTGGGAGACATTGTCACGTGGCTGCTCGATGCCCGCTTACCCCACATCGGCATGGTAGTTTCGGTCGGGTCGGCAGGGGCAGCGGTGGTTCACAACATCGGTCGAGGCGCCGAGGAATCGCCTCTCTCCGCTTTCTCGCCCCATCGCGCCGCGGCCCATTACCGCTGGCCCAAGGCAGAGGTTTGAGCCCCACACTTTACCGCGGTGTGCGAAACTAGTCTTTCCGGCCTGGAGTTGTTGTTCTGCTCGTGCCGGCAGAGCCGCAAAATGCCCTTTCTTCGTTCCGCCTTCATTGCTCTCTCCCGCAACCGTCCCATGCGCCGATTCGTCGAGCGCTCCAGCATCGGCACCCGCCTCAGTTCACGGTTCGTTGCCGGGATGGAGATCGAAGACGCACTGCGCGTTGCGGAAGCCGTCAATAAGCAGGGCATGTCCGTCTCGCTCGACTCGCTGGGCGAGAGCGTTACTTCAGAAATTGAAGCGTACAGGGCCGCCGAAGTCTACCATCGTCTGCTCGATGCCATCGCCGCACGCAAGCTCAACGCCAACGTGAGCGTAAAGCTGACCCAGATGGGGCTGGAGCAGTCGCCCGTATTGGCCGAACGCATCGCCAAGAACCTTGCCGAGCACGCCAACTCCGTAGGCACGTTTGTCCGCATTGACATGGAGGACTCGTCGCTGACGCAGGTCACGCTGGATATTGTGCGGCGGATTCATGCGTTCCCCAATTTACGCGGCGCCATCGGGATCGTCATCCAGTGCTATCTTTATCGATCGCAGTCCGACATCGAGCAGTTGCTGGCGGAGGGCATCCGCGTGCGGTTGTGCAAGGGCGCTTACAAAGAGCCGCCGGAGGTGGCGTTCCCGCGCAAGGCCGACGTGGATGCCAACTATGTCCGGCTGAGCGGCATGCTGCTCAACAGCTCCATCTACCACGGTCTGGCAACGCACGACGAAGCCATGATCGCCGCGGCCAAATCGTTCGCGCGCCAGCACGGCATCGACGCCAGCCGGTTCGAGTTTCAAATGCTGTTTGGTGTGCGCCGCGATTTGCAGCGCGACCTGGTTCGCGAGGGCTTTCACGTCCGCGTGTACGTTCCGTTTGGCCGCGAGTGGTATCCCTACTTTATGCGCCGCCTTGCCGAGCGCCCGGCCAACGTGTTCTTCATCGCCAAACAATTGCTGCGGAAGTAGAGCCAGTTGGCCGGCGTCAGCACTCCCGTGGCCGCGACAGAACGCCGCGGCCATGGGTACCCCTTCATTCATCCCACCACGCCGTCGTGGCCCAGCCAGCAACGTAAATAACAGATCTGGCCCACATGGTAGGTCTCGTGGAACGCAAGGAAGCTCACCAATCCGCTCATCTTGCCGTCGAAGCTTGGCGACTTGACGGGAGACGGCGCGGAAAGAGCTTCAACCGAAGCGTTTTCGAGAGCCGCCGTCAGCGATTCTGAAACATCGCGCCATGCCGTGATGACCTCTTCCTGCGACGGATACTGCGCAGGATCGACCAGCTTCGCGCCTCTCGCGAAGAGAGAGAGCCAGGGCCGTGACCACAGTGAACCGAGGAAGCCGAGCGCCATGGAACGCGCCCACACAATGTGTCCCGCAATCCACAGAAGGTTATTGGAGCACTCGGCGGGGGATTTGAGCCATTCGTCGGGGGCCAGACCCAGGAAGCTCTTCTCGAGCAGATCGTGGTTCTGACCATATTGAATTGCGGCTTGGGCAATCGGGCTTGGAACAGGCATGGGAAGACGTCTCCTTGGCGTGCATTCACATTATCGCCGGAAGAGCCCGCGTCCAGATGTCGGCGACAAAAAACAACGAGCGAGCTGGAATTCCCGGCCCGCTCGACATTGCGATTTGGAAGAGGCTCGATTTCTATTGCACTGGTTTTGCCTTGCCGTCGCGCAGGGCCTCGTCAATGATCGACTTCACTTTACGGTCGGCCTCGGCAGCAACGCGTCCCTGCTCCGCGCCGAGCCGTCCCTGTTCCGCACCGAGTGTGCCCATCTGCGCGCCCAGCTTGAGCAGCTAGTCTGACGAAGACCAACTGCTCATCATCCACACATTTGAAGGAGTCTCGGCGCGGGGGGGGTGACCCAGGTGTTTTGAACGCAGAGCCTCAACTGTCAGCGGTAGCCTTTGGTACGAAAACGCGAAACCTGCACGTAGAACACGTTGGTATCGGTTCCCGGGTTGTGCAGACTGATGTTGGCGTTCGACAGGTGCTGGTAGCGGTAACCGATGCTTACCGACTGCCTGCGCTTGCGATAGAATGTCAACCCGGCGCCAAAATCAATGGTGTACATAAACTGCGAACCCTGAGGCGAGAGAACACGCTGGCCAAAGTAGACGAAACCGCCATTGCTGGAGAGGAAGGGCTGCACCCGGCTCTCCGGGAAGAAGGACGCCCTCAATCCTGCCGGGCTCACTCCGCCGCCGTATGTCCGTGAGCGGAGATGCTGGTCATATTTGGAGATGACTTTCACGCCGGTCTTCGGCTCGTCCAACATGGCGGGTATCGTCACCTCGGGTGAGTAGCGCAGATTCCATTTGCCACCGGGGTACAGCAGATAGGAATACTGCACGGCAAGTGGCATGTACTTGATGTCCTTCGCATAGCCCCAGATATGGCCGCTCATCAGCGACATTCCCCACCACGCGCCAAACTCATGCACGCCTCCGTAATGGGGCCACTCGGGCAACACCTCGCGATTGTGCGCGCGCTGCGTAACGCCTGCTCCGGCGCCGTCCGAGGTGGAGGGCGGCCCACCGGCGGAAGCCGGCTCGAGACTGGCGACCTCATCCTCCGGTCCGGGCGGCTCACTGAAGAAGCTGTAGGCCTTTACCGGGCGATCGTCGCGGTACCACGGTGGACGCCAGCGAAGGATATTGGCCGTGGCGCGCGACGGCGTGAATAAACTAATGGCAAGAAGCGCAAACGGACCGTGGGGTTTCTCCTCAAACTTGCGCACCACATGCTTGTCCAGCAGATCCTCGGCAATGGTCCATCCCAAGCCGACCACCGGCGTGGTTACCAGTTCCACGTCGCCGGTATCGTTTTGTTTTACGCCGTTCACTGAGTCAGTAGGGTGGTCCCCGTTGTGGCCAACTCCGGCTTCACCAAACGGACCGAATTTCCATTCAAAGCTATATGCCGTGGAGAAGGCCATGGCCCGAAGCCGACTCTTCCAATACTGCTTGTTATTGCCGAATTCGAGCGTCATACCCTTGGGATCGTTCTGGATCCACAGATAGTTCGTAATGGATCCCATTATCCCGTGGCCGACATAGTCGTCGACAAAGGGATTGCCATCGTGCCATTGGCCCCAGCGCCACCCGAGGTCGCTGTCGAACCATCGCTGGAACCACTTGCCGGTCGTGGTTTCATACCGATACCAATAGCTCGTGTACAGGTTCCCGCCATTCTGAAATGCATTAAAGACGGACGAACTGATGATGAGCTGATGCCAGTGAACGCGGCACTCCCTGGCGCCGGTTTGGTCATAAGGGCATTGATTCAAGGGCACTCGGGTTGAGACGGCAGGCGAAACGCCGAAGCCCATCGGGTCGCCTATCGACTCCGGGGATTCCGGATTCTCGTCGAACGAACTGGATTCTCCAGTCGATGCATCTCCCATTTCACTGGCCGGCCTCGGCGCATCGGGTAAGTCGGCGTCTGTGGCATGGGGTATGCCGGCGTGGACAACGGCAGCAAGTGGGGTGACCTGAACTGCGGTCGTTTGCGCAGGATCGGTTGCACTTTGAGGCTGAGCACTGGTTGTGCCCGCCACGAAAAATAGTGGAAGCAGGAGAAGGACCTGGAAGGCGCATCCGCGATCTTGGCGAGCGAGTAACTTACTCAACAGCAACATTTCACTCCTGCAATTCGCACTTTTCAAGGGTGGCGCGCTAGTTAAGTTGAAAATCCTATGTGGCTTCGGGCTGTGAGAGGTACTTCGCGTATTCCAAACCAGTTATGCTTCGGCCAGAAGTTGAGAGTGCGCAGAGAGCACACCAACGTAATGTCAAGTGCAACGCTACACTCGCCGACTCAGCGAAGTCAAAGGCATTTCGACAGTGCCCTGGAGAGGACGTGTTGAGGCGCGAACCGATCTGTGGGGGGGGACTCGTGTTACTCGGCATTTAAAGGAAGCAGCCCACTTCAATGCCCGCATCAACTCCAGCCCAAGGCGCACTGCGGCTTCCAATTCCTCGATCCGCAAAGCGCAAACTGGCGTAATATGCATTCATGCGGCGTATTGCCACGGTCGCGCTGATCGTCGTTTGGGGATTGCTTTCCGCCTGCGCGCAGCGGACTGCACCACGCAACGGCGCCTCGTACCACGCACCACCGGCGGCTCATGGGGGGTTTAACGGTTCAGCCCTCAGCAGAAGCAGGTCAGCCTCCGGCAGATTCGCAGGCACTCCGCACTTTCCTGCCGGAAGCTTCTCCAACGGAGTTCATGCCTCCCAGCGGGGTGTTCGCGAGCATTCCGGTGTGCGCCCCCCGTACCCCGACTCCCGTCACCGTCGAATGCCGTACCGGGGTGAATACCGCAGTGGATACCCCTACGGCTATCTGGGCTATCCAGGCTTGGTTAGCCCATTTCTCCTGGGAAATCCCGGCTCTTATTATAATGCGTACCCGGATTCTTCGAGTAATGACGACGGACAGGTGGCGCCCGATTACGCACAGGCCCCGCCTGATGACGCTTCAGAGGAGTACGATGCGCAGCAGGCCGATCAGGGGCAACCAATGCCTCCTGCTCCGTACTCGCGCTCTACCTATCGTCCTTCCTCTTCGCAACCATCTGCAGCGCAGGCCCCGGTTCAGCCCGGCGAGCAGTTGGTCACCCTGGTGTTCAAAGACGGCCGTCCTCGTGAGCAGATTCATAACTACATCCTGACCCGAACCGCGCTCTATGTCCTGGATCAGGATCATCGTCAAATCCCGATCGACGAATTCGATTTGGCTGCGACCAAAAAGGCCAATCAAGACAGCGGCGTCGACTTCGAACTCCCCGGAGCCTCCCGGTAGGGTTGGCCGTTCTTGCGATGCTGCAACGGGTCTCGAGATTGCGAAGCGCGGATTGCCTTAAAGGTAACGCTTCTATGCCGGGAAACCAAACCTTCGCCAAGCCCGGCCGTCGAACCTGCAGGAGCCGTCTCTAAATGGCTCCTATGACGATGGTTCAGTCTTCCCTGTGGCCTTTTCTTCATCGTTGCCGAGTCGGAAGTTTCTTAAAAGTGAGTGTTCCCGTGTTGAATGCGAAGTCGGATGAGAGTTGCGCGAAGCGGGACAAGGCTGGCATACTTCACCCTAAGCAGGCCCAAGCCGACCTATCCGGCAATGTCTGCGGGGCATCTTTCCGCCATCGCCCATAGACTGCGATGGTTCGTTTTCCCGATTCCTTACTGCCTTGATTCCGTCTTTCGACACATGTTCCACTTCTGATCCTCCGCAGCCGTTGCACTTTCCATCGCTGGCTAAACAACCAGGGCCACGATAGGCAAGATTGATGACGGCGCAGATGGGCAAACCTGAGGAAGTTTTCCCCGCGCGACTGTTTGCTGGGGCCGAAGGATAGAACGAATGGAAGGCACGACCCGATCGCTGGTCTGGTGGTTGCTCGTCACTTGCGCTCTTTGCTTCACCAGGGTGGCGAATGCGCAGATATCTCCGGGACCTCTCGCGAGACCGCACGAGAGCCTGAGCGGTGCGGCAAACTGCATCAAGTGTCATGAAGTCTCCACTAAAGCGCCTTCGTTTCGCTGTCTGGAATGCCATCGCGAAATTGCAGCAGAGTTACAGCAGAACAAGGGGCTTCACGCCACCTTCCCGAGGTCGGGACCTCCCGGTGCAGCCTGCGTAAAATGCCACTCCGATCACAACGGTGCGGACTTCGCGATGGTGCGCTGGGACCCCACCCCAAAGGGCTTCGACCACGCGAAGACCGGCTATATGCTCGACGGGAAGCATGTGGGCGTGGCCTGCCGCACGTGTCATACCGCGCAACATATCTCCGCTTCAGCGAGGGCGCTGCTCACACGCAAGGATCTGAATCGCACCTGGTTCGGCCTATCGCCCAGCTGCATCACCTGCCATGAGGATAAGCACCAGGGGCGCTTCGGAACGGAATGCAAAACGTGTCATTCGACGACGGACTGGAAAGCAGCAACCATCAACAGGGAGAACTTTGACCACTCGAAGACGCGTTACCCGCTCACCGGCGAGCATCGGCACGTCTTATGCGAAAAATGCCACACGTCCGGAACAGATGGGCTGCCGCGATACACGGGCCTGAAGTTCTCAAGCTGCTCTGACTGTCATAGCGATCCGCACAAGGGCGAGTTCAAGCAGGGATGCGAATCCTGCCATGCAACCTCTACCTGGAAGAAATCTACCTTCACGTCGACGTTCGATCATTCGAAGACAAAATTCCCTTTGCTTGGCAAACATCTCGAGGTCTCATGCATCACCTGCCATCAGGGCGAGAACTTCAGGGCCCCGATCGCCCACGACCTCTGCTCGGATTGCCACAAACCCGACCCGCACGGCGGACAATTTCTGAAGCGGGCTGACGGAGGCAGATGCGAGAGCTGCCACACGGTGCAGGGGTGGATTCCGTCGAAGCATGCGGCGGCGGATCATGCCAAGACAGGCTTCCCGCTTGTGTCACCCCATGCGAAGGTGCCGTGCGCGTCCTGTCATACCCCGGCGGGCAAGGCGACGCGGTACAAGATCAAGTTTGCGCTGTGTGTGGATTGCCACAAGGATGAACACGAAGGCCAGTTTGCGGGGGGACCGTGGGAGAACCGTTGTGAGCGGTGCCACGACGGAGCAACCTTCAAAGCGACGAGTTTCTCGCTGACCAAACACCAGAAGTCCAGCTTCCCGCTGACGGGTGGACACGAGGCGGTGGCCTGCATCGATTGCCACAAAGCGCCAACTGGCTCAAAGGTGGCCCTCTATCACTTCAGTCATCTTGGTTGCACAACCTGTCATGAGGACGTTCACAAAGGGCAGTTTGCCGGGCGGATGGCCACACCCGACGCAACGGGCAAACCGTTGGGATGTGGGGTCTGCCACTCGACAAAGGAATGGAAGGACCTGGCGAAATTTGACCATTCGCGAACGGATTTTCCACTGATTGGGTCTCATCGTGCCGTGGCCTGCGCCGATTGCCACAAGCCGCCGAACATGGAACTAACGATGGTGCACGTCAAATTCACCCGCGCCCCGAAGGCCTGCAATGAGTGTCACGAGAACCCTCACGCAGACCAGTTCGGCACACGCGGCAGTAACTGCGCGACCTGCCACAACAGCAACAAATGGAGACCTTCTCTCTTCGATCACGACAAGACGGCATTTCCACTCCAAGGCGGCCATGAGGACGTTGCATGCTCAGCCTGCCATACGCTCAAGAAGCCGGTGAATGGGACCCTGGTCCTGTTTTACAAGCCGACGCCAACGGCGTGCGAGGCTTGCCACGGAGCAAACATTCCCAAAGCCTCAGAACGCAAGGATGGAGAGAGTAAATGACAATAAGTTCATAAAAGCTTTTCTGATAGACCGACTCAGCGTTGATGTTGTAATCTCGTTTTCAGTTGCTCCTATACATTGCACTACTTTTTGATCGTTGCCGGTTGCCTCGAGAATGTAACAGATTCTCGGTAGACACGTCTAAAGAAGGCCACGCGCCAACCCCTGAAGCTAGTTGACAGCTTCATTGGCAGCGAATGTAAGCTTCGTGTAAACCCTGTAATTGTGATGATGGCATGACGCTCGCGAAATAGCCTGAACTCGCACCATTGGAGTTCACTGAGTTCAAGTGTTTGTGCCGTGGCACCTTTTACCGTGCCCGGCATTCTTGGACTTGAGGTATCGCGACGAGTTGTGCGTGCATTTGGCGGCGACTCGCATTTGGTCTGAGTTTGCATAACTGAACGCGCGGGGAAAAGGATGCACCGTAGGCGCTGGCTCGCCACGATCGCACTTGGGCTTGCTCCGATGCTCGTCGGCATGGCTTCTGAGAAGCCGACCGAAGGCGTTCGGCCTAATGTCGGCGGCCCTCAAGCGAAGGTAAGCAATCCTCACGGGCCGATTTCGATCCCGTGCCAGAACTGTCACACCTACACCAGTTGGAAACCCATCCGGTCAAACCCCGAATTCAATCACGATCAAACCGGGTATCCCTTGCGGGGCATGCACCAGAAGGTCGGTTGTTCGAAGTGCCACACCAGCCTGGTGTTCAAGAACGTCAGCAGCCACTGCGCCGATTGCCACGCGGACATACACCGCCGGCAGTTTGGAGCTAACTGCGAGAGTTGCCATTCCGTGGCGGGCTGGCAAGTCTCGTTACAGGCGATTAAAAATCATCAGAATCGCTTTCCGCTTGTGGGTGCGCATGCTCTGGTTCAATGCGACCAGTGCCACAAGAACGCTGCCGCCGGACAGTTCGCGGGCCTATCGACTTCTTGCTATTCGTGCCACCAGAAAGATTTTCTGACGCCCGTCATCGATCACGTCGGACTCGGGTTTCCATCTACTTGCGAGTCTTGCCACAGCATGGACAGTTGGTTCAATGCCAAGTTCGACCACCTGAAGTACACGGGCTACGCGCTGACCGGAGCGCACGTTACGTTGCCGTGCACCTCGTGCCACATTAACAACGTGTTCAAGGGAACGCCGGCAGAATGCTACTCGTGCCACGTCACCGATTTTACGAAGAGCAACAATCCGCCCCATGTGCAACTCGGCCTGCCGCACGACTGCGCCAGTTGCCACTCGACGAGTGACTGGAACAACGCCAAGTTCGATCACACACTTTATGCGCACTATCCTCTGACCGGGGCACACGCAAGCGTTACGTGTGCGCAGTGCCATGTCAACAATAACTACAATTCGACGCCCACCGCCTGCTACAGTTGCCACCAGGCGGATTTCACCAAGACCACGAATCCCAATCACGTCTCGTCGGGCTTCCCCACCGACTGCAGCTTATGCCACACCACTGCCAATTGGACTTCCTCCACCTTTGACCACAGTAAGACTTCCTTCCCGCTGACCGGCGCACATGTTTCCGTGGGGTGCGCACAGTGCCACACCAACAACAATTTCACAACGTTGCCCAAGGATTGCTACGGATGCCACCAGGCGGATTTCACCAAGACCACGGCTCCCAATCACGTCTCGGTCAATTTTCCCACCACATGCGCAACCTGCCATACGACGTCGTCCTGGACGGGTGCCAGCTTTG